>WTFW01000069.1 GCA_011523785.1 Chloroflexota bacterium | reverse complement strand
GCGGGGGAGGCGGTTGGGGCTGGACTGGCGGTCGGGTCGGGCAGTCGGACGAAGGCGGAGGCGTAGCGGCGTTCGAGGGTGCGGCGGGTGATGCGGTCGAGGTCGGACTGGTAGGCGAGGGCGCGGAGCATGGGGCCGAACTGCGCGGTGATCTCCTGGAAGCGGACGTAGGTGGCGAGGGCGGCGTCGAGGGCGTGGTTCCTGTCGGAGACGGAGGCATTGGGCAGGCCGTCGGCGAGGGAGCGGTGGCCGACGTGTTGCATGGCCAGGGCGGCCCACTGGTTGGGGGCGTGGGCGGCGGCCAGCGGTTCCGGAGCGAGGCCGGGGACGTAGCGATGGAGGAGATCGAGGGCGCGTTCCTCGCGGCGCCAGCGGTGGGCGTAGTAGAGGTCGATCTCGGGCAGGTAGCCCTTGACGACGACGGGGTGTGGTTGGGTTGCGACGAGCCACATGCGGTGGCGGCCATCGGTGGTCAGCGGGCGCCAGGGAGCGGATGCGTCGCCGAGTCCGGCCGCAATGGCGGCGCGGAGATTGGCGGGGGCGTTGGGGTCTGACATGGCGCTAGGGCTGGCGGACCTCGGCGATCCACTGGGACAAGACATAGGCGTTTATGGGGCGACTGACGCGTTCGGTGCGGAGGGCGACTTCGGCTAATCGGTGATCCTGGATCGTCTCAAGGCGCCGGAAGAGGCGAACCGGGCCGAGGCGGAACGGGCGGCCGTGCATCACGGAGACCGTGTCGCCCTCAACATCGAGAAAGGCGGGACGCAGCCACATGGCGCCGAGCCAGAAGGCCAGGCCGACGGCGCCGCTGAGCGCGAGGGCCAGGGCGGTGACGGCGGAGACGTGGACGGCGACGACTCCGGCCGCGGTTGTCAAGAGCGTCGCGGCCCAGAACAGGATGACGATCGAACGGCGGTCGAGACCCAGGAGCTCCCAGTGGTAGTGGAGCGGCACCGCCAGCAGGGGAAGCGAGAAGCACTGGTGCGGGAGTGGGTTGCCATCGGGGTCGCGAGGATCGACCACGCGGCGAATGAGGGGAACGAGGATTTTGAACTGGATCAGCGACGAGAAGCCTTCGAACAGCAGCGGGGCGGCGATGAGGGGCCAGAGGAGGTCGTAACCGGCCACGATGGCCGCGATGGCCATGGTTGCGCCGAGCGTGAGGGCTCCGCTGTCGCCGATGTAGGCGCGGGCGCGGCGGGGTCGATCGCGGGCGGAGGGGGCCCAGCGGGAGGGGAGGTTCCAGACCAGGGCGCCGCCGGCGCCAGCCGCGGTGAGCCCAGGCCAGACGCCGGTGACGGGGCCGGCGGCGAGCCAGAGGCCGGTCATGAGAATTGTGGCCGAGCCGGCGGTGAGACCGTCCATGCCGTCGCTGAAGCCAGCGGCGAGGGCGGTTCCGAGGATCAGGACGGCGTACCAGAGGCCGAGCGGCACAACGGCGTCGCTTCCGAGGTGGGTGGCGAGGGCGAAGGGCGTGAGGGTTCCGAGATCGTGGAAGTCGCGGTCGAGGATCAGGATCGCGGCGGCGATTGATAGGAGGACGATGACGGCGAAGTAGAGGCCTTCGCCGATGCCGCGGCCGCGGAGGGTCTTGGCCAGATCGTCGATGAAACCGAAAGCGAAGAAGCCGGCGACGGCGGCCAGGGGCCAGAGTGGTGCGTCCGGGTGGAAGAGGACGCCGATGGCTATGGCGAGGGTCAGGATTGGGCCGCCAACGAGGGGGAGCCGGCTACTGGTGCGGGTGGCGAAGGCGACCTGGCTGGATTGGGGTTTGGACTCGCGGGAGCGAAAGCGGGGGAACAGGGCGAGGGCGACGGGGGTAAGGGAAGCCGTCAGCACCAGGGGAACGAGCACGAAGGCCAGGACGAGCACGATTGCCATGGCCAATTGTCCAGGCTGGGTTGCGTCGAACTCGATCTTGGTCGCCCTAGGGGCTCAACAGGGTGAGTATAGGGATGGCGGAGTTCAGGATTGCCGGCGTTCAAAAGACCTGACGGGCCTAGCGCGAGCACCGGCTCGGCTGGAGAGTGGGGCGGCGTTCGAACCTCACGCTGTCCGCGGTCTCCCAGGCGAGCAGCGTTGTTGGTGTGCCGAGTGGAAGGCCATGGCCGGGCTCCAGGTCCGGCGGGCGCGCTGGTCTGGAGACGGGTAGCGCGAGAGCGGGCTGGTTCGACCAGGTGTGGGGCAAAGCAGCGGGCACGGACGACAATGATCGAATCCCAACGCTGAGGGCCGCGGGAAGACTCCTGCGGCCCTCGGGCGAATGAGAGACGACTGTAGATTTCCGGGCTCGCCAAAGCTCCGGACTCCCTGGTGAGCGTTACGTCGCCGGTCGAAGCGTGGGCGCCTTTCCGGCCTGCTCTTCGTCCTCATCTCGCTTCCGGCGTCGCCAGAAGAAGAGGAAGATTGCCGTCAGGCCAGCGAGCACTGCCGTCCACAGTGACACCTGGAATTTCCACTGCAGCACTTGCGACATCAGGGCCGCGGCGGCGAGCAGCGCCGGCCAGACGAAGCTGAAGAGCAGGGCCTTCTCAGGCGTCCAGGCTCCAAAGCCGGACATGAACGTCATGATCGGATTCACGACCGCGGCCTCCGCCAACGGCGGCCCGCCCTGCTCTCGCACAAGCACACCGTAGCCCGCACCGGTCAGTTCCGAACCGCTGGCCGCGGCGCGGGACTCCACCGTGGTCACGGTTGGGCCGCTGGAGGATCCGCTGGGCGAATCTGTCGATCCCGGGTTACCGGAGTTACCTCCGGGATTGCCGGGGCCGTTGGGACCGCCGGGACCGTTCGAGCCAGTGGGGCCGTCGGGACCGTCGGGACCGTCGGGACCGTCGGGACTATTGGGGACATTCGGGTCGTTCAGTGAGTCCGTGCGGCCCGTGCCGGCGTCCGACCAGGGGCCAAGGCCCTCTACGTTGGCCGCGGCTACCTGGACCTCGTAGGCGGTGTCGGGTTCCAGACCGGTGATCCGGGTCGTGGTAGTCACGCCGGCGACGCTGTGCATTGCCCACGCGGACGTTCCTGCCGCCCGGTAGCGCACGTCATAGTCCGTGATGGCTGGACGACCGTCGTTTGTCGGAGCCGTCCACGTAACCTGCAGCACCGTCGTGGGCTGGTCCGCTTCCGGCTCGACCGACGGTGCATCCGGCTTAGCCGGCGGCAGCTGGTCGAGGACGTTGATGGTTACGTCCACGGTGGCATCAACCGACGCGTCAGCATTGCCCTGCGGGTCCTTGCCGTCGGTGACGCTGACGGTGACCGTGTACGACGTGGTGGATTCGTAATCCAGCACGGCGCCGGTCGCCACGCGAATCTGGCCGCTGGCGGCGTCGATGACAAAGGCGTTCGTGCCGGACAGCGTGTAGGTCAACGCGTCACCGTCGGAATCGGTTGCCGTGACCGGCGCGCCGACCAGGGTTCCGGCGGGCGCGTTCTCCGCCACCTCGCGGACCGTCCCCGAGCCGCCAGGTGGGTCGCCGAAGCTCGGCGGGTTGTTGTCGTCGTCAGAGGGACCGTTGCCGCCTGGGGGAGACGTGCGGCCCTCGCCGGCGTCCGACCAGGGACCAAGGCCCTCGACGTTGGCCGCGGCCACCTGGACCTCATACGCAGTGTCTGGGTTCAGACCCGAGATCCAGGTCATGGTTCCCGCGCCTTCGAAGGCGTGCGCGGTCCACGATGGCGCGCCCACCTGCCGGTAGCGCAGGTCGTAGTCCGTGATGGCCGGCCGGTCCTGGTTGGCCGGAGCCGTCCAGGTCACGTGCAGCACGGTTGCGGGCTGGGCGGCCGACGGGGCAATCGATGGCGCGTCCGGCTGAGCCGGCGGCGCCTGGTCCAGCACCTTGATGGTTACCTCGACGGTGTCGTCGATCGCGGCGTCCGGCTGGTGATTCGCATCCTTGCCGTCGCTCACGGTGACTGTCACCGAGTAGGAGGTCCTGGTCTCGAAGTCCAGCACGGCGCCCTCGGCTACGCGAATCTGGCCGCTGGCCGCGTCGATGTCGAAGGCGCTCGAGCCCGTCAGCGCAAAGGTCAGCGCGTCGCCGTTGCCGTCGGTCGCGCCTATTGCCGCGCCCACGGCAGTGCCGGCCGGCGAGTTCTCAGCGATCTCGCGGGTCAGACGGTCACCGCCATCCCCGGGACGGTGGATCTCGGAGAGCAGGTTGTAGTCCTCCGTTCGGCCGGTACCGGCGTCCGACCACGGGCTCGTGCCCTCGTCGTTGCTCGCCGCCACCTGCACTTCGTAGGACGTTCCGCGTTCCAGATCCTGGAGCGTGGTTGCGGTGCCGGTGCCGGTGAAGTCGTGCGCGATCCACTCGGATGCGCCCGCCTGCCGGAAGCGCAGGTCGTAGTCCGTGATGGCCGGCCGGCCGTCATTGGCCGGGGCCGTCCACGTCACCTGCAGGGCGGTGAACTGGTCGGCGGCCGACGGCGCGACCGAGGGCGCGCCGGGCTGATCCGGCGGCTCGGCCACGTCGGTCACCGTGATGGTGACCGTGACTTCGGCGTCAACAGTTTGGCTGTCGCCGGCCCAGGTGATGTCGAGGCCGTCGCTGACTTCAATCACCACGGTGTAGGACGCCCCGGCCTCGTAGTCCAGGGTCGCGCCCTCGGCCACGCTGAGTTGCCCCGTGGCGGAATCCAGATCGAAGAGGGTCGACGCCTCCTGTAGCGAGTACGTCAGCAAGTGGCCCTCCACGTCGGTGGCCGTGACCGGGTCGCCCACCGGGGTGCCGGCCGGCGCGTTTTCCGGAACCGAGCGCGGCGTGGCCTGCCTGGCGAACTGCGGCGCACGGTTGTTTGCCGCGGTGGCGCCCTCAGCTGTTGGCGACCAGTCGCTGGGGCTGTCCGCGTTGACCGCCCGCACCTGGACCTGGTACGTCGTCTCCGGGGTCAAGCCGGCAATCGTCGTCTGCGTCGCCGTGCTGTCGAAGGGGTGGTCCGTCCAGTTGGCCTCGCCCGGCTTCCGATACCACACGTCGTAGTCGATGATGGACAGGCCGGACCCGGTGTCCGGGGCCGTCCAGGTCACGTCCAGCTTGGTCGTGGGTTCGGAGGCCGCCTGTTCGACCAACGGCTGATCGGGGGCCGGCGGTGACAGGTCAACGTTGACCGACCACTGTCGGGCCGCGCGGTTGTTCCATCCGGCGTGGTCCTTGAACGCGCCGTCGGCGATGTCCACGGTCAATCGTCCGCTGCGCGTGGGGTTGATGTCGGCCTCGTAGGCCCACGCGCTCACCTGCCGGAAAGCGGTCACCTGGCCGTTGAAGACGTCCAGGTCCTCCGCGGTGAGATTCACAACGTGTTCGGTTAGCTGAATGTGTATGCCAAAGGGCCCGGTCTGAGTCGTCGTCGGACCGGTAATGCGGTGCACTCGTGGCCGATCGGCGTCCGAGTACACCTGGAAGTACGCGCCGACTCCACGCCAGTTGACCCAGATCCGGGTTCGGTAAGGCCAGGTGCCCCATCGATACTGGTAGTACTCCGGCGTTAGCGTGAAGGTCGCGGTGTTGCCGTCCACGCTGACTGGAACGGGGGTCGTTGAGTTCCAGGACCGGAAGCTGAAGTCGTCGCCCGGCGGCTGGGAGAAGGTGGCCACGACTTCAAAGGAGTCCCAGCTCTTGCGGGTCCCGGAGGGCCCCTCGAGCCTGACCCACAGATACGTCGACACCTTGGAGGTTGCCGTCTGAGGCGCGAGGCCGTTGTCGCCGGCCAGGGCCGCGCCGGCGGCCACGGTGACCGTGACGTCGCCGTCACCGTTGGGCGTCACCTTGGCGGCGTAGACCGCGCCGCTCCCGGACAGGGTCCCCAGCGTGCCGTTTTCGACTGTCACGTCGGTGGCATCGAAGCCGGTGACATCCGTCCCAAATGTGAAGGTGACGTCCAGCGGTTGCAGGTTCTTGAAGGTCGCCGGGAGGGCGATCGAGACCTCGTGAACGGGAATGACCTCGATGGTGATGTCAATCACGGCCGGCTGGCCCTCCACCGTGTAGTTCACCTGTCCCGTGTAGGAGCTCTTGGTCGCGTAGTTCACGGTGGCGCCTTCCGCCACGCTGATCTGGCCGCTGGCCGAGTCGATGACAAATGCGCCGGACTCCGCCGCCTCGCCGGTCAGCGTGTAGGTGAACGTCGGTGGCTCCTCGCCAAACGGCGTCCCGGTTACCGGGTCGCCTACCAGCGTGCCGGCGGGGGACTTGTCGCTGACGCTCCGGCGCACGAAGTCGGTGACCGTGACCGTAATCGTGCGCGCGGCATAGCCGCCGTACCCGTCGTGCGCTCCGTAGGTCACCGTCGACGAGCCGGGATTGATGCCTTCGACGTTAAGCGTATCCACATCCGTGCCAGGGCCGATGCCTATAGCAACGATGCGAGCCGTGACCACGCCCGGGTACTCCGCGGAGGCTGAGAAGCTCAGCGCGTCGCCGTCTGGGTCCAGGAAATATTCATGCTCGATCGGCTCACTGACTTGGTCGGCCCGCACGATCTCGAGATCCTGGAGGGCTACCTCGGTTGTACCCGGCGGCAGGTTGGCCTGCCCGAACCCTGTGTCTGACCAGGGGCCTTCGCCCTCGAGCGCCGTGAGCGCGCGCACCTGGAACTCGTAGGTCGCACCGGCGTCCAGGTCCGGCAGGTTGATGCTCAGGGTCGATGCCGACAGCTTGCTGGTGACAGCTTCGTTGGCGTCGGTGTACGTATACGCCGTCCATGGTTCGGGCGTCTCGCCGTCGGCGGCCTGCTGGCGGTACTGGACCTCGTAGCCGGTGATCGTCAGCCCGTTGGCATCCGGCGCCGTCCAGGTCGCGTCCAGCGCCGGGTTGGTCGGTTCGCTGAACTCGGTCCGCGCCAGCGTGGGCGCGTCGGGCTGCCCGGCCTCAAGGTCAGTGAGGTTGATGGTCAGGCTAATCGCCACGGCCTGACCATTCACCGTGTACTTCACTTTGCCCGTGTAAGAGCTCTTGTTCTCGTAGTCCAGGCTGGCGCCTTCCTTGACGCTGATCTGGCCGCTGGCCGAATCGATCTCGAAGGCCCCGGAGGTCGCCGCCTCGCCCGTCAGGCTGTAGCTGTACGTCTCGGTTTGGCCCGTGTAACTGTTACCCACCACCGGGTCGCCCACGGCCGCGCCGGCGGCGGAGTTTTCGTCGACGCTCCGGGTCGCGCTCCCCGGGCCGGTGGTGAGTTTCACGGTGCGAGAGACATACCCGCCGTAGCCGTCATGCGCGCCGTACGTCAGCGTGGACGTGCCCGGATTGAGGAAGCGCATGACCAGGTAGGACGTGGACTGGGTCAAATCGAATCCGACCAAGCCGGGATATTGCGACGAGACGAACCAGGTCAGCGTGTCGCCGTCGATGTCGGTGAAATACCGATCCACATACGCTGTCGCGGTGGTGTTGAATGGATACGTTTGCGAACTGATCTTGTTGGACGTGACGTTTGGCGACATGTTGGCCCTCGCGGACCCGGAGTCCGACCAGGGACCGGGTCCCTCCAGGCTGGTCAGGGCCCGCACCTGCGCCTCGTAGGTGACACCTGCCCGCCGGTCCGCCAGCGTCACGCTGGTGGTCGTCGCGGACAGGGCGCTGGTGCTGTTGCCGTTGGAGTCGGTGTAGGTATGGGTGATCCACGCCGGGGCAGTCCCGTCCTGTAAGGGTTTCTCGCGGTATTGGACTTCGTAGCCCGTGATGGTCGTGCCGTTGGCGTCGGGCGCCGTCCAGGTGACGTCGAGGGCCGGGTTGGTTTTCTCCTCGAACCGCGTGCGCGTGACCGTGGGCGCATCGGGCTTGCCGGCCTCGTGGTCAGCGACGTTGATGGTCAGGTCGGCGGCGGCTTCCTGGCCCTGCACGGTCCACTTCACCTGTCCGGTGTAGGAGCTCGTGGTCTCGTAGTCGATCGTGGCGCCCTGCTTGACGCTGATCTGGCCGGTGGATGCGTCGATAACGAAAGCGCCCGCAGCATCCCCGGTCAGCGTATAGGTCAGCGCATCGTTGGTCTGATCGTCGCCATCGTCGTAGGGCGTCCCGGTGACCGGGTCGCCCACGGCCGCACCGGCGGGGGAGTTCTCGGCAATGGCTCGCGTTTCAGCTTGCTTGCTCGTCCACGAAAACGTGCGGCTAATATAGCCGCCGTACCCGTCACTTGCGCCATAGGTTAAGTCCAAGGTGGACGGGTTGTAGAACTCGAATGTCCACCGCCGCGTCATCTCATCTGCGAGGAACGGAAACGCCGCAGGTCTCCCCTCGAGTTGGAACTCCCCAATGTCTCCGATGCCGGGGTATTGGGACGATACGACCCAACGAATATCGTCCCCATCAGAGTCCCCGAAATAAAGTTTTATCGGGAAGCTGACCCAGGTCTTTCCGACCGGCTGGTTGTTATTGGCCAAGTAGTAATAGTGGATGCCGAAATACGCATAATGCGGCGGCATGTTGGCCCGTCCGGAGCCGATGTCCGACCAGGGGCTGGGGCCTTCCTTGGCCGTGAGCGCGCGCACCTGGAACTCGTAGGTCGCGCCGGCTTGCAGGTCCGGCAGGGTAAGGCTCAGTGTCGATGCCGACAGCTCGCTGGTGACCGTCTCGCTGGAGTCGGTGTAGGTGTAGGTCGTCCACGCATTGGGTGTCTCGCCCGCGGCGACCTGCTCGCGGTACTGCACCTCGTAGGCGCTGATGGTGGCGCCGTTGGCGTCGGGCGCGGTCCAGGTCACGTCCAGCGCCGGGTTGGACTTCTCTTCAAACCGCGTGCGCGTCACCGTCGGCGCATCCGGCTTGCCGGCCTCGATGTCGATCACCTCGATGGTGACGTCGGCGAAGGCTTCCTGCTCCTGCACGGTCCAAGTCACCCGCCCCGTGTAGGAGGTCTTGGCTTCGAAGTCGATGGTGGCGCCCTGCTTGACGCTGATCTGGCCGGTGGCCGAGTCGATGACGAAGGCCCCGGAGGTCGTCGCCTCGCCCGTCAGCGTGTAGGTCAGCGCATCGTCGGTCTGATCGTCGCCGTCGTCGTAGGGCGTCCCCGTCACCGGGTCGCCCACCGCCGTGCCGGCGGGGGAGTTTTCGTCCACACTTCGGCGCAGATCCGCGCCATTGATGGCGTCGGCGGAGCCGCTGACGTCGATGGTCTTCGAGACGTAGCCGCCGTACCCGTCGGACACGCCGTAGGTGACCGTTGACGTGGCCGGATTGAGGACGTGGATCCGCAGCTTGTCGGAATTCTCACCCTCGATCCCGACCCGGAGCACGCCGGGATACTGGGCCGAGGCCGAGTAGGTCAGCGAGTCGCCGTCGTCGTCCGCAAATTTGTCATTGAGCGTCCTGACGGAGTCGTCGCCGCCCCACAGAAGGACATAGCTGGGTTGGAGGTTGGCCGCTTCCGTACTCCGCGGCGGCCGGTTGGCCCGGCCGGAGCCGGTGCTTGACCACGGCCCCTCGGCCTCTTCGTCGGTTACGGCGCGCACCTGTACTTCGTAGGTGGCGCCGGCGTCCAGGTTGGGCAGATTCAGGCTTCGGCTGGATGCTGGCAGCTTGCTGGTGACGTTCTGTTCGGAGTCGGTGTAGGTGTACGTCGTCCAGGCGTTGGGCGTCTCGCCCTCGGCGACTTGCTTGCGGTACTGAACCTCGTAGCCGGAAATGGTCAGTCCGTTAGCCGCCGCCGCCGTCCAGGACAGGTCCAAGGCCGGATTGGACGGCTCGCTGAACGTCGTGCGCGTGACCGTTGGCGTGCCGGGCTGGCCAGGCTCGATGTCGGTCACCCTGATGGTGAGGTTGGCGACGATGGCCTGTTCCTGGATCGTCCAGTGCACCTTGCCGGTGTACGAGCTCTTGCTCTCGTAGTCCAGGCTGGCGCCTTGCTTCACGCTGATCTGGCCGGTCGACGAGTCGATGTCAAACATCCCCGACGTCGCGATCTCGCCCGACATCGTGTGGGCCAGCGTTTCGGTCCCGTAGGGATTCCCCTTCACGGCGCGCCCAACCCTGGTTCCGGCCGCCGAGTTCTCGGCTACGCTCCGCGTCGCGTTGGCGACGCCCCTGATCTTCCAGGTGCCGGACAGCGAGCGTCCGCCGTAGGCGTCCGTCGCCCAGTAGGTGATGTTGGACGTGGCCGGGTTGCGCACCTGCGCGGCCACCTTGGGCCCGTTCTCTATCGCGGCGCTCACAATGCCGGGGTATTGCGAGGCGGCGGCATAGGTCAGGGTGTCGCCGTCCGGATCAGTGAAACTGCCGGAGAGCGGACCTCGTCCGACGGAACCCCATGCAATATCAGAGTCGAAGAAGTTGATTCCGGACCACTGCGGCACCGAGTTGGCCTGTCCCGATCCGCTGTTCGACCACGGGCCGGCGCCCTCGTTGCTCTGCGCCCGCACCTGCACCTCGTAGGTCACGCCCGCCTCCAGGTCCGCCAGGGTCAGGCTCGTCGCCGTGGCGTCCAGGGTGCCGCTGTACGCCGTCCACTCCGCGGCTTCCTCTCCGTCGGCCGCCTTCTTCCGGTACTGCGCCTGATAGCCGCTCAGCGTCACCCCGGCAACCGCCGACGGCGCCGTCCAGCTCACGTCCAGCGCCGGATTCGAGGGCTCGCTGAACGTGGTGCGCGCCAGCGTCGGTGCGTCGGGCTGGCCGGTCTCGACGTCGGTCACCTGGATCGTGATGTCGGCGAAGGCTTCCTGCTTCTGCACGGTCCACTTCACCCGCCCCGTGTAGGAGGACTTGGCCTCGTAGTCGATGCTGGCGCCCTGCTTGACGCTGATCTGGCCGGTGGCCGAATCAATCGTGAAGGCGTTCGACGTTGCCGCCTCGCCCGTCAGGGTGTAGGTCAGCGTCTCTCCCCCGTAGGGCGTCCCCGCCACCGGGTCGCCCACCGCCGCGCCGGCGGCGGAGTTTTCGGGCACACTTCGGCTCAGTTCCGCGCCGTTGAAGGCCTCGGCGGAGCCGCTGACGTCAATAGTCTTCGAGGCGACGCCGCCGTACCCGTCGGACACGCGGTACGTGACCGTAGACGTAGCGGGGTTGAGGACGTGGATCCGCAGCTTGTCGGAGTTTTCGCCCTCGATACCGACCCTGAGCACGCCGGGATACTTCGCCGAGGCCGAGAAGGTCAGCGTGTCGCCGTCGTCGTCCGCGAACTTGTCATTGAGCGTTCTAACGGCGTCGTCCCCGCCCCACAGCAGGGTATAGCTGGGTTGGAGGTTGGCCGCTTCGGTGGACCGCGGGGACCGGTTGGCCCGACCCGAGCCGGTGTCCGACCAGGGGCCACGCTCGTCGTTGTTCAGCGCGCGCACCTGCACCTCGTAGGTCGCGCCCGCCTCCAGGTCCGGCAGGTTGAGGGTGGTCGCGGTGGCGCCCAACGTGCCGCTATAGGCCGTCCAGTCCGCCGCTTCTTCGCCTTCGGCGGCCTTCTTGCGGTACTGCGCCTCGTAGCCGGTAGGAGTCGCGCCGCTGGCCGGGGCGGTCCAGGTCACGTCCAGGGCCGGGTTGGTCGGCTCGCTGAACGTCTTCCGCGTTACGGTCGGCGTGCCGGGCTTCCCCGGGCCCTCTACCTGGAGGGCCGTCGCAAGTATGACGATCTGGAACGACAGGCCGACCTGGGTCCCATCAGCGTCCGTGGCGGTGTAGGTCATGGTGTGCTCGCCGCGCTCGGTCGGCGTTCCGGTCAGGGCGCGGCTGGCCGGATCGAAGGACAGCCCCGCCGGCAGGTCCGGCGACAGGCTGTACGTGAACCCGCCGGCGCCGCCCGCGGCTTCCGGCAGCGTCTGCGTGCCGATGTCCTGGTCCTTGTCGAAGTCGTATCTATTGATGGCTACCGGGAAATAGGGCGGCAGTTCCAGCTCAGGCTCCGGCGTCGGGTCTGGG
>WTFW01000139.1 GCA_011523785.1 Chloroflexota bacterium | reverse complement strand
CGCTGCGAGGCAGATCCCGCAGCGTTCATGGCGCTGGCGCGGTGCCCAAAGATGGCGCTGCCGACCATTCCGGCCGTTGTCAACGCGCCCCACAGGGGCAGGGGATACCACGGGTTTGTCACAGCAAAGTCGGTCGAAAGCGTTGCGATGGCGTATTGGCCAAGCAGGCCCACGGCCACGATGGCGCCCCACAAGAGCAGGATCGGCTCCATGCCGGCGACGTACATGGAACTACGCGCGCGGTCCATGGTGTCGTGGATGGCGTTCCAGCTCTCGTCGGGCCGAAGAGCGGGCGATTTGCGCTCTGCGTTCCGCATTTCATGCCTACCAGTCGCAAGAGAGGCCGCGTATCAGCCTTTGGTTTGCAATGCAAACTAGTTTATGGCACTGAAGGCGGCAGCGCAACTCTGTCGTCCCTGGCCTCTCGAAAATGCGGGCCCCGAGCTGTTGTGGTGCGCTACACTTACGAAATTCGGGCGGCGCATTGAACGCCTTCCTTCCGTGACTGAACGGCCCACGCTGGGCCGGCGAGAACGAAAACTACGAATGGTCGTTACCTCTCCCAAGCGCGAACTCCTTGATGAGCTTCGCCTGAACCCTGACGACACCGGCTCCGCGCCGGTGCAGATCGCGCTGCTCAGCGCCCGAATCGAAGAGCTCACCGAACATCTCAAGCAGCACAAGAAGGACAAGCACTCACGCTACGGACTGCTCAAGATGGTCGGCCGCCGGCGTCGGCTCCTGAAGTACCTCCAGGATCGCGACCCGGAGCGTTACCGACAGGTGATCGACAAGCTCCAGATTCGAGCGCGGCGCTAACGCGCGTGAATACCTGGCGAAACGCGGCGCGCCGTCTCAGACGCGGCGAGCACGCACGGATGGATCAGCGGTCCGCGCCGAAGCCGGACCGCTTTTCTTTGTTGTAAACCGCTTCGGATCAGAACGCCGGGGGGACCTGACGGAAGAGCCAAGAACCGAGGGCGCAACGCCGGTTGCGGGCTCGCTTCTTTGCTCTTCGTCCAGACCGCCGGCGAGGAGTGACCTGTATGCATACCGTTGAGACCCAATTTGGGGGGCGCCGGCTCGCGTTTGAGACCGGCCGCCTGGCCCAGCAGGCGGATGGCGCCGTGGTGGTGACCTACGGCGACGCCGTGATTCTCGGCACCGTGGTGATGTCCGACCGCCTGCGCGAGGGAATCGATTACTTCCCGCTCTCCGTGGACTACGAAGAGCGCAGCTATTCCATCGGCAAGATTCCGGGCAGCGTGTTCCGGCGCGAAGGCCGACCGCCGCTGGCCGGCATCCTGGCCTCCCGGCTGACCGACCGACCGCTGCGGCCGCTCTTTCCGAAGGGCATGCGCAACGAAGTCCAGATCATCCTGACGGTGCTTTCGCACGACCGCACGACCGAGACGGACGTGATTGGCACCATTGCCGCCTCGGCCGCGCTGATGATTTCCGGCATCCCGTTCGAGGGCCCGGTGGGCGCGGTGCGCGTGGGGCTGCGCGACGGCGAGTTCACGCTCAATCCGACGCTCGAGGAAAACGTCAGCGGGGAGCTGGACCTGGTGGTGTCGGGGACCCGTGACGGCGTGGTGATGCTCGAAGCCGGCGCCAGCGAAGTCGACGACGACACCATGATTCGCGCCATCGCCTGGGGGCAGGAGCAGTTGCAGGCCGCCATTGATCTGCAACTCGAGCTCCGCGACCTGATCAAGCCCACGCCGCGCGAGGTGAAGGTCGAGAAACTTGACGAGGCGATCCTCAAGGCGGTGGACGCCCGTTTCGGCGACGCCATCGCCGAGGCTGCGCGCATCACCGACCGCTCGGCCCGTGTCGAGAAGCTGGCCGCGATCGAAGGCGAGGCCGAGGAGGCCTTCAACGGCGAGCACGACGGACGCGACATCGGCGAGGCCTTCCACGACCTGGAGAGCGCCTACACGCGCCGCGCCATCGTGGACGAAGGCATCCGACCGGACGGCCGCTCGGACGACGCCCTGCGGAAGCTCTCCGCCGACGTGGGGATCCTGCCGCGGACACACGGCACTGGTCTGTTCGAGCGCGGTGAAACCCAGGTGCTCTCGATCGTGACGCTGGGCACCCAGCGCGACGAGCAGAAGATCGGCCTCCGCGACCTTGAAGAGCTGGCCCAGCCCAAGCGCTACATGCACCACTACAACATGCCGCCGTTCGCCTCCGGCGAAGCCGGGCGGCTTGGCTCGCCGCGGCGGCGAGAGATCGGGCACGGCGCCCTGGCCGAGCGCGCGCTGCTACCGGTGGTCCCCAGCTACGAGGACTTCCCCTATTCCGTGCGCGTGGTTTCCGAGGTCCTCTCGTCCAATGGCTCCACCTCCATGGCCTCCACCTGCGGCAGCACCCTGGCGCTGCTGGACGCCGGCGTGCCGATCAGCGCTCCGGTGGCCGGCATCTCGATGGGCCTGGTGACGTCCGATAACGGTGACTTCAAGGTGCTGACCGACATCCAAGGCGCCGAGGACCACTTTGGCGACATGGACTTCAAGGTGGCGGGCACCGAGAAGGGCATCACCGCGATCCAGTTGGACATCAAGGTCAAGCACCTGACGCCGGAGATCGTGGAACTCGCGGTCCGGCGCGGACGCGACGCGCGGATGAAGATTCTGGAAGTCATGAACGGCGCCTTGTCCGCTCCACGCTCAGAGGTTGGCGAGTTCGCGCCCAAGATCATGCGAACCCAGATCAACCCCGAGAACATCGGCACGGTTATCGGCCCCGGTGGCCGCATGATCCGCCAGCTCGAGGCCGACACCGGCGCGTCGATCGACATCCAGGAAGACGGCACGATCATGGTCGGCTCGCCGTCGCGCGAAGGCGCCGAGCAGGCCGTCCAGATGATCCGGGACATGACCGGTGAGATCGACGCCGGCCGCACCATGCTCGGCAAGGTGACCCGCATCTTCGGGTTTGGCGCGATGGTCGAGTTCATGCCTGGTCGCGAGGGTCTGGTTCCACGCCACGAACTGGCCGAGGAGCCGCCCGGCATGATTGAAGACGTGGTCAACGTCGGCGACGACATCATGGTGATGGTGATCGAGACCGACGATCAGGGCCGCGTTAACCTGTCGCGGCGGGCCGTACTGATGGGTCTTTCGCCCGAAGAAACGTTGGCTACCGCCGCCCCCGCCCCGCGCGGCGGCGGACGCGGCGGCCCACGCCGTGATGGCGGCGGTCGCGATGGCCGTGGTGGCCGCGGTCGCTTTGACCGGAACGGTAGAGGCGGACGTGGCGGCCCACGCCGTGATGGCGGCGGTCGAGGACCACGACGAGGCCGCTACCGGGACTAGAGGAGCGCTGTGATGGGAACGCCGTTGCGAGTCGCCGTATTCGGGGCCTCCGGCCGCGTGGGGCAGACCGTGGTGGATGCCGTCAAGGGCGCGCCCGACATGGAGTTGGCAGCCGGCGTTAACCGGATGCATCGGGACGTCGACTTTCCATGGTTCACCGACGTGGCGACGGCCATCCGAGAGACCCAGCCCGACGTCGCCGTCGACTTCACGGTGGCTGACGCGGCGGCCGAAAACGCGCTGATGGCCATTGCGGCTGGCGTTTCACCCGTCATCGGAACTACCGGGATGTCGCCCGACCAGATCGAAGCGATCCGCTCAGCCGCCGCACGCGAGGGCGTGGGCGCCTTCATCGCCCCCAACTTCGCCATCGGCGCCGTGCTGATGATGGCCATGGCCCAACTGGCGGCCCCGCATCTTGACCACGTCGAGGTCATTGAACTCCACCACGACCAGAAGATCGACGCCCCGTCTGGCACGGCCGCCCACACGGCCGACCTTATCGCGCAGGCCCGCGGCGGCAAGGCCTCCATCGATGCGCCCACCGAGCGCTTTACTCTCGACGGGGTGCGCGGCGGCGTGAACCATGGCGTGCGCGTGCACAGCGTGCGCCTGCCCGGGTTCGTGGCTCACCAGGAAGTCATCTTCGGGGCCCTGGGTCAGACGCTTACCATTCGGCACGACTCCACGAGCCGTGATTCGTTTATGCCCGGCGTGTTGATGGCAGCCCGCCGGGTGCGAGACTTGCCCGGCCTGGTCATAGGCCTTGAGCACCTGCTCTTTGAGGAAAGTGACGACGCATGAGCCGCAGTTTTGGTATCGGGGTTGTTGGCGCCACCGGCGCCGTGGGCCGCGAGTTCCTGAGCGTGATGGAGGAGCGCAACTTCCCGGTTGGTGAGTTGCGCCTGTGGGCTTCCGAGCGCAGCCGCGGCAAGCAAATCGAATTCAACGGCGAGTCCCACACCGTGATGGTGCTGGACGACGACAGCGACTTCTCGGGCCTGGACTTTGTACTGATCTCGGCATCGGGCTCGATCAGCCGGGCCGTGGCGCCGCGGGTCGCCGCTGCAGGCGTTGTCGCCATCGACGACAGTTCCGCCTTCCGCTACGACGACGACGTGCCGCTGGTGGTTCCCGAGGTGAACGCCGACGACCTCAAAGAGCACAAGGGCATCGTGGCGATTCCGAACTGCTCCACCACGCCAATCGTCCAGGTCCTGGCGCCGCTGCACGAGCACAGCCCGGTGCGGCGCGTGATTGCCGACACCTACCAGTCGGTGTCCGGCGCCGGCGGCATGGCAATGGAGGAACTGGCCGAGCAGAGCGCCGCGATGTCCAACGGCGCCGAGTTGGAGCCGGACGTGTTCCCGCATCCGATCGCGTCCAACCTCATCCCCTCCATCGACGATCCGCGCGACGACGGCTACTCCAAGGAAGAATGGAAGGTCTCGGCCGAGACGCGCAAGATCATGCACATCCCCGACCTGGCGGTGTCCGCGACTTGCGTGCGCGTGCCGGTGTTCCGGGCGCACTCGGCGGCTGTTCATGCCGAGTTCAGCGATCCGATTGACGCCGATCTGGCCCGCTCGCTGCTGGAAGACGTCCCCGGCGTCGAAGTCGTGGACGACCTGGCCGCCGAGGTCTACCCGATGCCCATGACCGCCGAAGGCAACGACACCACCTGGGTCGGCCGCCTGCGGCAGGACATGTCGCATCCCAACGGCCTGGTCTTCTGGGTCGTTTCCGACAACCTCCGTAAGGGCGCGGCTACGAACTCCCTCCAGATCGCCGAATCGATGATCGAGCAGGGGCTCGTCTAGGGCTGAGTCTTCGCTAGCTTCTGGTCGCCGCCCCGGGGGGTGGCGCCGCCCCGGCTAGGATGGGGACATGGGGCTGCTGTACTCGATCCAGTCGTGGTGGCGCGCGGTGAAGCGTCCGGCCGACCGCCGCGACGATTACCGCCAAGCCCAGCAGGCGCTGGTGCGGGCCGGCATGTCGCCGGAGGCATCGCAGGAAGAGCTGGATGTTTACCTGGAGGAGATT
This sequence comes from Chloroflexota bacterium, assembly GCA_011523785.1. GTDB lineage: Bacteria > Chloroflexota > UBA11872 > UBA11872 > UBA11872 > UBA11872. The sequence continues at coordinate 6,675 of WTFW01000139.1, read as the reverse complement.
CGTGCGGCTCGAACGCCGACGCTTGATCTCCTGAAGTGTGGCTTCCTGGCCGGCACGGGGGTTGTCCTGGCAGCCTTGGTGCTCTTCATCATCATGATTGTTGCGACGGGCGTGGTGGAGCTGGTGATCGACCCGGAGGGCAAGGGCAGCCGGGCCGTGGCCGAGGAACAGATTCCGCGCGAGCGCGAAGGCCCGCCGGTTGGCACGCCCGGCGGCGTAATCATTGCCGCCGGCCTGGTGATATCCGGGGTCTTTGGCGTGATGGGCGCGGGGTTGGCCCTGCTGGAGCGGGCGCGCTTTGAGCGGCAGCGGGCACCCTACACCTTTGCCCATCGCCGCCGGACGCGGCGCATTAACACGCAGGTTGAAATCCTTCTCTGGGTGGCCATGCTGGCTCCGCTGCTGCTGGCGCTGGCCCCCTACTTACGCGAATCCAGCGCGGTGCCCGTGCTCTTCCTGCTATCTCTGGGGCTGCTGCTGTTCCGGTCGCTGTGGCGTTCAGCCTTCCCCGACATCCTGAAGGCAGTCAGCCCCTATAACGCCGCCGGCCTGGCCTCGCAGATCCTCACCACCGAGGCCGTCATCATCGAGCGCCAGGAAGAAGCCTTCTACGGCAAGGGCGTCTGGCGCCGCTGGCACCGCTACTTCAGTCGTCGGGTTAACTGGTAGCGACAGCTGCCCAAGTCCAGCGGGCCACCGGCGAAGTTGCCGTACCTCACCTGCCGTTAGCCTCCGACGGTGCGGCGGCAGGGTCGTGTAAGATGACCGCATAGTTCGCGCACTGGAAGCAACGACCTCTCGCCATGAGCGCCGAGTTGGTCGGCATCCTGAGCGTTGGCGCGACGCTGGTTGTGGGCGGGCTAGCTACCGCTGGCGTGGTTGTCGGCCTGTTGCTAAAGGCAATAAGCCGTGTGGATGCTCGCATTGACGCGGACGCCCGTGCGGACCGTCGGTGTACTCGGACGGACACACTAGAGGCGCGTCAGTACGAGCTTGCGCAGACCGTCGCGCGCATCGAAGCCAGGCAGCGGGCCATGCTGGCTGCCCTGGCGCGCATCGAAGAACGCACTCGCGCCACCTAGCTCTACCTACCGCAGCCGGCCGCGGCGAAAGACTCATGGCGGCCGCTAGGTACAATTAGTCCTTACAGCACGGCGTATCGCGGCCATTCGTACGGTCGCGGGCGGAGGCTGTCGCATGTTGACCTTTGGCCGGCTCATTACCGCGGTGATTACCCCGTTCGCCGACGACGGATCGGTGGACTACGACACGTTCGGACGTCTGGTGTCCGGCCTCGTCGACGCCGGCAACGACGCGGTCGTCGTCACCGGCACCACCGGCGAGTCCCCGGTGCTCAGCGACGACGAACGTTTTCAGCTCTACCGCGAGGCGCTATCGGCGGTTGGCGACCGCGCCCAGGTGATCGCAGGCACCGGCGGCTACAACACCGCCGAGAGCGTGCACCTGTCGCGCGAAGCCGCCGAAATCGGCGTCCACGGTCTCCTGCAGGTCACGCCCTATTACAACAAGCCGCCGCAGGACGGACTGGTCCTCCACTTCGAGACCATCGCCGAGGCCACTCCGCTGCCCAACATGCTCTACAACGTGCCGGCCCGCACCAGCCTGAACATGACCGCCGACACCGTGGCGCGCCTGAGCGCCGTGGACAACATCGTGGCCGTCAAAGAGGCCAGCGGCGATTTCGACCAGATCGCCGAGATCGCCCGCACCGCCGAAGACGGCTTCGACATCTACAGCGGCAACGACAGCGACACCTACCTGCTCATGGCCCTTGGGGGTGTGGGCGTCGTGAGCGTGCAGTCCCATGTCGTCAGCGGCGAGACCCGCGACATGATCGACGCCTTCGTGGAAGGCGACCTTGAGACGGCGCGTCAGAAGCACCTGCACCTGTTACCGATCGCCCGGGCGCTGTTCCCCGCCGGCTGGCCAAACCCCATCGCCGTCAAGGCGGCCGTGAATCTGAGCGGTTTTTCGGTGGGTGTCCCACGCTCGCCGCTGATCGAATTGCCCGCGGCCATGCAGGACGACCTGAAGTCGGTGCTTGACCTCTACGAACTGGACGCCTTCCTCCAGCCCGCCGCGGTGCATGCGTAGCGCGTGATCGGCCTTCCGACTTTCCCGGATCTCGCGAGTCTCGCGTCGGTCGTTCGAGCCTGTGAGCGGTGCGGCTTGCACCGTGGCCGAAACAACGCGGTCCCCGGCGAGGGTTCGCCAACGGCGCGTGTCGTCTTCATTGGCGAGGGTCCCGGCTTCCACGAGGACCGGCTCGGCCGTCCATTCGTGGGACAGGCGGGGCAGTTGCTGGACGAGATGATCGATGGCATCGGCATGCGCCGGGCCGACGTGTTCATCGCCAACGTGTTGAAGTGCCGGCCGCCCAACAATCGCGACCCGCTGCCTGACGAGGCGGAGGCCTGCCGTCCCTACCTGGACCAGCAACTCGAGCTGATCAATCCTGACCTGGTCGTGCTGCTGGGGCGCCACGCGCTCAACGCGTTCTTTCCTGAGGCGCGCATCTCTAGGGCCCGCGGCGTGGCGCGACGGCTGCATGGCCGCGTGTATCTACCCGTCTACCATCCAGCGGCAGCGCTGCGGCAACTGCGGTTGCGCGACATCCTGTCGCAGGACTTCCAGATGATTCCCAAGCTGCTGGCCGACGCGACCGCGGTCGAACCCGACCCGCCGCCGCCGCCCGACACGCAGCAACTCTCACTGTTTGCCTGACGCAACGGAACCCGGAACTTCACATATGACAAGCGAATCTTCGGCCGGCGCCGTGCGCATCGTCTCGATCGGTGGCATCGGCGAAATCGGCAAGAACTGCACCGTGATCGAGTACGGCGACGACGCCATCGTGCTCGACTGCGGCATTACCTTCCCCGACGCCAACATGCTCGGCGTCGATCTGGTGTTGCCGAACTTCAACTACCTGCGGGAAATCCGGCACAAGCTGCGCGCCTTCGTCATCACCCACGGTCACGAAGACCACATTGGCGCGCTGCCTTACGCCTTGCCCGAATTCGACCTGCCGATCTACGGCTCCAAGCTCACGCTTGGCCTGGTGGGCGTGAAGCTGGAAGAGCCTGGCCTGCGCGACCAGGCGGATCTGCGCGTGGTCAAGGGGCGCGAAATCGTCACCATCGGGCCCTTCCGCTGCCAGTTCTTCGACGTCTGCCACAGCATTCCGGACGCCATGGGCGTGGCCATTCATACCCCCATTGGCACCATCGTCCACACCGGCGACTTCAAGATCGACCACACGCCGGTGGACGGCGTCCCGCTCGACATCCAGACCCTGGGTCGTCTGGGCGACGAGGGCGTGCTACTCCTGATGTCCGACAGTACCTACGCCGACCAGCCCGGCCACACGCCGTCCGAGGCGGTCATTGCCGAGACGTTCGACCGGGTCTTCAACGACGCGCCGGGCCGAATCATCGTCGCCACCTTCTCGTCCCTGATCTCACGCGTTCAGCAGGTGGTTGACGCGGCGTATGCCTACGGCCGCCGCGTGTGCTTCGTCGGTCGCAGCATGGAGCGCAACGTGCGTGTGGCTCGCGACCTGGGCTACCTGCACGTGCCTGACGACGCCATGGAAGTGGATCCTCGCGACCTGCGGGACTATGCCGCCGACGACCTGGCCATCATCTGTACGGGATCGCAGGGGGAACCCCGGTCGGCGCTCGTGCGGATGGCCAACCGCGATCATCGATTCATCGACTTGCTGCCCGACGACACCGTCGTGGTCTCAGCGTCCGCGATCCCGGGCAACGAAGAGGCCGTGAATCAGACCATCGACCGCCTTTCTCGCCAGGGCGCCCGCGTGCTTTACGAGCGCCTGCTACCGGTGCACGTGTCGGGCCACGCCGGCCAGGAAGACCTCAAGTTCATGCTCACCACGCTGCAACCCAAGTTCTTCATGCCAGTGCATGGCGAGTTCCGGCACCTGGAGGAGCATCGGCGCATCGCGCAGCGCGTGGGGGTGGATGCCGAGCACGTGCTGGTGGCCGAGTCCGGGTCGATCGTCGAGCTGTCCGCGGACGACATCAGCGTCGTTGGCGAGACCGACGTGAGCAACGTCTACGTCGACGGACTAACCGTTGGCGAGGAGAGCGATGCCACGCTGCGCGACCGTCGACACCTGGCTGAAGGCGGCCTGGTGATTACTGTTGTCAACGTGGACCGTCACACTGGTCAATGCTTGACAGAGCCGGATATCATCACAAGGGGATTTGTGTACGCGTCGGACGCTCAGGACGAGTTGCTGAAGCGTGCTCGCGACACCGTGCGGTTGGTGGTGGACACCGGCGACCATGCGGACGCATCCCCGGAGCAACTACAACGAAAGATCCGGAACGCACTCGGGAGGCGGCTGTTCCGGGAGACCCGGCGGCGACCGGTGATTCTGCCGATCGTCACCGAGGTCTAGCTAAGGGGCGGGCCCAAGCCCGCGCCGAGGAGGGCCTCCCGTGGCCACGAGCCGAAAGGCCGCCGCGCTGCCAGCGCGCGCGTCGCGGCCTGAACACTGGGACATTGCGGGTTTTGGCGGCTTCATCGTGGCCGCCTTTGGCGTGCTGTCGTTTGTCGGCCTGATCGTCGACGACGCGTTAGTGGTAACCGGCGCCGCCGCAACCGTGGCCGCCGGCCTGGGCCGCGCCGCGCCCTTGGGTGCGTTGGCGGGTGCCTTTATTGGCGCCGCCGTTCTGGTCGCCGGCGCGCGTCGGCGATCCATCATTGACGTCACCCACTTCGTCGCTGCGGCCGTGTTCGTGGCCGCGCTGGCGGCCATGACCGACCTTGCCGCCACGGCTGCCAACCAGGGCCAGCCCGCGGGCGGCGGCGCAATCGGCGGGCTGATCGGGTCGGCCGTGCGGGCTGCGATTGGGGATGTCCCGGCGTTCCTCGTTCTGACCGTGGCCGCTGTGCTGGCCCTGGCCTACGGCCTGGCCGCGTCGCCCTGGGGCGCCGAAGCCGTGCTGCGGCCCGGGCGATTCCTTATCCAGGCGATCCGCTTCCTGGGCAACGGCCTGCTGCGAGTGATCGCCGCCGCCAACGCCCGCGCCCGCCCTTGGTTCGCTCCCGCGGATCGCGCCGACATCGAACCGGAACATGCCGCTGCCCAGGAGACCGTTGACGACACGCCGGTCGAGGAAGAGGCCGACGAGGTGCCCGCCTGGGGCCAGCAGCCGCTGATTCGCGTCGCCGACCGGATGCCCGCGGCCGCCGCGCCGCCGCCGCAGGACGGTCGCTGGCAACTGCCGGGCATTGAACTGCTCCTGCCCGCCGAGGACTCCGGCGAGGTTCCCGAAGACGAGATCGTCAGCAAGGCCGCCTCCATCGAGGAGACCCTGGAGTCCTTCAAGGTGCAAGTCAGGGTTGCCGAGGCCGTGCCCGGGCCCGTCGTCACCCAATACCTCCTGGAGCCGGGCCCCGGAGTCAAGGTCTCACGCATCACCGCGCTCTCCAACGACCTCGCCCTCAAGCTGGCCGCCCGCAGCGTGCGCATCGAAGCGCCGGTGCCTGGCCAGCCGTTCGTGGGGCTGGAGACGCCCAACGACAACCCGGCGGTCGTCACGCTGCGCGAGGTCATGGAGAGCCAGGCCTGGGCCGCGTCCGACGCCGATATCAAGGTCGCGCTCGGTCAGGACGTAGCCGGAAATGTGCGCGTGGCCGATCTGGCCAGGATGCCGCACGTCCTGATTGCCGGCGCCACCGGCGCGGGCAAGTCCGTCTGCCTCACGTCACTGATCACGGGAATCATGTTCACCAAGACGCCCGAGGAGATGCAGTTCGTCCTGATCGACCCCAAGATGGTCGAACTGGTGGCGTTCGAAGGCATCCCGCACCTGCGCATGCCCGTCGTGACCGACGTGAACGAAGTCGTCGACGTGCTGACCTGGGTGAGTAACGAAATGGCCCGGCGCTACCGCACCTTCAGCAAGGCCGGCGTGCGCAACCTGGCGTCCTACAACGCGGCGCCGCCGGAGGACTCCGACGGACCGCTGCCCTACATCGTGGTGGTGATCGACGAACTGGCCGACCTGATGATGACGGCCCCCGGCGACGTCGAACGGTTGCTGGCCCGCCTGGCCCAGATGGCCCGCGCCACCGGTATCCACCTGGTCATTTCCACCCAGCGCCCCTCGGTGGACGTTATTACCGGCCTGATCAAGGCCAACTTCCCCACCCGCATTTCATTCATGGTCAGCAGCCAGGCCGACTCGCGAACGGTACTGGACGCAGCCGGCGCCGAGCGGCTCATTGGCCGCGGCGACATGCTTTATGCGCCGCCCGAGGGCGGCAAGGCTCAGCGCATCCAGGGCGTGCGGGTCACCGACGAGGAAGTGCGTGAGGTCGTGGAGCACTGGCGCGACCAGGGTGAACCCGACCAGGTCTCACGGCAGGAGCTGCAGCGGACCGAGGACGACGAGGAGGACGAGGTCTTCGTTGAGGCCACCGAGCTCGTCATGCGCCACGACAGCATCACGCCCGACCAGCTGGCGCGGGAACTGGGGATCGGCCGCTCGCTGGCGCTCAAGCTGGGGCACCAACTGGAGGAAGAGGGCTTCGTCGGTCCGCCCCTCCCGCAGTCCCTGCGTCGCCCCGTCCTCCAGCGCCAGCGAGCGGCCGATCCCCAGTTCCCGCGCCAGCTGGTCG
>WTFW01000110.1 GCA_011523785.1 Chloroflexota bacterium | reverse complement strand
GTTGCGAGGCTATCCGGCGGCCCGCGGAGCCGCCAGGCCGTCGGGATCGGCGTCGTCAGGGCGCATGCGCCAGATGTCGCGTACCCAGAGGGGAACACCGATTCCAACCACGGCCGTGGCCAGACCGCCGAGCAATATGGCGGTTGGAGTGCCCTGGACTTCGGCAATCACGGACAGCGGCAGCAGGCCGAGCGGGGACAGACCGAAAGTCATCATGCGCAGCGCCATTACTCGTCCGCGCAAGGCATCGGGAACGAGCAACTGCAAGGCCATCTGATTGACGGACATGTAGACGGACTGGCTAAAGCCCATAAAGGCCACCACGACGGCCGCGGCCGCGAAGGAACGTGTAAACGCGAGCAGAACGAGGAGGGCGGCGTAAAGGAGGATTGCCGCGACCAGGGCACGGCCCTTTTCGCGAAACCGCGAAAAGGTGACGACCAGTGCCGAGCCCACGAGGGCGCCCACACCAAGGACCCCAAGTAAGAACCCGAAGGCTTCCGGTCCACCGCCAAGGTCCTTGCGGACGAAGGCCGGCAACAGGGTCATCAACGGCATGCCAAACAGCGATGGACCAAGCGCCAACAGCATGAGCGCGAGCATGATCCGGGTGCGGGCCACGTAGGCGAAGCCCCCGCGCATGTCGGCCCAGGTCGAGCTCCTCGGGCGCGGCGAGCGGGGTGGCGGTACAACGCGCAGCATGTTGACGCTGCTCCAGACATAGCCGCCGACCTGGACGAAGTAGGAGCCGGCGATTCCAACCGTGGCAATGACCTGGCCAGCCAGCGACGGGCCGATGATCCGGGCCGAATTGAGCGTTGCGCTGTGCAGGCCAATAGCGTTGGCCAGGTGTTCGCGGGGCACCAGGCCGGCCACCAGCGCGGTGCGGGCCGGCACGTTCACCGCAAACATCGTGCCCACGATCAACGACGACACGGCCAGGTGCACGACATGCACGCGGTTGGTGACCACCAGGATGGCAATCGTCAGCATCAGCCCGGCCAGGATGATCTGGGCAACGAGGACCATTCGACGGCGGTCGAGACGGTCGGCCAGCACGCCGCCCAGCGGCGACAACAGCAGCATGGGAATCGAACGGAAAAACGCCAGCAGCCCCAGGGTGAACTCAGACCCAGTCAGATCGAGAACCAACCAGCCCTGCGCCACCTGCTGCATCCAGAAGGCGACCTGGCTGCCAGCGTTGGCCTGCCAGAGCCGGGAGTACTGCTTGTAAGCCAGCGCAGGCGCCACACGGTCGCGCAGCCGAATCAGCGGCCAGAACAAGGAGTTGATGGGCGGTCGTCCGATCAGCGGTTTCGGCCCGAAAGCTTCGGATACCGGCGGAGTGTGGGGGAAAGGCAGGGATTGGGCAACCGGGGGGCAACAGCTGAGAAGCTCAAGGCTGGTCGGTACCGAGAGCTGCCCGTAGCAGGGCGGCCCGGTCGGCGCGTTCGTCAGTTGGGGCGCGGTAGCGTTCTGGGGTGCGCTCGTAGAGGCGGTCGTTGCGCCAGCGCGGCAGGACGTGCAGGTGGTAGTGCCAGACTTCCTGGCCTCCCCCGGGGCCGTTGTGCTGGCGGGTTGAGATGCCTTCGCATCGGTAGACACAGCTCATTGCGACCGCTACGCGCTGCGCCACGGTGTGAATCTGCGCGGCGGCCTCAGCGGAGAGATCGAAGATGGATTCGAAGTGGGGGTTGGGAATAACGATGACCGATCCCTCATTCCTGGGCCACCAGTGCGAGCCGACAAAGGCCGTCACGTCCGGCGTCCGAAGCACGTCGGCCTCGGCTCCGCCGATGACCCGTCCGCCGAAGTCGCTGCGGGCGATGCGGCAGAACGGGCAGCTGTAATCGGACGGTGCGTAGACTGCCGCGCTTACGATTGCCCCACTTCCGGCAGGAATAGCCCCACCTTGGGTGCGACTGATACGAACCTGCTCCTCGTCACTGGAATCCGGCGGTTCAGGGAACGCACTCACCGGTCAGGTTTGCGACGTCGCGGGCCCAAGAGTAGCCATGGTCAGCCTGCACAGGCATAACTAGCCCGCCCGACGAGAATAAGAGGCTTGCCCCCATTCTTTGCAATATCACGTAACTTGCTCATTTCGCCACCCAAGAGCACAGCGTCTAAGACATAGCGACATCCGCCATTACGACGCTACGAAACAATCGACGTCACCTGCTTTCATCTCCCACTCAGGCTGTCATCTGCCATTCAGCTGCGTCGCCCAGTAACTTGCGAAGCATCATCGTCAGTGTCCAAGCCGACTACGCACGATAGCAAGACGCAATAGCTAGATACCAGTTCGCTGAGACTTCTCCCCAATCAAGTTTCACAATTTGCGAATGATCAAATACCATCTTGATCAAATTCTCCACCCATATCGGTGTGCATTCATGATACCCACGGAGAAGACACACGAACTCCTACTTCGAATTCCCATCATCAGGCCGACGACCAGATGACACGAGTCGCCAGGTAGCATACAATGTCCGACCCGATCGAGCAGAAAGCCAACCCGTTGCCACAATCACAACTCGAGACCTTCGCAGTATCAGACTTCTTAGAATGGCATAGGAGCCGGCGACTTGATCTAAACCCACATTTCCAACGGCGTTCAGTTTGGAACGCGCAAGCGAAAACGATGCTTATCGACACAATCCTGCGTGGATTCCCTATTCCCAAAGTTTATATACGGAGTAAAATCGATACCCAAACTCAGATCGCATATCGCGAAGTCGTTGACGGCCAGCAGCGACTCCGGGCAATACTTGACTTCGCTAGCAATAAGCTCACTCTCGGCCGGCGTGCGAATGAATTCGCTGGCCTTACGTATGATGAACTATCGGACTCCTTCCAGCAGACATTTCTCTCGTACACAGTCGCTGTGGAGCATCTTTTCAATGCTTCTGACGAAGACGTTCTTGAGATTTTCTCACGTCTAAACTCTTATACTGTACCTCTTAATGGTGCAGAAACCAGACACGCAACATATCAGGGTGAGTTTAAGTGGGCTGTGCATGAAGCTTCAAAGCGCCACAGTCGTTTCTGGGACGAGCACGGTATCTTTACACCACGCACGAGGCTGCGGATGGCCGATGACGCGCTCTTGGCGGAATGCTATGGCATTCTGCTACGTGGAGTCGGTGACGGCGGCGCTAGAGCCCTAAAGCAATTGTATCAAGACTACGATTCAGAACTCCCGAACAGACCGCATCTTGACGAGCAAGTAGATCTAGCTCTTAGCGAGATAGATGAGAACTTCGGTGAGATTATTATACACGGTAGCCCGCTTGCGAGACCACCACACTTTCTCATGGTCTTTGCTGCCGTGGCTCATGCCAAAGTAGGTATCAGCATCGGTGCAATGCATAGGAGGACTTTTCCGGACGATCGTTCGGAGGCCTTGAGGAACGTCGAGGTTGCCATCGAGAATCTCGAGATGATCGCGGATTTGATTTCCGAAGATAGAGAGAGCGTGCCGAGGACTTGGCGTAGGTTTCATACTGCCTCGCGGTCTTCGACGCATAGGCTTGCCAGCCGTCGAGTCCGTTTTCCAATTTACTTTAGGGCGCTGCTACCCCAAAGATTCGCCCCGGTCTAGATGGATCTCGTACGCCTCTATGGGCGATTTCATGGTGAGACTGAGGGTCTAGTCCGCGACATGAAGCAGGCAAAGTCTTTGGCCGACAAGCATACCGAGAGTTGGGAACATAGCCAAGTCTACATACGAGCTCAGCAGATGATAATCATTCGGGCCGTCGACTCTTGGGGTAAGTACTGCAGATCGATAATTCTAGAGTCCTGTTATGCCACGCCCAAGACAGAATCGGGAACGGTCGTCACTAGAGCAGCCGGAATCCTATCGCGCAGCGACGCGCTAGCCAAAGTCTCACAGCGGTACTATAGGCCTCCGCACCGCGAGCCATCGTGGCACGTTCCTAGCGAAGCCATTGGTGCTGCAAGATATCTTGGAATCAACAACTTCACTAGTGTGAGTTTAGCACTCGGCTCTACGCCGAATCCGATTGATGACTTACGTATCCTAAGAAACTCTCTTGCGCATCGCTCAATGCACGCGATCAATAGAATGAACCAAGTTATCCTCAATTATGGCTACAAAGGCCTTGACGCTCAAGAATTCTTAACAATGACCAAACTGCCGGGCATCTTGATCTTTGAGGATTGGATGATGACAATTAGGGGAATTGCCCGAGCTGCCATACATTAAGAGTCCCCCTTGGACGGCGTTACAAAGGAGCTTAAGTTTGCACCACGCACTAAATCGAATTCCTAGCTTGCTCGGTCCAGTCAGGCTCTGGTCTTTTCGAGGTCTCGGCGCAGTTCGCTGATTTGGTCGCGGAGGTTGGCGGCTTTTTCGAAGGCGAGGCTGTCGGCGGCGAGGCGCATCTGGCGTTCGAGGTCCTTGATGGCCTGGGCGAGTTCGACGCGGGAAAGGTCGTTGGTGCGGCGGAAGCCGATGTTGTAGGCGGGGGACTCTTCGGCGGCCTGGGCCAGACCGTCGTGACCGGATTCCTGAGCCACGCGTTCGGTCAGGTCGCGCAGGCTCTTGACGATGGATGCCGGCGTGATGCCGTGTTGCTCGTTGTAGACCACCTGCAGGCTGCGCCGCCTATAGGTCTCGTCGATGGCGCGCTTCATGCTGTGTGTGACCAGGTCGGCGTACATGATGACGCGGCCGTGCAGGTGCCGGGCGGCGCGGCCGATGGTTTGAATCAGCGACGTCTCGGAGCGTAGGAAGCCCTCCTTGTCGGCGTCCAGGATGGCGACCAGGCTTACCTCGGGCAGGTCGAGGCCCTCCCGCAACAGGTTGATGCCCACCACCACGTCGTAGACCCCGCGGCGCAAGTCGCTGAGGATTTCGACGCGTTCCAGGGTGTCGATTTCCGAGTGCAGGTAATGGACCTTGACGCCGATCTCCGCAAGGTATTCGGCGAGGTCCTCGGCCATGCGCTTGGTGAGGGTGGTGACGAGCACCCGCTCGTGCACGTCGACACGCTTGTTGATCTCGGCGATGAGGTCGTCGATCTGGCCTTCGGTGGCGCGGACCTCGATGGCCGGATCGACGAGGCCTGTTGGGCGCACGATCTGTTCGACGATCTGCTCGCTGTGCTCGTACTCATACGGACCGGGCGTGGCGGACATGAAGACGGCGGTCTTGATGTGCTGCTCGAACTCCTCGAAAGAAAGGGGGCGGTTGTCGAAGGCGGAAGGCAGCCGAAAGCCGTACTCGACGAGAGCTTCCTTGCGGGCGCGGTCGCCGGCCAGCATGCCGCGCACCTGGGGAAGCGTGACGTGAGACTCGTCGACGACCAGCAGGTAGTCCTCCGGCAGGTAGTCCAGCAGAACCCAGGGCGGGTCGCCGGCTTCGCGGGCGTTGAGGTGGCGGCTGTAGTTCTCAATGCCGGTGCAGCCGCCGGTTTCGCGCAGCATCTCCATGTCGAAGTTGGTGCGCTGGCGCAGTCGGGCGGCCTCAAGGACCTTGCCGCGGGCCTCGAGCCGGGCGAGTTGCTCGTCCAGTTCTTGGCTGATCGCTTCGATGGCGCGCTGCAGACGCTCGATTGGCGTGACGTAGAAGCGCGCCGGATAGATGGTGACGCTGGGGAGTTCCTCCAGGATCTCGCCGGTGAGCGGTTCCAGGCGAACCACGCGTTCAAGCTCATCGCCGAAGAATTCCAGACGCAGCACGAAGTCGTCATAGGGCGGATAGACCTCGAGCACTTCGCCGCGCACGCGGAAACGGCCGTGCTCGAGGCTGGCCGAGGTACGGGTGTACTGAAGGCCCACCAGGACGCGCAGCAATCGTGTCCGGTCGTACTCGCCGCCGACTTCCAGCGACAGGCTCATGTCGCCATAGTCTTCGGGCGGGGTGATGCCGTAGATGCAGGAGACGGTGGCGACGACGATAACGTCGCGGCGCTCGAAGAGTGAACGGGTGGTCGAGTAGCGCAGCTTCTCGATCTCGGCGTTGATGTCGGTCTCTTTCTCGATGTAAGTATCGCTGCGCGGGATGTAGGCCTCGGGCTGGTAGTAGTCGTAGTAGCTGACGAAGTACTCAACGGCGTTGCGGGGGAAGAACTCCTTGAGCTCAGTGGCCAACTGGGCGGCCAGGGTCTTGTTGTGGGCCAACACCAGTGCCGGACGCTGGATGCGCTGGATGACGTTAGCGATGGTGAAGGTCTTACCGGAGCCGGTTACGCCCAGCAGGGTCTGCGCGCGATGGCCGTCTTCGATGCCGTCGACGAGCTGGTCAATAGCCTGAGGCTGGCCGCCGGCCGGCTGGAAGTCGGCGCCGATCTCAAAGCCCGCGCGGGTGCCGCTCTTGGGAAGGGTGGCCATAGTCAACTGATTCTAAGGTGCCCTTGAGCGGCGGCTAGTAAACCGTGCCAGGCGGGTCGTCTTCCCACTCGAAGCGCGTGTCGCCGCTGGCCTCGTAGCCAGCGGTGAACACCCGAAGCTGCAGCCACATCAGGGCGCTCTCTTTGCTCGCCAGGAACGGAGCTTCGGCACTGAAGGGGATCGGCCCGTCGATTGGTTCGCCGTCAGTTTCCGACTCCATTTCGAGCCAGACGGCAAGGTGAGGCGGATCAGTCTGGAGCGTGTGCCCTTCGGAAGCTCTGGTCTTGGACCAGGTGACCGTCACCCGTCGTCGGTCGGAATTCAAGAGGCGCTTTGCGAACCGGGGCCGCAGGCAACCGCGCAAAGTGAAAGTCGGCATTAGACGGGTGGCGGCCGTGCCGGGTTTGGGCTGTCGGACGTAGGCCTTACGACGTCGCTTCGCGTAGTCCCCACTCCTACGCCGACTGCGTCAGAATCTCCCGCAGGCGCTGGCCAATGATTTCGGGTTCGCCTGGTTGGAGGTTGGCGGAGGCGGCTTCGATGAGGCCGCGCGAGGGCTCGAAGCGGACGACGATGGGTGGATCGCCAGCGAGGAGGGCGTCGACGACTTCCTGAGGTTCCGGCCCATCCCAGTCAGGCTCGAAGCCGATGACGGCGGTGGGCACGAAGTAGCGGTCGTCGTCGAACTCGACGGTGGCGTGCACGCCGTCTAGTTCGCCGACGTCGTCGACGATGATTTCGACGAGTTCGTGGAACTCACGGAGCATTTCCTCCTCGTCGGAATCCATGTAGCTGCGGAGAGCGGCGTAGAGGCCCACCATTTCTTCCTTGGCGATCTTGGACGGGCGGCCGATGGCGTGGTTGGGGCTGTTGTTGAGATGGGCCGCCTCGATGAGGTCCGCGCGGCCGTAGAGGAGCCCGGTGGCCTGGGGGCCGCGGATGACCTTGCCGCCGCTCATGGCGACGAGGTCGGCGCCTTCGCGGATGAAGCGCTTGAGGTTGTCGCGCGGCGGGACCGTCATAGAGGCGTCCACGATGACCGGGACGCCTCGCGCGTGGGCGATGCCAGCAACCTGCGGCAGGGTCAGGCCGCCGCGCGGGGTACCCGGCGCGAAGAGGAAAGCCACGGCGGCGGTTCGTTCCGTGATGGCCGCTTCCAATTCCTCGGGCAGGCAAGAGTTGACGTTGCCGACCTCAATGAAACGCGCCCCGGTGAAACCGTACATGTGGCTATAGGGGCCGCGATGGATCTTCTGGATGACCAGTTCGTCCTTGAGACCGGTTGTATCGGGAATGCGCCGGACAGCGGCGATGTCGGTGCCTGTCATGCAGGCCGCCATCGAAATCACCATCCCGGCCGCAGCGCCCGCGACCACCATGCCGGCCTCGGCGCCGGTGACCTCGGCGATGTACTCGCCAATGCGGCGGTTGAGTGTGTCGAGCGTCACGAAGGCGCGTCCGGCTTCGACCATGGCCTCGAAGGTTTCAGGCAGCATCAGCGAGCCGCCATGGGCGGTCGTTGGACCGCCGGCGTGAATGACGCGTGGCACGCCGAGTTCATCGTAGATGCGGTTGGCGGGAAGGGATGGGGACATCAGAACGTCCGACGCGAGCGGCCGATGGTGTATAGCACGCCGCAGGTTGGCGCCGGTATATAGTTCGACAACTAAGGTTCCCCACAGAGAGTCGCCGGCATGAGCATTGACGACCTGTACCCCGGTCTGGCGACGCCGCTTGCGGTGGCGCTTGGCTATCACCCGTTCATTGACTACCGCTTTATTCATCCGGGTCGGGCGCGTTGGGTGGACGACGAGGGGCTCCCTCACGACGCGTGGGGGCTGACTAATCCAACATCTCTCAATGCCGACTTTCCGGCCGTGCCGCGAGGGGTTGAATTGCGGGCGGAACCTGGGACGCGCACCGAGCCGGTGCTCAAGGCCACGGAGCCCTGGGAGAAGCTGGTGTGGTGGCCAAAGGTGATGTACGAGGAAGGCCGGTATCGACTCTGGTACGAGGCGGTTCCGCCAGACCATTGGGATCCGGAGATCGGTCCCCGACTAGCCTGGCCGAATCCGGTTTTTGGGGGTCTGCTCTGCTACGCCGAGTCGGACGACGGGTTCAACTGGACAAAGCCCAAGCTCGGGATTGGGTCGTGGGATGGATCTACTGAGACCAACATCTCGCTTGGCCGCGAAACCGTGGGGCCGATGGGACTACACGGGGCCAGCCCGTTCATGGATCCGGACGCTCCGCCTGAGGCCCGCTACAAGATGTTCTGGTACGGCGACGCAACGCCTGAAGTCGTCGAGGTCGCTCGGCGGGAGCGTCCCGATGCGATAGACCCGCGGACCACCGACGATAGCCACGTGCGGGCGATGTACGTAGGCACTTCACCGGACGGGCTGAATTGGACCGTCCAGGACGAGCCAGCAGTGGTGTTCAGCAGCGACACGCTGCAGGTGGTGGAGTGGGACGCGCTGCGCAAGCAGTACGTCTGGTACGGGCGCGGTTGGTCGTGGGGCCGACGCACAATCACGCGGGCGGAGACGACGGACTTCAGCCGTTGGCCGCTGCCGCAGGATGTGCTGACGACTGCGCCGACCGCGCCGGAGCAGACTGATATCTACACCAACGGAAAGACTCGCTTTCCGAATGATCCGACCACGCACCTGATGTTCCCCACGCTATACGACCGAGCCACGGACCAGACGGCCATCGGGATGGCGACCAGCGTGGATGGCGTAGCGTGGGAATGGACGCCGGGCAACCCGGTGCTGCCGGTGGGGCAGCCGGGGAGCGTGGACGGCGGCAGTATGTTCGTTGGCACTGGGCTGGTTCCGCTGCCCGACGACCGGGTAGGACTGCCATACGGCGGCTACAGCTTCCCTCACAAGTTCCCGGCCAACCTGGCGGACAGCGGCATCTGCTGGTGCACGTGGACTCGCGGGCGCTTGGCGGGCGTGCATGCCGCGACGGAAGGCGAGTTCTGGACGCCGCCGATTCGCCTCGCGGGTGGTGGGCTGCGCGTCAACTGCCGGGTGCAGCCGGGAGGGAGCTTGCGTGTTGGCGTGACGGACGAGGAATGGTCGGAGATTTCGGGGCTGGGCCTGTCGGAGAGCCAGCCGATCGCTGGCGACCAGTTGGACGCCACGGTGAGATGGAGCGGCGGCGGTGGGCTGCCGGTGGGTCGGGCGGTTTCGTTGCACTTCGGCTTGCGGACGGCTTCGGTGTTTGGGTTCGAGGTGCTGGACGGCGGCTGACGGTCGCGGGGCGGTGACGCGGGGCGCCTAGAATGAGGCCGCCGCCTGGACAGCGAGTCAGCGGTTACCGCATGCAGACCTTGCGAACGGCCACCACGTCGGATTCCGACGCCGAGATCGTGGGTCGGCTGATGCTGGATGCCTTCCCGGAGACCTTCACGCGCGTGTTTGGGGAGCGTGATCGGCAGGCGGCGCGGGCTGTTGGACATGGCTTGCGGGCCTTTGGGTCAATGCCGAACGCCTGGCTGGCGGAGCGCGAAGGGGTGTGCGAGGGGCTGGTGTTGGTTCGGTGGGACAACGGGTCGACACCGATTACGGGGCTGAAGGCGTTCCTGGCGATGGCGCGGGTGCTGGGGCCGTGGCGGGCGCTGTGGGTGGCGTTTCACATTCCGCCGCTGCCGCCGCACTGGCTGCACTCGCGCGAGGCCTATATCAGTGCGCTGGCGATATCGCCTCCGGCTCGTCGGCGTGGGCACGGCTCGGCGTTGCTGGACCATGTGATCGAGCTAGCCAGGTCGCGTGGATATCACCAGGTGACGCTGCGGGTGGAGGCCGACAACGAAGCTGCGCAGGCGCTGTTTCGGCGGCATGGGTTTGTGGCGGATCAGCGGCGGTTGCAGTGGGTGTTCAACCTGGTGCGGCGGCACTTTGGCGAGATCATCATGACGCGGCGGTTGGACAACCCGACTGATTGAAGGGTTGGCGCTGCGCAGCCCCCTAGTCCCTAGTCATCGGAGTCGCGGCGGCCGGCGAGGTTGCCGAGCATCTGGGTGAACTCGAGCGGGAAGATGAACTTGGAGGCGGGGCTGGCGCCGAGGGATTTGAGGGTGTCGAGGTATTGCAGGCGCATGGTGTTGTCGTCGATGCCGCGGGCGGTCTCGAAGATGCGCTGCAGGGCGTCGGCAAACCCCTGGGCTCGCAGCACGGCAGCCTGCTGGTCGCCCTCGGCCTGCAGGATTTCGGCCTGGCGGCTGCCCTCGGCCTTGAGGATGGCGGCCTGCTTCTGACCCTCGGCCACGGTGATGTCGGACTGGCGGGTGCCTTCGGCTTCGAGGATGACGGAGCGGCGCACGCGCTCGGCGGACATCTGGCGGTTCATCGCGTCCTGGATCTCGCGCGGCGGGTCGATCTCGCGGATCTCGACGTTGGTGACCTTGATGCCCCAGCGCTCGGTCTCGGCGTCGAGCTTGGAGCGGATGGACTCGTTGATGCGTTCGCGTTGGGAGAGCACGTCGTCCAGGGCGATGTCGCCGATGACGGCGCGGAGGGTGGTGGTGGCGAGGCCGACGACGGCCTGGTGGTAGTTCTCGACTTCCAGCACGGCGCGTTCGGCTTGATTGATGTCGACGCGCATGTAGACCAGGAAGTCAATCTCGATGGGCGCGTTGTCGCGGGTGATGTTGGTCTGGCGGGGGATATCCAGAACTTCGGTGCGCGTGTCGAGGCGGGTGATCTGGTGGACGATCGGAACGGCAAAGACGATGCCGGGGCCGAGCATGCCTTCGAAACGTCCGAACCGGAACCGGGCCAGGCGCTCGTAGTCGCGGATGAAGTTGATGATTGCCATTGGTGCCTCCCTGGCTACGCGCTCGGCGGGGGCTGCGGCGCCCCCGGTTGGTCCAATTCGGATTGGTCGTCCGCGGGTCTGACCATCAGCGTCGTGCCGTCCACGGCGGTTACCTCTACAGCGTAACCCTCCTCGATGGCGGCGGCTGCGTCGTCCTCGGTTGCGAGGCGGGCGTGCCAGTATTCGCCGAGCAGCTGGACCTCGCCTTCGGGGGCCAGCCGGCGGGTTACGAGGCCGCGGCGGCCGACGAGGGCGGCGTGCTCGAATGGGCTACGGTAGGGGGCGGGCTTGCCGGTCTTGGCCATGACGATGAGGGTGGCGGTGATGGCCGCGAGGATGGCGCCCACGGCGGCCAGGACCCAGACGCTGACGGTGAAGGTCTCGGCGCCGGGGAAGTCCAGTTCGACCGGCCGCAGGGCGCCGCCGGCCAACAGGATGGCGGCGACGATGAACGAGACCCCGGCACCCGCGCCGTAGACACCGGCGCCGGGTTCCTGGAACTCGAGGAAGAGCAGGCCCAGGGCGATGAGGAGAAGGGCCACGCCGAGCCAGTTGACGGGGAGCTGGCCGAGCCCGACGAAGCCCAGGCCGAGGGCGATGGCGCCGGTGACGCCGGGGACTACCAGGCCGGGATTGGCCAGCTCGATGAGCAGCGCGATGCCGCCGACGGTGAGAAGGATGAAGGCGAGGTTGGGGGAGGCGACGACGGAGAGGAAGTGCTCCAGGAGTGTTCGATCGACGGGCTGAACGGGGGCGTCGGTGATGTTGAGCGGAATTTCGCCGGCGGCGGTGGGCACGAATGCTCCGTTGATTTGGCGCAGCAAGTCGGAGAGGTCGTCGGCCAGGACGTCGGCCAGGCCGAGCTCAAGGGCCTCGGTGGCGGAGTAGGAGCGGGCGTCGGTGATGGCGGCTTCCAGGGGGGCGGG
>WTFW01000166.1 GCA_011523785.1 Chloroflexota bacterium | reverse complement strand
GCGTATCGGAAGGCGCTGGAGGTTGACGAGGGCGATTACATCGTGATGCAGATGGACGGGGACGAGCTGCGGGTGGTGAATGACGAGAAGGAGTTTGCGCGCGTTCAGGCAATGATCGCCAGCTACGTGCCGGAGGGTGTGAGCCTAGTGGATGAGTTGATCGCTGAGCGACGGCGGGAAGCCGCCGCCGAAGAGGCCGAAGTCGCCGAGATTGAGGCGAGGCGGGCCAAGGCTGCGGCGACGGAGCCCACGTGAGCCGGGCCGTCTTGGACGCCTCGGCGATGCTGGCTCTCTTTCGTGGCGAACGCGGGGCCGAGGTCGTAGCGGACTATCGGGGCGATGCCGCGGCTTCGTCAGTCAATGTCGCGGAAGTCGTTTCCAAGCTTTCAGATGAGGGCCTCAATCCGATGGAGTGGCAGTACGCCGTTGGGATGCTTGAACTCGAAGTGGTCGCATTTGACGAGAGCCAAGCACTCCAGTCGGGTCAGCTCCGGAGATCAACTCGGCACCGAGGTCTGTCGCTTGGGGATCGGGCGTGTTTGCAGTTGGCGGCGATGCGGGGATTGCCGGCGGTGACGGCGGATCGGGCGTGGGCGGGGTTGGATGTTGGGGTTGAGGTGCGGGTGATTCGGGAATAGGCGCGTGAGTAAGGGTCGGCAGGCGGGGAATGTGGTTCGACACGGCCCTCCGACGGACTCCGGGCCGGCTCACCACGAACGGAGGGCGCGTGCCGACGCTAGCCGCAGGCGGCGCGGAAGGCGCGGAGGTGGTTGAGGCCGAGGAATTTGCGGAGGTGGGGTTCGGACCAGCCGCGGGCGGCGAGGCCCTGGGTGACGAGGGGGACCTGGCGGGCGTCGTCGAGGAGGAATGAGCCACCGTCAAAGTCGGAGCCGAAGCCGACGTGGTCGATGCCGGCGATGTTGACGGCGTGTTCGACGTGGTCGAGGTAGAGCTCGAGCGTGGGGGTGGTCCAGTGGACGAAGTGGTGGACGCAGCTGACGCCGATGACGCCGCCGCCGTCGGCGATGGCCTTGAGCTGGTCGTCATGGAGGTTGCGTCCGTGTTCGTTGAGGGCGCGGCAGGAGCTGTGGCTGGCGACAACGGGGACCTTAGTGGCCTGCATGGCGTGCCAGAAGGCGGGGACGCTGAGGTGGGAGACGTCGACCAACATGCCGATGTCGTTCATGGCGGCGATGAGGTCGTGGCCGAATTCGGTGAGGCCGCCGCCGGAGT
The DNA here is from genome assembly GCA_011523785.1 of Chloroflexota bacterium. Lineage (GTDB taxonomy): Bacteria > Chloroflexota > UBA11872 > UBA11872 > UBA11872 > UBA11872. The sequence goes on along the minus strand of WTFW01000166.1, from coordinate 10,897 downwards.
GGTGGGCGCGCTCGCCATCGCCGGCGTAGGTGCGGATGGAGTGGGTGATGGTCATGGTGCGGACGCCGACCCGGTAGAACATGGGCAGGACGTGGAGGCTGCGTTCGAGGGCCTCGGAGTTCTCGATGGCGAGGACAACGGCGACCTTGCCGGCAGCTTTGGCCTGCTCGATGTCGCCGGCGGTCAGGGCGAGGGCGAGCTGATCGGAATGGGCCTGGAGTTCGGCGTGGAACCAGCCGAAGCCATCGAGCACGTAGGCCAGATGGTTTCCCCAGGCGCGGGTGTTGTCGATGGCGAAGTAGCCGCAGTCCAGGCCGCCCTCTTGCATGGCGGGGAGGTCGGACTGGATGGGGATTTCGGCGGTGTCGACCGGGCCGCGCAGGTAGCCGATCAGGCTTTCAGGCTCGGGGCGGGCTGGGGCATCGGGCCCGGCCATGCTCTGCCCGTCGCGGCGGATGAGGCCGACGATGGTGTCATTGTGGGAGTCGATGACGAGGGCTTCGCGGTGGAGAGCTTGCCAGTCGTAGTCGGGGGTCATGGTTCAGGTGGTGGAGGGGATTGAGATGGGTGGATGGTGCCATGTGCGGAGAGCATGGTCAGTCGTTGGGCGGCTCACGCAGCCAGGCTGGAATGTCCCGCGCGGCATGTAGGACTCTCCAAACGTCGATGTCCGCTTCGCGTTCGACATAGAAGACCAAATGGGGAAAGCCCTTCACGACCAGGGAGCGAAGGCCGGGGAGGGCCAGTTCGTCCGCGTAGCGGGGGGGGGAGCCACTGGCGGGGTGCTCGGCCACCTGGCGGAAGGTCGCTTCCAGCGCATCGATGAGGGCCAGCACGACAGCCGCCGTCGCCACGGTCGAATAGTGATCGATGGCCTCGTCGATATCGTGCCGCGCCCGCCCGCGAAGAACGACTGGCTTTTGAGTCACCGCCTGCCGGCGTCGCGGACGCGATCGCGAAGCTGGCCGAAGTAATCCGTGTCGGCGGTAACTGCCGGAGGCGACGCAGCACCCTCCAGAAGCAGGCCGCGCAGGTGCTGGCGATCCTGATCCTTGCGGATCAGTTCGCGGACGTATTCGCTCGACGAGCTGTAGCCGCGAGACGTGACCTGCTGGTCAACGAACGACTTAAGAGCCTGCGGAAGCGAGATGTTCATGGTGCTCATGATGTGACGCTAGCGGGATTGGCAAAGTTTGGCAAGGCGGGGCTGTTGTCGGTCGGGCCTTCGAGTTTTCGAAGTGAGAGGTTCCCGCTAACCGAACGCAGCCTCGGTCAAGGAGCCGTTCCCTGGTCAGCGTGCGGCCGTGTGCGTCGCCACAGCCAGCGCAGCCCGCCGACGCCTGTCACAGCCAGCGTGGCCATTAACAGCACGAACTTGAGCAAGGTGAAGACGGCGGCCATCCAGGCCAACTGAGACGGCGAATCGGCGTGGGTGAGCGCGAGCGCCGCGATGGTGACGTTCTCCAGCACGTCCGCCACAGCGACCGCCAGCGGCAGCAGATACAGCGGCGGTCCGCCTCGAAACAGCCGGAACAGCAGGACCGCGAATAGCAGGCCGTAGGAGGCCGGAAAGACCATGTCGACGGTGAGCGCGGTGGTTGCATAGACGACCCGACCGCTGGGGTCGATTTGGTCGAGGGCGTCGAACAGAGCCGCCGCGTCCGCGGGTGTGTACCAGCCCCGGCTGTCGAGCAAGTCCAGTCCGGCCAGCCGCGCCTGGCGCCACGCGAGGCCCGCCACGCAACCAACGACGCCAACCAGTGCCGCGACAGCTATTCGCCGGGTCGCCCATCGCTCCACTGTTCCACCAATCGATAACCCCGTCGCCTCGTCCAAGCGAGCCTATGGGACTGCGGTCGCAGCCTCCCCGTATGTCCGGTGAGAGCGCTCTTGCCCAAGGGTCACGGGCGGCGAATTGGAGACTGGCCATTCAATTCGGAGGCACCGTGTAACGGTGCCATGTCGACTGTTGCCGGAGTGATCAGCCGGGTTTCTTGCGTGGGTTTTTGGTGCCGGTGGTTAGTTTGTTGCGGGTTTCGCGGATGACGCGGGCGGCGAGGCGGTGGTGGTTGGTGGTGAGGAAGTGTTGGACGGCTGGTGGGTCGTGGGGGGCGAGGGTGCGGAGGGCCCAGGAGAGGGCTTTGACGACCATGTCGTCGCGGTCGTCGGCCAGGAAGTCGCAGACGGCGAGCGTGCGGGGGGCGTCGCCGTAGCCGCCGCGGGCTTTGACGTTGAGGCCGACCGTGGCGACGAGGGCGGTGCGCCGCCACCAGCGATCAGGGGACCCGGCCCAGCGATGAACGTCGTGATCGCCGATCTGCCGATTCACCCAGGCGGGGCCGGCCAGATACCCACCGAACACGTCGACCGAGGCCCAGTCGGCGAGGCCTTGGCCAAGGCTCTCAATGGTTGCGGCGTCGAGAGTTCTGAGGGTGGGGCGGTGGTAGTGGACGACCTCGTAGGCCCAGATTCGGAGGTCGAGGTCGATCAGGCGCTCGGCTAGCTCGAGCACGTGCTCCGGCTGGGCGGACGAGATCATCTTTGAGAACTCGCGGCGGATGGGCCGGACGAGGGGCACTTTGGGGGAGGGCAGCGCGTCGACGCGGGCACGGAACTCGCGGGCGAGGGACTCGGCGTCAAGGGTTTCCAATCGTCACGCACTCCTAGATTCTGATGATTGGATCCGGCTCACTCTTGCCCCCTTCTGGGGTCGTCTGCGTGACCCGAGGGACGGGTACCCGGAAGACTCCGCTGAAGGCGAGGAGTGAGCATCTGTGTTGGTGGCGTGACCTGGGCTTGGTTGCCCGGAAGACCCCTCACCCCAACCCTCTCCCCCAGGAGAGGGATTAAGAGCGGCCGCATGTCCGATGACCGCGGGAGGGGTGCAACGGTCTCCTTGGGGGGCGCCGGGGGACTGGGTATCGAGGCGGGTGAGGCGGCGCAGGGAAGGCGGCAATCAGTTGGGTTCAGTTTCCGGATTGTCGGGCTGGCGGTCGGTGGATGACACCAACCCGCGACCCAACAGGCCCATGTAGACGAGTCCGGCGACGGACATTGCCGCGAACACGGGGGCGAAGGCCAGCTCCAACGCGTTCGAATGCCAGGCGGAGATGAAGACGACGAGCGAGGCCACTGCCAGCAGGGCGACGATGCCGTTCAAGGCTGGGGGCAGACGGACAGGCTCGGGCCGGAACGCGAGGCCGAGCGCCAGTGTCACGATTCCGATATACCCGGCCACGCTGGACGTGAAGTGCAAGCCCCACACCATGCGTTGCATGTGCAGCGCCGATTGCAGCCATTCTTCCGACCGCGCCGGATCGCTCTCCAGGGCCGCCAGTCCCATGCCGACGATCATGTAGTCGAGCCCCCGCATGGTCATCTGGATCACCAGTGCGATGGCCATTGCCAGAAGGCCGAGCCGGGGCACCGGGGCCGCATAGCGCCGAAGGGTCACGAGTCCGTTGAGCATGAGCAGGGCGCCGCAGATGATTACGACCGGGACGGTGTAGGAGAGCGTGGCGTTGCGAGCCATGGCCAGCGTGAGGTCGTTGAGGCTGGTGCTGGGCACCGTGTCCACCGCGCCGCGACCGGGCGAGAGCACGTAGCCCACCGCCACGGCGAGGGTGCCAAGCAGCAAGGACCAGCCGCCGAGTTGCTTTTCCGTCAGGCGCATGGCGCATCCCACGGGTGTATCCGCAGCGTCCGAGGGAGCGTCTCCGCCAGCGGCGACCTCGGATCAAAGGCGACGGCGGGCATCGTCAAACGCGTCAGGTACTTCCGACTACCGGCCACATCCGCCCCTTACGCCTCAGCATGGCGGCCATTGCGCGTGCAGATCATAGAGCCTGACCGCGAGGCCTCTCGGCCCCACAGGTTTGAGGCCGCGCTTGGACCGCAAGGCCGATCGTTGTGTTCGCCTCAGTCGAATCGGGGCGGCATGCGAGTCTGTGAGCGAGGCGGAAGGTCGAGTTCGACGCCGCCGAGGGGCGCGAAGCGGGCGCGAATGGCGGTTGCCAGGTTCTCCGGCGCGGCGGGCTGGGGTTCGAGTTCTGTTTGCAGGATGGCGAGGACTTCGTCCTCCACGGATCGACCGTTCTGAGTCGCCCGAATGCGCAGCCTGCGCTTCAGCCCTTTGTCGAGATTGCGCACGATGATGCTGGCGATGTCGAAGTCTCCGTCTCCCACGTCATGTCGTTATAGCAATCAACGAGGTGCGTTCGCCACGAATCCTCGGCCGAGCGTTTGAGCCGTTGACCTTGAAGGCCGGGCGTTAGACCTCGAGGCCGGTCATGCGGCTGGCGATGGAGCCGGGGAGTTCGATGGACATGCCGCCGTCGACGACGAGGGATTCGCCGGTGACGAAGCCGGCGAGGTCGGAGACGAGGAAGAGGACGGCGTTGGCGATGTCCTGGGCGTCGCCGCGGCGGCGGACGGGGTTCTGGAGGGCCTGGCGGGCGTCGAGCTCGGGGGTGGGATCGAGCTCGGCGGCTTCGTACTTGACGTCGGTCATGATGCCGCCGGGCAGGATGCTGTTGGCGCGGATGCCGTGTTCGCCGTAGGCGACGGCGACGTTGCGCATGAGGGCGTTGATGGCGGCCTTGGCGGCTTCGTAGGGGCCCTCGATGGCGTTGACCTGGATGGCGTGGGCTGACGAGATGCCGACGATAGAACCGCCGTCCCCGGCAATCATGTGGGGAATGGCGAGCTTGCAGGCCATGAAGTGGGACTTGATGAGCACGTCCTGGCTGCGGTCCCAGTCGGCCTCGGTGACGTCCACGAGCTTGTCATGCGGATGCCAGCGGGCGTTGTTGACGAGGGCGTAGACGCCGCCGAAACGGTCGAGGGCGGTGTGGACCATGCGCTGGCAGCCGGCCATGGTTCCGACGTCGGCGTGGACGTAGGCGGCGCGGCCGCCGGCCTGGATGATTTCAGCTTCTACCCGATTTCCGCGGTCGTCGTTGAGGTCGGCGAGGACGACGGGCATGCCATGGCGGGCGAGGGTAACGGCGGTGCTACGGCCGATGCCCTGGGCGGCGCCGGTGACGATGGCGACGCGGTCGTTGAGTTCAGAAAAGGGGGCATCGGCCGCTTGGGAGTTCATTTGCGCTTAGGACACTGAAGCGGGAAAGCGCTTCACTCTATACGTCTTTTCGAGGCGATGCTGACCCGTTACGTTTCGAGCGGAAGACCCCTCACCGATTTCGGCCGAAGACGCCCGAATCTGCCTCTCCCCTCGGAGAGGGTGAAGAGCAGAGACGCTCCAGATGAGGGTGGCCCTTGGTTGGAGACTTGGGGCACCGAGTTTCGGTTAGCGGGGCGCGCGGGCGTGGGTTTGGAGGTTGGTGTGGCGGGCGAGGGTGTGGAAGTCGGTGTCGTGGTGAAGGATCTGGGTGCCGGCGCGGATGGCGACGGCGGCGATGAGACAGTCGATGAGCTTGCGGACGGTGGCGCCCTGGCGCCGGCAGCGGCGGTAGAGGGCGGCGGCGTCCTCGTAATCGGTGGGGCGCATGGGAATGACCACGGCGCGAGCGAGCAGACGCCGGAGGCTGAGCAGGTGGGACTCGTCGCGGGCGCCGGCCAGGACTTCCATGCGGATGGGGTCGCAGATGGCGATTTCCTGGTCCAGGATTTCATCCACCTGGTGGCAGGCTGCGGATCCAGTGTCGCGCAGGAACTCGATCCAGGCCGAGGTGTCGATCAGGACCACGGCGGGCGGGAGGTGCGCATGGTCTCGAGATCGCCTTCCCAGCCGCTACCACGGAGGGCCCGAGCCTCGTCAACCGACAGAGGCTCGGCCGCCAGAGACCGCAGGGCAAAGTTGACGGCGGCGCGCTTGGTGGGGAGTCGATAGCGGCGCATGACCTCGGCGCAGGCCTGGTCGTCGATATCGATGTTGGTGCGTGACATACACCAAGGATACACCTGGAAGAAGGAGTGAGCGGAGAGGAGTGAGAGGTGAGAGAGGAGGGAAGAGAAGGAATTAAGAAGGGTCTGGGTGGGTTGGTTGGTGAGGGGGTGGTTCGACACGGCCCGGCGAGGACTCCGGGCCGGCTCACGGCGAACGGCTCATGGACCGACCAACATAGGCGGGAGGTTTACGGCGCGGGGCGGGGGCGTTAGGTTCAGCGGTGCAGGCGAGCAGGAACGACGCCCCGATGACTTCAGACACGATGCAGTGCCTTATCTGCCCAGGCGATCGGACGGTGGAGTTGACGACGAAGCCGGTTCCGGAGCCTGGGCCGGATGACGTACGGATTCGGATCAGGGGGTCGGCGATTTGCGGGAGCGACCTGCATAAGTACCGGCAGCCCCGGGCCGAACGGGACGAGCACGGTTACAGCAAGTTGACGCTGGGGCACGAAGGGGCCGGGGTGGTGGACGCGGTGGGTCCCGGGGTGACGCATCCGGCAGTGGGTGACCGGGTGGTGATTTATCACCTGATCGGCTGCGGTCACTTCGAGCACTGCCGGCACGGGGAACCGGGGTTCTGTCGCGACATGCAGGGGTTTAACTGGGTGCGCGACGGGGTGAACGCCGATTACGTGGTGGTGCCGGCGCGCAGCACGCTGCCGCTGCCGGACGACTTCGATTTCGAGGACGGAGCGCTGCTGGCGTGCAACCTGGGTACGGCCTTTGGCGCGGTGCGGAAGGCGAAGGCGTCGGGCGACATGACGCTGGCGGTGAGCGGGCTGGGGCCCGTGGGGCTCTATACCGTGATGTTTGCGCGGGCGATGGGGGCTTCGGTGCTGGGGATCGACGTGCAGCCGAGCCGGATCGAGATGGCGGAGCAGTTGGGGATCGACGCGACGTGCAATGCGGCGGAGACGGACCCGGTGGAGGCGATGCGGGAGTTCGGGGGCGGCGATGGCGTGCATGCGGCGATCGACACGTCAGGCTTTACGCCGGCGCGGACGGCGGCGATGGAGGGGCTGCGTCCGCATGGCATCTTTGTGGAGGTGGGGATCGGCGAGGAGACCGTCTACAAGCTGAGCGCCCCGTTGAATTCGCGCGAGATCACGCTGACGGGTTCGTGGATCTTCAAGCTGTACGAGTGGGAGGATCTGCTGAACTTCCTGCGGCGGCATAAGCTGCCGGTGAAGGATGTGATTGCGAAGCGAATCCGGATCGACGGGGCGGTTGAGGCCTTCAAGCTGGCGGATTCGGCGACGACCGGCAAGATCATGATTGATTGGACGTGAGGCCGGCATGAGCGCGAAGCGACCGCATGTGCTGCTGTTGGTCACGGACCAGCAGCGCGGCGATTGCCTGGGAATCGACGACCATCCGGTGCTGCAGACGCCGGCGATGGACGAGATCGGGGCGACGGGCGCCCGGTTCCGTCGTGCCTACGCGGAGTGTCCGCAGTGCATTCCGGCGCGACGCACGCTGATGTCGGGCCAGGACCCGGCCACGCACGGGATGCTGCAGAACCACCCGGACAGGGAGTGGGACCCGCCGGCGACGCTGTCGGGCGAATTGCGGGCGGCGGGCTACGAGACGCTGTTGAGCGGCAAGCTGCACCTTTCGCCCAGGCGGAAGCGCTACGGGTTCGACCGGATGGTGCTGGCCGACAGCACGCGGGGCGGTCCGAACGATTACCTGGACTGGCTGCACGGGGAGATTCCGCTGAGTCGCTGGGCGATGGCGCACGGGGCGACGCCGAACGGATGGATCGGAAGGCCGAGTCACCTGCCGGAGGAGCGGACGCATGCGTTCTGGTGCGTCTCGGAGGCGATCAACTTCCTGCAGCGGCGGGATCCGAGCGCGCCGTTCTTCCTGAAGGTGTCGTTTATCGATCCGCATCCGCCGTTCACGCCGCCGCAGTTCTTCTACGGCCGGTATCACTGGCAGGACCTGCCGCACCCGGTGATTGGGGATTGGGCGGACCCGGTGGAGGCGCCAACGCGGGGGATCGACATCGAGATGCAGGAGGCGCGGTCGCAGGGGCTGGAACTGGACGAACGGGTGATGCACGCCTGCCGGGCGGGGTACTACGGGCTGATCAACCACGTGGACATGCAGATCAGCCGGCTGCTGCAGTACATGAACGACATGCAACTGCTGGACGACACGCTGGTGGTGTTCGTATCGGACCACGGCGAGATGCTGGGCGATCACCGGCTGTTCCATAAGTCGTGGCCGTACGAGGCGGCGGCGCGGGTTCCGCTGCTGGTGCTGGGCCCGCCCTCGGGCGACTATCCAACGCACGTGGTGCGCGACGAGCCGGTGGGCCTGCAGGACGTGATGCCGACGATCCTGGACGGGGTGGGGCTGGAGGTTCCGGAATCGGTGACAGGGCGGAGCCTGATGCCGTTCGTGCGCGGGGAGGCGCCAAACTGGCGCGAGACGCTGCACGGGGAACACTCGGGTGGAAAAAACCGTCCGGAAACGGCCTGGCATTTCATCACCGATGGACGGACGAAGTACATCTGGTACAGCCAGTCGGGACGGGAACAGCTCTTCGACATTGCGGAGGATCCGGACGAGACGCGGGACCTGGCGGGAACGGCGGACCTGAGGCCGTGGAGGGAACGGCTGATCAAGCAGTTGAAGAACCGGCCGGAAGGGTTTACGGACGGGTCGCGGCTTGTTGCGGGGCGGCGGCATGGGCCGATGGTGCCGGGGACGCCGCGGGAGGGGAATGCGGCGGGGGTGTATGGCGAAACGGCTGCGTAGTCGGGTGATTCTGAGGTCGAAGCAGACGGCTCTTGGGTTTGCCGGCTATACCCGACTCCACTCGGCGTGGACGGTGCAAGCGGAGAGTTGAACGCGCCTGACTGTGATCTTCGCGTCGGACCTATCGATGGCAACAACCGCGACGATGTTGCCTCCGACGCGGCACTCAATGAGCGGTGCGTCCCGCGTGAACACGTTCAAGGGTGCACTCTGGACAGAATTGAAGATGCCAGCCGGAACTTCGACGAGCTGGTAGAGGCTCGGCACTTCGCCGGGCGCGTCGCGGAACGCCCGCAGCATGACGATGTGCGTGACTGCGGCCTGGTATTGCCGAAATAGCTCCTGCGTCCGCTTGCGGCGGTCTGGAGCCGTACGTACGTCCTGTATCCAGGCAGCTTCGGTGAGTTTCGAGATGTGGAGTGACGTCGCTGAGAGCCTGCGCGCGGCCGTCGACTTGAGGGAAAGCCGCCTTTCGGGACCCGCGCTAGGCCGAACGGTCAAATCAACGAAACGTTGAGTCTTGGACCCTGGAGGATCGATCAGCCACTTGAGGTGTTCGCAGGCGTTCCTGAAGACCGTTTCAAAGGCGGTCAGACCCAGTGGTTCTGTTGTAGCGCTGTGATGGACCGATAGAGCGAGGCCGAAGTACTCGATCCAATCCGCGGATCCCGTAAGCCATGTTCCCCGCTTTTTGATTTCGGCGGTCGGCGGGTTGGCCAGGGACTCCATGACCCTGGCAACGAACTCGATCTTGACTGGTGAGAATGTGTCGAGCTTCGCCTTGAGTTCCGCGAGGGTCACTAGCCGCGCATCCGTCGTTCGATCAGGTCCACGAATTCCGGCTTGATCTCGATGCCCACCCAGGCGCATTCGAGCTCGAGGGCGGCAAGGAGCGTCGTGCCCGACCCGGCATAGGGATCCAGCACGACGCTGTTGCGCCTGCTGGTGATCGACAGGCAGCGACGCGCCAGGGACATCGGCATCATGGCCGGGTGATCGTCGGCACTGCCGTTTGTTCGCCGAAGCGGCTCCGTAGGGATGTCCCAGACTGTCCGAAGGCGACGGTCACGCGGGCCCTTGATGGCTTCCTGGTCGTAGTAGTAGTCCTGCTGTTTCGACAGGAGAAATAGCGTTTCGTGCGCCTTGGTCGGGCGATCGCCTACCGATTCAGGGTGTGCGTTCGGCTTGTGCCAGATCACTTCGCTGCGTAGCCACCACCCTGCGTCCTGCAGCGCGAAGGCCAGACGCCACGGAACGCCTATCAGGTCCTTTGGCTTCAAGCCGTCGGGGGTGGGCGGGCGCACGCTCATGGCGCGGGCGCTGTTCTTTCGATCCGGAGCACGATATCTGCGATTGCCGGACGTATACGAATCGCCGACATTCAGCCAAACCGTCCCGTCGGACCGGATAACGCGCCGGATCTGCTCGAAGACAGCCACGATGGCGTCCAGATAGGCGTCGAGGCTGTCGTCGCGGCCGATCTGGTCCTCAACTTGGTAGTCCCTCAGCGACCAGTAGGGCGGCGACGTGAGGACGGTCTGCACGGACTCGTCGGGTAGAAGCGAAAGCCCTGCGCGGGCGTCCCCGCAGAGCAGGAGGGAGCGGCTGATGGCCTTGAAGGGCGCACGGTTCAGATCATCGACTCGAAGGTACGGCTGCCACTCTCCAGCTTCGGGCTTTGGGCGCGCGACAGGCGGGAAGAGGGCGCTTTGGTGGGCGGGTGCAGCTACGACTTTGCCGCGCACTCTAGGCCTTCCTGGGGTCGCTGTACATCAACCGGTCCCCGATGACGCCAGTTTGCCCGATGACTTTAGTGTCGCGCCTGAATCCCATTCCTGGCTAGCGGAAGAAGCGGAGGATGATGTTGATGAGGATGGTGAGGATAAGGCTGAGGATGAGCATGGAGGCGAGGGGGAAGAAGAAGGAGAAGCGCTCGCGTTCGATTGCAAAGTCGCCGGGGAGGCGGCCGAAGAAGGGGATCTGACCGAGGAGGACGAGGAGGACGCCGGCGGCGAGGAGCAGGCCGCCCGCGATGATGAGGAGGCGGCCGAGGCCGCCGACGTTGAAGCCGCCGTCCATTCGTCCATGGTAGAGCTCGGCCGGCTATGGGCTGAAGTCCACATGTGAAACGATGCGCGGGAACCAACAGGACTGAACGGACGCGAGCCATGCGCGCTGAACCGGGGGCGACGAAGCAGACCGACGTGGCGGTGATTGGGGG
>WTFW01000016.1 GCA_011523785.1 Chloroflexota bacterium | reverse complement strand
GGCCCTGGAGAAGGCGGTCGGAGAGGGCGTCCAGGAGCGTTCGCTGAATGGCTCGCCGGAGGGGGCGCGCCCCGTAGGCGGGGTCGTAGCCCTGCTCGGCGAGCAGGTCGAGCGCTTTCGCTGACAGGCTCAGTTCGATTGCCCGGTCGGACAGCCGGCGGTTTACCTCGGCAACGCGCAGGCTGACGATCTCACGGAGCTGGTCGCGGGTGAGGGACTGGAAGACAACGATGTCGTCGAGGCGGTTGAGAAGCTCCGGGCGGAAGTGGGCGCGGGCGGCGGTCAGCGCCCTTTCGCCCGCCTCGTTGGGCCGCACCGCCAGGGCGTCCATGATGGCCGCGCTGCCAATGTTGCTGGTCAGGATGACCACGACGTTGCGGAAGTCGACCAGGCGGCCGTGGCCGTCGGTGAGGCGTCCGTCGTCGAGGATTTGCAGCAGGGCGTTGAGGACATCCGGATGGGCCTTCTCGACCTCATCGAAGAGCACGACGCTGTAGGGGTGACGACGCACGGCTTCGGTCAGCTGACCGGCCTCGTCGTAGCCCACGTAGCCGGGGGGCGCGCCAATCATGCGGCTGACAGCGTGCCGCTCCATGTACTCGCTCATGTCCAGCCGGATGAGCGCCTGTTCGTCGTCGAACAACTGCTCCGCAAGGGCGCGGGCCAGCTCGGTCTTACCGACGCCAGTGGGACCAAGGAACAGCAACGAGCCCAGCGGCCGGTTCGGATCCTGCAATCCAGCGCGGGCGCGCCGGACCGCCGTGGACACGGCGTGGACGGCGTCGTCCTGGCCGACGACGCGCGCGTGCAGCCGCTCTTCCAGCCGGAGCAGCTTGCGGGCGTCGCCTTCCAATAGCTTGTTTACGGGGATGCCGGTCCAAAGGGCGACGACGTCGGCGATGTCTTCTTCGTCGACGTCCTGCCGGACCAGCCGGTTGCCGGTCTCGATCGCATCCTCGGCGTCCGCCAGGGCCTGCTGTGCGTCGCGAAGCTCGCCATAGCGAATGCGCGCCGCCGTCTCGAGGTCCATTTCGCGGGTGGCTCGCTCCAGCTCGGTCTGCAATTCGTCGACACGGCGCTTGAGGTCAGCAATTCCGTCAGCGGCCGCCAGTTCACGGTCCCAGCGGGCCTGCAGCGAGCGCTGGTCCTCCTGGAGGGCGGCGAGTTCGGCCTCAAGCGAGGCCAGGCGCTCGCGGGAGGCGTCGTCCGATTCCTTGCGCAGACCCTCGCGCTCGATTTCGAGCTGCACGACCTTGCGGTTGAGTTCGTCGAGTTCCGCGGGCGCCGAGGTCAACTCCATCCGCAGGCGGCTGGCGGCTTCGTCGACGGCGTCGATGGCCTTGTCGGGCAACTGGCGGTCGGAGATGTAGCGATGGGCCAGGGTCGCGGCGGCAATCAGCGCACTGTCGCGGATCTGCACCTGGTGGTGGGTCTCATAGCGGTCACGAAGGCCGCGCAGGATCGAGATGGTGTCCTCGACCGACGGCTCGTCGACCAGGACCGGCTGAAAGCGGCGTTCCAGGGCAGCGTCGGATTCCACGTGCTTGCGGTATTCGTTGAGCGTGGTGGCGCCGACCGCGTGCAATTCGCCGCGCGCCAGCATGGGCTTGAGCATATTGGCGGCGTCCATGGCGCCTTCGGCCGCGCCTGCGCCGACGACGGTGTGCAGTTCGTCGATGAAGGGCACGATCTCGCCCTGGGCAGCGGTGATTTCCTGCAGGACCGCCTTCAGACGCTCCTCAAACTCACCCCGATACTTGGCGCCGGCCAGCATGGCGCCGAAGTCCAGCGCCAGCACGCGCTTATTCTTGAGGCCCTCGGGCACGTCGCCGCGCACGATCCGCTGGGCGAGGCCTTCAACGATGGCGGTCTTGCCGACGCCGGGCTCACCGAGGAGCACGGGGTTGTTCTTGGTTCGGCGGCTCAAGATCTGGATGACGCGGCGGATTTCTTCGTCGCGTCCGATGACCGGGTCGAGCTTGCCGCGGTCGGCCAGGTCGGTGAGGTCGACGGCGTACTTGGCCAGGGCGTCGAACGAAGCCTCGGGCGACTGCGAGGTGACTCGCTGAGCGCCGCGCACCTCGCGCAGGGCCGCAAGCAGTGACTCCCGGCTGACACCGGCGTCGCGCAGCAGCCGGGAGGCGGCGTCGCCGTGCTCCAGCAGGGCCAGCAGCAGGTGCTCGGTGGAGACGTACTCGTCACCGAAAGCCGCTAGTTCGTCATGGCTGCGTACCAGGACGTCGCGCGCCGCTTGTGCCAGCTGCGGGGACGCGGCGTCGCCGCTGACCCGGGGAATCCGCTGCAGCGCCTGCTCGGTCGTTGACCGAATATCCGCGAGTGACGCCCCGGAGCGATCCAGGGTGGTGGCGGCAATGCCTTCGGCGTCCGCCAAGAGGGCGGCCAGCAGGTGCTCGGGTCGAACCTGGGCGTGCCCGCGATCGGCGGCCAGGCTGGCGGCCTGGCTGATGGCCTGCTGCGACCGCTCGGTGAACCGGTTGATGTCAAATGCCATTTCCGCGAACCTCCTCGTCCGCCGACCTAGCTGGGAGACCGCCCCCAAAACCTTCGCCCCAAGCCTTTATATCACTTGAGTGTCTCTCTATCAAGTCTATGCGAGTACGGGACGCAGGTGTGGTCCGGGTCAAGGTTGAGGACCAAGTGTGCGGGCGATGTCACGCGACCACGGCGAGGTGCTTCGTGGGAGGAGCGCGCCCGAAGAACCGTGTCGTTGTCCCTGCACAGCAGGGCGCGCCGAGGGCCGCTCAGGCGCCGGTTATGCTCGCGGGCGCAGGACGAAGCGCCAGGCCCGGACGGGCGGAGGCGGCGATGACGACCGAGCAAGTGGTTCCCAGCGTGGCGGCTCGCCGCCTGTTCGAGTCGGCCATAGTGATCGACGGCCTGGACACCAGCAACTGGGGCGCGGAGCAGATCTTTCGCGAGCTGCGCGACGGCGGCGTGACGGCTTGCAACGCCACGTCGGCCATCTGGCACAACTTCGAGGAAACCCTGGACAACCTGACGACCTGGCTGCATTGGTTCGAGGAGTTCAGCGAGTACATCCGGCCGGTGCATACGGTGGCAGACATTCAGGCCGCCAAGGCGGAGGGACGCACCGGGATCATCCTGGGGTGGCAGAACGCGACGCCGGTGGAGAGCGATGTGCGGCGCTTCCGCCTATTTCACGCCCTGGGCGTGCGAATTGTGCAGCTGACATACAACGAGCGGAACCTGTTCGGGAATGGCTGCTGGGAGCGGACGGACGAAGGCCTGAGCGTTCTTGGCCTTGCCGCGATCCGCGAGATGAACACGCTGGGGATCCTGATCGACCTCTCGCACGTGGGCGACCGCACGGTGCTTGACACCATTGAGCACTCGGAGCAGCCGGTGGTGTTCACGCACGCGAACGCGCGCTCACAGACGGACTATCCGCGGAACAAGACGGACGAGGCGATTCGCGCGCTGACCGCCAAGGGCGGCATCGTGGGCGCGAACGCGTTTCCCAACCACCATCGCCACCAATACGACTCGACGCTGGACGACTACCTGGACGCGGTCGATTACCTGGTGGACATGGTTGGCGCGGACCAGGTGGCCATCGGTACCGACTTTTGCATGGGCCAGAGTCGCGAGTGGTTCGCCTGGATCGGCTCGTCGCACGGTCACGAGCCGTTTCTGAAGTCCGGCGACGTGCCGCAACCGTACCGCCACTTGCACGGGTTTGCGGGTCCGTTGGAATTCGTGAACGTGGCGGAGGGCCTGTTGCGGCGAGGATACGGCGAAGACGACGCTCGCAAGATCCTGGGCGGCAACTGGCTGCGGCTGTTCGGCGAGGTGTGGCGCGACTGACCGTTAGCCGCTGGCCCCCTACCAGTGCTGGCTGACGGCCGACGTCTCGCGACTTAGGCGGAAGCGGCCCAAGTTCCAGGACGTGGCGCCACGGGTGGCGAGGTCGGCCATGATCTGTCCGATCAGGATGCCGAACTTGAACCCGTGGCCTGAGAATCCGGCTGCCACCAGCGCGTTGTCGAGGTTCGGCACGCTGTCGATGATGAAGTCCGAGTCCGGGGTCATCGAGTAGGTGCAGGTCTTGCTGTAGACGACGTCGGCGTCGCGAAGGTCCGGCATGTGGCGACCCAGGAAGTCGCGTAGCTTGGCCAGGGCGACGGGATCCTCGTGCTCACGGTCGCGGTCGGGATCGAACGGCTCGCCTATCATGTCGTCGGCGACCTTGACGCAGCCGCGCCAATGTACGGGGAAGCCGTAGAACTGGGTGTCCATGACGGAAAAGGGCGTGAGACGCGGATACTCGTAGGCAGCCGGATCCTCGGGCTTCAAGTAGTGCAGGCGAGCGGCGGTTGGTTGCACGCGGACGGGGAGATTCGGAAGCAGGCGAGCGGTCCAGGGGCCTGCCGTGATGACGATGACGTCGCCATCGAACGCGCGTCCATCGCGTGTCACCACGGACGTGACGCGGCCGCCGGACTCGCGGAACTCGACGACTTCGGCGCCCGTGTGTACGTCCGCGCCTCGTTCGGCGGCGGCCTCGGCCAGCGCGCGGGTCGCCGGTCCGGCGGCGATGTAGCCGCCAACACCCTCCATGATGTAGCCGGAGTCCACGTTGGTGAACTGCGGAAACTGTTGGCGAACATCGTCGGCGTCCAGCCAGCGCGGGGTGTAGCCGAGGTCGCAGAGACCCTGGAAGCCGTCGAGCAGCGGCTCAAAGTCAGGTTGGGATTGCAGGGTGAGCGTCCCCGTTTCGCGGTAGAAATCGGTGCCCGACTGGCGGTCGAACTCTTTCCAGAGCTCGACGGCGCCGGCCACCATGCGGGTATAGGCCGCCTGGCCGCGGTACTGGTACCTGATGGTGCGGGACTCGTCAGCGGACGAGGCCCGGACGTGGGCGGGGCTGAACTGTTCGAGCAGGGCCACGCGTCGGCCGGCCCGGCTGAGCCAATAGGCGGTGGCGCTGCCCATGACGCCCGCGCCGACGACGACTACGTCATACATGCGTTCGACCACCTCCCGAGAGTGGCGAGTCTCCGCATTGCAAGGGAGCCAGGCTCGATCAAGCGTCGGAAATCGGCAGTTGGATTCGCACGTTGCCGCCGGCCTGCGATTGGAGCGCAGCCAGGAGGACTTCCAGCGCCTGGCGCGCCTGACGTCCGTCGCAACTGGGCTTGCCGCCGTGGCGGATCAGGCCGACAAGCTCCGTCACAAGCCCGGCGATGTGTCCCTGGCTGTACTGGGTGGGCGTGATGGCACGGCCGCGCAGGCCTTCCTCGGGATCGTCGTAGAGCACCGCGTAGTCGTTCGTGAGGTGAATGCGCCCTTCGGTGCCCCAGATGTCGAAGGGACCGATGTAGCGACCCGGCATGGTCTTGCAGGCATTCCAGAACGCGCGCACGTCGTTGTCGTACTCGATCATGATGCTGAGGGCGGGGTCGGTGTCGGGGTCGTGGCCGCCGTCGCTGGCGTAGCGCGGGCCGTAGTCCTCGAAGCCCTTTTCGGCCACGGCGTAGACGGCGGTGGGATTGCCGGTCGAAAACCAGTTGATGGTGTCGCAGACGTGGGTGCCGTTGCGGAACAGCATGGCGCGGGGTCCGCCCTGGTTGCACATGATGCGGACCACGTCGCCGATGGCGCCGTCGTCGATCAGCTTGCCGACGTCGGCCCAGGGGAACCACCAGCGATAGGTGTGATCCACCAACATGGGAATGCCGGCCTTGTCCACGGCTTCGATCATGCGGTCGGCGTCGGCCAGGGTGGTGGCGATGGGCTTTTCGCAGACGATTCCCTTGAGCCCAGCCTCGGCCGCGTCGATCACGATCTGGGCGTGGACGTGGTCGCTGGTAACGACGCTGATCAGATCCAGGTCCTCCCGATCGAGCATTTCGCGATAGTCGATGTACGAATTCACTTCCACCGGGTAGGAGCTCCAGTTCGCGTCGAATTCGTCAATCGCTTCCTGGCGCAGGTCACACACGGCTACCAGTTCCGTGTCCTCCACGAAGTGATAGGCGGAGGCGTGCGAGTGGGGCATTGTGATTCCCCAGCCACGCTTCGCAGCCGGAATGGGCGGACGGGCGCCAATCCCGGACAGGCCGACGATGCCGGCTCTTAGCGTGCTGCCCATCGGATTCCTTCCCTGCTGTGGCCGTAGCCCCGGCTTACAACTCCACCGCGATGCGCTCGGTGCTCGAGCGGATGATGGCGTCGAGGACGCCGATCGTCTGGAGATTGTTGCGACCGGAACATGCGTTGTCCTGGCCCTCCATGACGTGGGACCAGACGCCGTTCCAGATGTCCTGTTCGATCTCGGCCCAGCGGCCGCCGCGCTCGGCCATTCCGATGGGAATGAGTTCCGAGTGCGGATAGCGCTCCAGCGGCTGTCGCGGGGTGATCTTGAGGTCAAAGTCCGTGGAGTTCATCGTGAGGCCGTGCAAGGTGACGGCGGCCTCCGAAAACTCCAGGCGCAGGTACATCTCGTAGGCCTGGGCGTCGGAGGTGGCCGTGTAACTGACGATTACCGGTCCGTCGAAGGTGATGATGGCGCAGACATGGGGCTCGGCCGTCCAGTTGCTGTTGGCGGGGGTGGCATTGACGCCCCAGACGCAGCGCGGCGGGCGTTGCACCAGCGACAGCAGCGTGTCGACCTGGTGCGAGGCCTGGTGCCACAGGTGCATCGGCGGGTAGCCGTTCTCGAAGGGACGCCCGCGGGCGTTGTGGTGGACCATGGTGACTGCGCCGAGCTCGCCGTAGCGACGGTCGGCGATCATCTCGCGCAGCAGCGGGTAGGGGTGGAAGAGGCGGTCGTTCTGGGTCACGACCACCTTCACGTCGTTGGCCTCGGCGGCGGCGACGACGCGTTCCGCCTCTTCCAGGCTGCAGGTAAACGGCTTTTCGACAATCACGTGCTTGCCGGCGGCGATGGCTTCCTCCATGAACGACGTATGGAGATGGCCGGGCGTGAACACGCCGACCGCGTCGCAGGGCGACGCGGCCATGGCGTCCGTGAGCGTAGTGAAGCAATCAGATTCGGACAGGCCCGTGATCTCGAGCGCCCCGGCGAATGCCTCGGGGACGATATCGACCAGCCCGACGGGCTGGAACCGTTCCGGCAGCGCCATCTGGGCGATCAGGTGAGGACGGGCCCGACCGCCGACGCCGACCGAGATGACTCGCAGTGGTTGCGTGCTCATGGCTACCTCCCCGGCTCGCCGCCGGTGTGGCGAAGTAGAGTCGTGTTCACGAGGACTTCCTTGCCCGGGTCAACCCCCCGGAATGGAGACCGACAGCATCCGGCCGGAATCTGACGACGCGTAGGCGGCGGTGGTGACTTCGTTGACCCACATGCCGGCTTCAGGTTCGATGGGCGGCGGACCCTGGCCCAGGCACGCGCGGAAGAACTGACCGGTGAACACGCGGTAGGGATCGGTAAGAGCCCCGGCCTTATCGAAGGTCCAGGTCTTGAGCGGCGCACTGGCCTGGGCGCCGCTGTACGAGGCCCACTGCATCGGATCCCCGTTGGATTCGCCGTTCGGGTTGAACTTCAGCCAGCCGTCGCGGCCCCACAGGATGATGCCGTTGTGGCGGGACGAGCCATACTCGGCGCTGCTGGTGTAGTAGCCGGAGTTGAGGTTGCCGACCATGCCGTCTTGGAGTTCCAAGCTTACGACGGCCGCGTCCTCCACGGTTATCGCCTCGCCGCCGACATTGCGACAAAGGGCGCTGACCGACTTGAAGTCGGAGCCGGCGAGGTGCCGCAGCAGGTCCAGGTAGTGACAGCCAAGAATGGTGAGGTGTCCGCCGCCGCCCAGCTCTTTCGAGAAGAACCAGCCACCGGCGGCGACGTTGTATTCGTACCGGGCCGCAGGGTTCTGAATCGTGCGCTGCTGATCGGCCACAAACCAGGCCTGGAACGACAAGAGGTCGCCCAGGAAGCCCTCAGCGATCAGGCGCCGCGCTTCCTGGACGATGGGATAGGCGCGCGAGATATAAGCGATCGCGAGGTGCAGACCCCGGCTCTTGGCCAAGCGGTAGATGGCGCGGTAGTCGTCCAGATCCACGTACCCCGGTTTTTCGTGGAATACGTGCGCGCCGGCCTCGAGCGCCTGGGTGATGACCGGCGGCATGCGCCACGGCTCCATGGTCACCAGCACGGCCTGCGGCTGGAAATCCCGGTACAGCTGGTCGAGGTCGGTGTACGTGGCGTTGACCTTGCCGGCACCGCCCTGGCGAACTTCGTCAAAGGTTCCGCCGGTCACATCGCCCGCGGCGACCTCGCCGACCTCATCGTTGTGAAGCGCATCAATGAGGGAACCCCGGTGCCAGGCGGTGGGTTCGGTAATCACCGCAACTCGCAGTTTGTCACTCATGGAGCGGCTGCCTCTGTCACTGCGGCTCGATGGCCGCGCGGTTGCCGGGATTGTGCCCTGCGGCGCGACTGCCGGCCAGCCAATCGCGCGCTGAACCGCCATGGCTGGTCACGGACTGACGAACGGCGTTCGCCGAGTGGGCGTGGGTTACGGCGGAGTGCGCGGGTATACTTCAAGGGGCTTGGATTTCGCGCTGCGAGCAGCGTGAAGCGGGCAAATGACTGGGCTATTGGCCATCGCGAGGCGCGCGGTGTTGGTGGACTTGGGTCTGCGGGCTGAAATCTTGACCGCGAGCGGCCCCGTCACGTCTTCGGATGCACGGCGAACCGGCGGTGAAAGGACCTAAACGATGAGCACCCCGCAGTTTCCGCGACGACGTCTGCTGGCCGGCATGGGCGGCCTTGGCGTGGCGCTCCTGGCCGCCGCCTGCGGCGAGGGCGGGCCTCAGGCCGCACCCGGCGGCGGCGCGGCGGGCGAGGCCGCCGAGGGCCCGGAGGGCGACGCGGGCGAGATTTTGGTCTTTAGCAACAGCTCGCCCCACGTCACCGCCATCGACATCCTCACCGAGGAAGTCTCGCGCACCGGTGACGTCGACGGCCTGGCCGCCTGGGCCTGGAACGACGACAACAACTTCTTTGACGGCCGCCACCTCTGGCTGGGCACCCTCAATCCCGCCAGCGGTACCGCGGAGTTGATCACCCTTGACGTGGATAGCTTCACCGTCGGCAACCGCATTCCCCTGGGCAGTGAGGCCGAGGGCGTGTTCCTGGGCAAGGCGCGCCAGGACGGCACGCTGCTCGTGAGCAAAATGGCCGCCGGCGAGGTCCTCACCGTCAATACCTCAACGCACGAGGTCACCAACACCTTCAGCGACGTGCCGCTGCACGGCGGCGTGCTGGCCGACGCCGACCTCAGCATTGACGCGGAGGGCGTGGAGCGCTTCGTCTATCCCACCGGGGAAGGCGACCGGGTGGTCGCCCTGGATCCCTCCAGCGGGTCCGTGCTGGCCACGGCCGAGTCCAAGGCGGGCGGGCATCCCACGCGGCTCACGACCTCGCCCGACGGTTCCATCTGGGTGCAGGAGGCCGGCAAGGGGTCGGTGGCCGTCTACGAACCGACCGCCCTCGAGTTGGTCAAGCGCTTGCAGACCGGCAACCAGCCCATTCTCGGTACGTTCACCTACGACGGCAGCTACGCCTACACCGGGCACGCCGACGACAACTTCGTCCAGGTGGTGGATACCGCCAAGCTGCGCGCGCTGGCCCACATCCGGGTCGGCCAGACTCCGCAGATGGTGGCCGTGCGCCCCGACTTCAGTCGCATCTACGCCATGCTCACCGACGATCAGGCCGTGGCCGTGGTCTATCAGCAGGACTGGGAAGTCAACAGTTCCACGATCACCTCCACGAAAGAGAATTCAATCGCGCTGGAGGCGCCGCCGGTGGGCATGTTCCTGCGCATGACGTCCGTGGGCGGCCGCTTGCGCGATTCGGCGGAACGGGCCGAAGCGTGCAGGATTTCGTACGCCTGCGGCACCCAGAACCTGGGCACGAAGCGCTAGACCGGAGCCGGCCGGGCTGGGCGCACGGCAGAGAGCGCCACCCGGCTACGAAAGGACAGTGGCGATGTACAGCCGAACGCTCGCGCGACGACGTGTGCTGGCCGGCATCGGCGGTCTCGGGGTGGCCATCGTCGCCGCTGCCTGCGGCGAGGGCGGGCCAGAGAGCACACCGGAAGGTTCGGCAGGCGGGGTCCCCGAAGCGCCGCTGGGCGACGCCGGCGAGATCCTGGTCTTCAGCAATAGCTCGCCGCACGTCACCGCCATCGACATCCTGACCGAGGAAGTCAGCCGCACCGGCGACCTGGACGGGCTGTCCACCTGGGCCTGGAACGACGACAACAACTACTTCGACGGCCGGCAGCTCTGGCTGGGCACCCTCAATCCCGCCGCCGGGACCGCCGAACTCGTGACCCTGGACGTTGACTCGCTCGCCATTAGCAACCGCATTCCCCTCGGCAGCGAGGCCGAGGGCGTCTTCCTCGGCAAGGCCCGCCAGGACGGCTCCCTGCTCGTGAGCAAGATGGCCGCCGGTGAAGTCCTGACCGTCGACACCGCCACGCAGGAGGTCACCAACACCTTCAGCGACGTGCCGCTCCATGGCGGCGTGCTGGCCGACGCCGACCTCAGCATTGACGCGGAAGGCGTCGAACGCTTCGTCTATCCCACCGGGGAAGGCGACCGCGTCGTCAGCCTCGATCCCAGCAGCGGCGCCGTGCTCGCCACCGCCGAGTCCAAAAAGGGCGGGCATCCGACTCGGCTCACCGCCTCGCCCGACGGCTCCATCTGGGTGCAGGAGTCCGGCAAGCACACCGTGGCCGTGTACGAGCCCTCGGCCCTGGAACTCGTCAAGCGATTCCAGACCGGCACCGCGCCCATCCTGGGCACCTTTACCTACGACGGCAGCTATGCGTACACCGGCCACGCCGACGACAACTTCGTCCAGGTCGTGGACACCGCCGACCTCCGAGCCCTGGCCCATATCCGCGTCGGCCTCAACCCGCAGATGGTGGCCGTGCGCCCCGACTTCACGCGCATCTACGCCATGCTGACGGACGATCAGGCCGTGGCCGTGGTGTATCAGCAGGACTGGGAGGCCAATAGATTCACCATCACCTCGACCAAGGAGAACACGATCGCGCTGGACTCCCCGCCGGTGGGCATGTTCCTGCGCATGACCTCCGTCGGCGGCCGCCTGCGTGACGATCAGGAAAGGCCTGAAGCCTGCAGACATACGTCGGCGTATTGCGCCACGCAGAACCTGGGTAGCAAGCGCTAGACCCAAAACAGCCGGCTGGGTTGTTAGCAGACGGAGGGTTCCCCGGCTGGGAAAGGACGAGGACGATGAACACCCGACAACTCCCGCGACGACGACTGCTGGCCGGCATGGGTGGCCTGGGGGTGGCAATCCTGGCTGCCGCTTGCGGCGAGGGTGGCCCGGAGAGTGCGCCCGGCGGCACGGCGGGTGAGGTCGCCGAGGCCCCAGTCGGCGACGCCGGCGAAATCCTGGTATTCAGCAACAGCTCCCCTCATGTCACCGCCATTGACATCCTGACGGAGGAAGTCAGCCGCACCGGCGACGTTGACGGCCTGGCCACCTGGGCCTGGAATGACGACAACAACTTCTTTGACGGCCGCCACCTCTGGCTAGGCACCCTCAATCCCGCGGCCGGGACCGCCGAACTCATCACCCTGGACGTCGACGCCCTCACCGTCAGTAACCGTATTCCGCTGGGCAGCGAGGCCGAGGGCGTGTTCCTGGGCAAGGCCCGCCAGGACGGCACCCTGCTGGTGAGCAAGATGGGCGCCGGCGAAGTGCTGACCGTCGATACGACCACGCAGGAGGTCACCAACACCTTCAGCGACGTGCCGCTGCACGGGGGCGTGCTAGCCGATGCCGACCTCAGCACCGACGCGGAGGGCGTCGAGCGGTTCGTCTATCCCACCGGGGAGGGCGACCGCGTCGTCGCCCTGGACCCCTCCAGCGGGTCGGTGCTGGCCACCGCCGAGTCCAAGAAGGGCGGGCATCCGACGCGGCTCACGACGTCGCCCGACGGCTCCATCTGGGTGCAGGAGGCCGGCAAGCACACCGTGGCCGTGTACGAGCCTTCGGCCCTGGACCTGGTGAAGCGCTTTCAGACGGGCACGGAACCAATTCTCGGGACCTTTACCTGGGATGGCAGCTACGCCTACACGGGTCATGCCGACGACACCTTCGTGCAAGTCGTCGACACGGCGCAGTTGCGCGCCCTGGCCCACATCCGGGTCGGCCAGACTCCGCAGATGGTGGCCGTGCGCCCCGACT
>WTFW01000163.1 GCA_011523785.1 Chloroflexota bacterium | reverse complement strand
CCGCCGCGAGCGAAGACCGGCAAACCGGCGAATCCCATTACGGCGTACAGCAACATCGCGGCGGCTCCGCGCCAGGGACCCAGTACAAGTCCTGTAAGCAGGACGAAGAGCACTTGGAAGGTGTAGGGAACCGGCTCGGCCTCGATCTTGGCCTGCGCCGCCGGAATCATCAGCAGAGCGAAGACTACGACAAGAACGCCGTCCGAGACGGCCTGCCGCGGCGCCAGCCCCGCCACGCGTCGGCCAACCTCAGCGCTCACTGTCGCTTCGCCTTTCCGGTGCCGACGCCACGCCAATCCTTCACGACTGAGCGCCAGTATCCACAATGATCAGCGACTGCCCGGCGGCGATGGTATCGCCATTCTCGACCAGCACGGCCACCACCTCGCCGGTGTGGTCGGTCGCGATTTCGTTGAAAACCTTCATGGCCTCCACCAGCCCGATGGGGTCCCCGGCCGACACCTGCGTGCCGACTCGCACGAACGGCTCCGCGCCTGGGCGCGGGGAACCGTAGTAGGTTCCGGCCAGGGGCGAGGTGACGGGCGTCCCGGTCGGCGGCGGGGCGGGTGGTGGAACGGCGGTGGGCACGGCCGCTGGAGCCGCGGTGGCAGCCCCGGCGTCCGGGCGGCGGACGGCGACGCGCTGGTCGCCGATGCGGATTTCGAGCTCCGACAGATCCAGCCGGCGCATCGCATCCAGGATCGAGCGGACGCGCCGCGCGTAGCCTGCGTCGGCGCCGAGGTCCTCCGGGTTCGGTATCGCGCCAACCGCCTAGACCGCGCCAACGATCAGCGTGGCGTTATGTCCGCCGAAGCCGAAGCTGTTGGACATGGCGCACGTCACCGGCGCTTCGCGCGCCCCGTCCGTCACGTAGTCCAGGTCGCATTCGGGGTCGGGCGTCTCGTAGTTGATCGTCGGGGGAATCACGCCGTCATGAATAGCCTTGATGCACAGCATGGCTTCCACCGAGCCCGCCGCCCCGATCAGGTGGCCCATCATCGACTTCGTCGAGCTGACCGGCGCCGTGGAGCCGTTGCCGCTGAACACCTGCTTCACGGCGTTGGTCTCGGCCAGGTCTCCGGCCGGAGTCGATGTGCCGTGGGCGTTGATGTAGTCCACGGCTGAGGCGTCGAGCCGCGCGTCGTCCAGGGCGCCCTGCATCGCGCGGGCCGCGCCGTCGCCCGCCGCCGGCGGCTGGGTGATGTGAAACGCATCGGAACTGAGCCCATAGCCCAGGATCTCGGCGTGTATCGGGGCGCCCCGCGCGCTGGCGTGCTCGTAACTCTCAAGGACAAAAACGCCGGCGCCTTCCGCGGCCACGAAGCCGTCGCGGTCCTTGTCGAAGGGGCGTGAGGCGTGCTCGTAGTCGTCGTTGCGGGTGCTCAGCGCGCGTCCGGCGCAGAATCCGGCCAGGCCGATCGGCCCGATCGCCGCCTCCGTCCCCCCTGCCAGCATCACGTCCGCCGCCCCGCGCTTGATGGTGGCGGCGGCCTCGCCGATGGAGTGCGCGCCGGTTGCGCAGGCCGTCACGATGGCGATGTTCGGCCCGCCGATGCCAAGGTCGATGGCCACCAGCCCTGCCGCCATGTTCGCAATGATCTCGGGAATCATGAAGGGCGAAATGCGCGACGGGCCGCGGTCACGCAGGGTGTGGACTTGCTGTTCCAGCACCAGCAGACCACCGATGCCGCTGCCGATGAAGCAGCCGATGCCGTCGCGGTTGTCGTCGGAGATTTCCAGGCCCGCGTCGGCAACGGCGTCGCGCGCGGCGATAATCGCAAACTGGGCAAAGCGGTCCGTGCGGCGGGCCAGTCGCCGCCCAAGCAGCGCATTCGGATCCCAGTCCTTGACCTCGCCCGCGATCCGGCAGCTGAAGCCGGTCGTGTCGAACGAGGTAATCGGCCCGATGCCGTTCTGGCCCTCCAGCGTCGCGCGCCAGGTGTCGTCGACGGTCGCCCCAAGCGGCGTGATAGCGCCGATCCCCGTGACGACAACCCGCCTCGACATCCAGTCTCCGATCACCGGCGGCCGCCAAGCGGACGACCTGCCGCGCGGCCAAACGAGTGTATCAACGCAGCGCCTGACACCCATCAGGCGACAATCTCCCGCACCGTGGCTTGCCTGGACGGTCGTAGTCGCGTTAGCAGGCGGTTCGCGGCTATGCTCGCCGGCGGACGCCGATGGGCGTCCCAAACTACCCGGAGCCTGGCGTGAGCCGTGCAGCGACGATAACCGGCTGGGGGATGTCCGTTCCCCGGCAGGTCCGCACCAACGCGGAATTGGAGCGGATGGTCGCCACGACCGACGAGTGGATCGTGTCGCGCACCGGCATCCGCGAGCGCCGGATCGCCAGCGACGACGAGTCCACCTTTACGCTCGCGCGCGACGCGGCGCAGGGTGCGCTGCAGGTGGCCGACGTGCATCCCAACGACATCGACCTCGTGGTCGTGGCCACGCTGACGCCGGAGTACGGATTTCCGGCGACGGCCAGCCTTGTGCAGGACACGCTAGGCGCGACGCGGGCGGGCGCGTTCGACATCAATGCCGCCTGTGCGGGCTTTGTCTACGGCGTGGCGGTGGCGCGCAGCATGATCGAGTCGGGCACGCACGACACGATTCTCCTGATCGGCGCCGACACGATGTCTCGGGTCGTGGACTGGACGGACCGCTCGACCTGCGTGCTCTTCGGCGATGGCGCGGGGGCGGTGGTGATGCAGGCCACGGACGGGCCGGGCGGAATCTTCAGCACGGTGCTGGGATCCGATGGGGCGGGTGCGCCGCTGCTGATTCAGCCGGCCGGGGGCAGTCATCAGCCGGCCACGGTGGACACGATCGAGTCAGGCGCGCACTACCTGCAAATGAATGGGCGCGAGGTCTACAAGTTCGCGGTCACCGCCACGGCCGAGGCGGCGCGTCAAACGATGCAGGGCACCGGACTGGGTCCGGACGACGTTGACCTTTTCATTCCGCACCAGGCCAATCTGCGCATCATCAAGTCGGCGGCGCGCGGCGCGGGCATCCCCATGGAGCGGGTGTTTGTGAACGCGGACCGCTACGGCAACACCTCGGCCGGCTCCATCCCCATCGCACTCTGCGAAGCGCTGGAAGCCGGCCGCATCCAGGCGGGCGACCGGGTGGTCATGGTCGGCTTCGGCGCCGGCCTCGCCTGGGCCGCCGCGGGCATCGAGTGGACCGCGGCCACCGTGAAGCTCAATGCCGTGGCAACCGCCGCAGCGAGCGCAGGGTAGCTTCAGGATTCAAAGAGTCAATTCGCCAGACGTGGAAGTGGAATAGACATACAGCATCAGTAGTCGAGGGCCGCACAGATTGGTCCGCGTCGCATGAGAAGGCTCCCGCGCACGGCTGGATGACGCTCATTAGATTTCGATCACACAGTTCGGGGCCACGGCGGCGGATGTGAGGCGTTTTGCATCGCAGCCGTCAGCCGGAGTAGCTTGGCCCGCTACCCGGCGTAATCGAAGTGTGCATGATCAGGCACCCGAAGGTATGGCTTGCGTCGCTGAGCATCGCAGTGCTGCTGTTGCTGCGGGTTGGCGCGCAGGATTCTCCCGTGTTCGCCAGCGTGGCGGGGGAAGGGGCGCTTGCGGATCGCGAAGTCCTGGTAGCGCTGTACACCGCCACTAACGGCCCCGATTGGTACGACAACACTCACTGGCTCAGCGACCGTCCCGTCGGCGAGTGGCTCGGGGTGCTCACCAATGACAGCGGCCGCGTGATCGGGCTCGATCTCGCCTTTAATGGGTTGGAGGGCGAATTGCCGCCAGAACTCGGTCGGCTCGACAGCCTTGAAGCGCTGAATTTTGCGGCGAATGAGCTGCGGGGCGAACTACCGGCGGAATTGGGGGGCCTCGGCGCCCTGACCGAGCTGAGACTGGGCAGCAACGACTTATTCGGGGCCATTCCGCCCGAGCTGGGCCGCCTCATCAACCTGACGGTCCTGGACCTTGACTACAACGAGCTGCAGGGCGAGCTGCCGGCGGAGCTGGCTCAACTCGAGAACCTCACCGAGATCAGCCTCAGCGTGAATCGACTCGGAGGCGAGATTCCAGCGGCCATGGGCCGACTCAGCAAGCTCGCCACCATCGACCTTTCCGGCAATCAATTGCGCGGTCCCATTCCGGCGGAATTGGGCCGTCTGACGGGCCTGATAGCCCTGGACCTCTCGAGAAACCAGTTGAGCGGCAAGATACCGTCCGCCCTCGGCCGGCTCGCCAGCCTTGAGTCGCTGAATCTCCTGGGCAACCAGTTAAGCGGTGAGATTCCACCCGAATTGGGCCAGCTCACCAACCTATCCCAGCTGACGCTCGCGGCGAACGGGTTGCGCGGCCCTATCCCGGCGGCGCTCGGCGGCCTAGGCCGCCTGACCTGGCTGGATCTGTCGTTGAACGGACTGAGCGGCGCCATCCCGGCCGAGTTGGGCCGGGCGAGCAATCTGACTGGACTGTTGCTTGCCAGGAACGCGTTGGACGGGGCCATTCCAGCCGAGCTGGGTCAGCTCGCCAATCTGCAGTTGCTGATGCTCTACGCGAATCGACTCAGCGGGGCCATCCCGGCGGAGTTGGGCCAGCTCGACACCCTCCGCACGCTGAACCTGTCGCACAACCACCTGGGCGAGGCCATCCCGGTGACGTTGGGTCAACTCACCGACCTGGCGGAGCTAGACCTGAGCGGGAACCATCTGAACGACCCTATTCCGCCGGAGCTTGGCCAGCTCGGCAACCTCGAGACGCTGGATCTCTCGCGCAATCAGCTGAGCGGCGCAATCCCGGTCGCGCTCAACAACCTTTTCAACCTCGAAGTACTGCGCCTGGCGGAGAATCGGCTTGGCGGCGAGATTCCGGCGGAGTTAGGGCAGCTCGGTTCCATCGAGGTCGGCACCGCCAGGTCAGTGCTCGTAAGCGTGGCGACTCCGCGGGAGCCGCCTTATCTGCGAACGCTCGACCTCTCGCGGAATCAGTTCAGCGGGGAGATTCCCCCGGAGCTCAGTCAGCTCGTCAACCTGTCGTCACTGAATCTCTCGCAGAACCGCTTGAGCGGTGGGATCCCGCGGGAACTCTCAGATCTCGGGCGCCTGGCGTCACTAGACCTCTCGCAGAACCGGCTCACGGGCGAGATCCCCGCGGAGCTGAGCTGGCTCCTCAACCTGTATTGGCTCGATCTCTCGGGGAACCGGCTGATCGGTGCAATCCCGCCCGAGCTTGGCCAGCTTGTCGACCTGCTGGAGTTAAGCCTTCGCGACAACCAATTGACCGGCGAGATTCCGCCGGAACTCGGCCGGCCGGGGGCCCGGACAGTGCGGGGTGTCACGTGGCCGCCGCCGGGCCCGGGATTCGCGCGGATGGCGCCCAGCCTGCGAAGACTGGACCTCTCGCGGAACCGGCTGCATGGCGGAATCCCGTCCGAGTTGGGCGAACTCGCCGAGCTCACCTGGTTGGACCTCCGGGATAACGACTTGAGCGGCGAGTTGCCGCCGGAATTGGGCGGTCTTGCCAACCTGGAGGTGCTGAGCCTCGCGCGGAACCGGGTGCGGGGCGAGATCCCGTCAGCGTTGGGCCAGCTCAGCACGCTGAGAGTGCTGGATCTCTCGGAGAATCGACTGCACGGCGCTATTCCGCCGGCGCTGGGCGACCTCAGTGACCTGCTGGAGTTAAGCCTTCGGCGCAATGGGCTGCGCGGCACGATTCCCTCCGAGCTCAACGGACTGGTCAGCCTGGTGATCCTGGATCTTTCGGGGAATCAGCTGCGCGGCGAGCTGCCTCCCGACTTGCGTGGGCAGAACACGCTTTCCCTGCCGGACCTCGCGCTGCCGACGGCACCTTTATTCGCGCATCCCGACACTCAGCCGGCGGCGGATCCGGCGGAACGCGGCGCCCTTGTGGCGCTGTACCACGCCACGGGCGGAGCCAACTGGCGGGCCAGCACCAACTGGCTGAGCGACCGGCCGCTGGGCGAGTGGCGCGGCGTGCGTACCGATGAGCGCGGGCGCGTGACCGACGTGGTCCTGCCCTGGAACGGCCTGGAGGGCTCATTCCCGCGGGAACTCGGCCAGCTCGTCGACATGACCCAGCTGGACCTGCGCGGGAATCGCCTGGGCGGCGTGCTACCGGCCGAGATCGGTCAGGTCAGCAACCTGCACACGCTGGCCCTGGGCGAGAACCGCCTGGGCGGCGCCATTCCCACCGAGGTCGGACAGCTGACCAGGTTGACCGTGCTGGATCTCGGGGAAAACGGGTTGGGCGGTGGAATCCCGGTGGAGCTTGGCCGCCTGACCGGCCTGACCACGCTGGATCTCGGGGGCAACTACCTGGGTGGCGAGATTCCGGCGGAGCTGGGCCGCCTCACCCATCTGGAAAACCTGAACCTCGCGGGGAATCAGTTGGGCGGCCGGATTCCCGCCGAGCTGGGCGAGCTCGGCAGCGTGCGGGAACTCAGCCTCAGTCTCAATGACCTGCAGGGCGAGATTCCGGCGGACCTCGGCCGGCTCACCAACCTGGCCGAGTTGGACCTCGGATTCAACGCACTGCGCGGTGCGATACCAGCGGAGCTGGGCCGCCTTGTGGACTTGACCATGCTCAACCTGGCGGGCAACACGCTCGACGGCGAGCTGCCGGCAGCAATGGTCCAGCTTGTCGACCTGACGGTGCTGGACCTGGCGTACAACGAGTTGCACGGCGAGCTGCCGGCAAACCTGGACCGGCTCGGCAAGCTGACTGAGCTGGACCTGTCCGGGAATGCCCTCAGCGGCGAATTGCCGCCGGACCTGGGCGAGCTCGGCAGCCTCAGAGTGTTGAACCTGCGCGAGAACGCGTTCAGCGGCGTGATCCCGGCGGCGCTGGGCCGGCTCGCGAACCTCACCGAGTTGAACCTGGCCGAGAATGTCCTCAGCGGCGAGATCCCGGCGGAACTGGGCGAACTGAGCAGGCTCGCCGAATTGAATCTCCGGGGAAATCAGCTGAGCGGCCAGGTCCCGACGGAACTGAGCCGGCTGACCAACCTGACGGAGTTGCACCTCGGGGCGAACCACCTGGAGGGCCCGATACCAGCGGAACTCGTGCAACTGACCAGCCTGGAGACGCTGGACCTCGAGAAGAACCGGTTCAGCGGTCCGATTCCCGCAGAGCTGACGTGGCTCGACAACCTGCGGGCGTTGCACCTCACGCCAAACGATGGTCTCACCGGGTGCATTCCAGAGCGCTTGCGATATGTGTCAGGCGCCGACGTGTGGGATCTCGGTTTGCCCTACTGCGGCGCCGCCGACCCCGCCGAGCGGGCCGCGCTGGTGGCCCTGTACCTCGCCACGGACGGCGCGAACTGGAACGACAGCGGCAACTGGCTGAGCGACCTACCAATCGATCAGTGGAGCGGCGTCATCGTGGATCGCCGCGGGCGAGTGATTCACCTTGAACTCGCCGGGCACGGGCTGCGAGGCCAACTGCCCGCGGAACTCGGCCAACTCAGCATGCTCACAGCGCTCTACATGGCGGAGAACCAACTCAGCGGCGTGATCCCGCCGGAAATCGGAGGGCTCGCAAACCTGGAAGCGGTTTCGCTGCAGGGCAACCAGTTGCAGGGCGCGATCCCGCCCGAGTTGGGCCAACTGACCAACCTGACGTTGCTGAACCTCTCCGACAATGAACTCAGCGGCGCCATTCCTTCGGAGCTTGGCCAACTCACCAGCCTGACGCGGCTAGGTCTTCGAAACAACCAGTTGACCAGCACGATCCCGCCCACGCTGGGTCAACTCGTCAACCTGCATTCGCTGGACCTCTCGAACAATCAGCTCACCGGCACGATTCCGCCGGAGTTGGGCGCGCTCACGGGCCTGACGTTGCTCAGCCTCATGCACAACCAGCTGAGTGGCGCTATTCCCGAGACCCTGGGCCAGCTCACCGACCTAACATCTCTCAGTCTTCAGAACAACCAGTTGAGCGGCGCGATTCCGCCCGCTCTGGGTCAGCTGTTCAACCTGCCTGCACTGGACCTTTCGGGCAACCAGCTAAGCGGCGCGATTCCGCCTGAACTGAGCCAACTCGTCAACCTGACTTGGCTGGATCTCGACGATAACCAGCTGAGCGGCGCGATTCCGCCGGAGTTGGGCTCGCTGACGAAGCTGACCAGGCTGAGTCTCGGATGGAACGAGCTGAGCGGCGGGATTCCGCCGGAGCTGAGCTCGCTTACCCATCTGGAAGGGCTGCGCCTAATGGTGAACCAGCTGAGCGGCGAAATCCCGCCCGAGTTGGGCCAGCTCGCCAACCTTGAGTATCTGCTGCTCTCGTGGAATCAGCTGAGCGGAGGGATTCCGCCGGAGCTAGGCTCGCTCTCCCGCCTGCGGACGCTGCGACTGATGGTGAACCCGCTTGGCGGCAGAATTCCTACCGAACTGGGCCAACTCACCAACCTCGAGTATCTGGCTTTGTCGTGGAACGAACTGTCAGGTCCGATTCCGGCTGAGCTTGGCCGGCTCACCAAGCTGGCTGAACTGTGGCTCGACGCGAACCAGCTCAGCGGCACAATCCCTTCAGAATTGGGCCAGCTCGCCAATCTCAAAGAGTTGCGCCTCGCGGGCAACCCCGGGCTCACGGGATGCGTGCCCACACCCCTGAGTGACGTGGCGGAGCATGACCTGGCCGAGCTTGGGTTGCCCGCCTGCGAGTCTCCCTAGCCGACGTGACCTCGAAGTGTGAGACTTGGCTGGCGGACGGCAAGACCGCATCGCGAGTTGTGAGAACGATGACGGTTCTACCGGCCCGAGCGAGCGGGCGAGGGCCCGCGCAGGCCATGCTCAAGGGCCAGGAGAAGGGGTAGGACTGCCTGCACCAAAGGCCTGAGACTAGGCGTTCGAAATTGCCGTTGATGCACGGCGCATACGTCCGGACCCACACTGTACACATATCGCTGGCGGCCAAGCGCTGCCGCGCAGCCGGCGCGAGGGTATTGGGCATTCGTGAGCCGCTAGAGTGCAACGGCAGCTTGGACGTGGTGGAGTGAAATGCCGGTACTCAGCGAACGCGACCTGGCGTATTGGGACGAACACGGATATGTCGTGGTGCCTAATGCGGTGCCGGGGGAGCAGCTGACGAGGCTGGTCGAGGCTATCTGGGACTTCCTGGAGATGGACCCGGGCAGGCCGGACGATTGGTACAAGTGGGCGCCGTATGACCGGAACGATCCGCAAACGCCGATTTCCGCGGCCGGCATGGTGTCGATGTACCAGCACCAGGCCCTGTGGGACAACCGGCAGTACCCGCGGATGCATGAAGCCTTCGC
This sequence comes from Chloroflexota bacterium, assembly GCA_011523785.1. Classification (GTDB taxonomy): domain Bacteria; phylum Chloroflexota; class UBA11872; order UBA11872; family UBA11872; genus UBA11872. The sequence continues at coordinate 66,286 of WTFW01000163.1, read as the reverse complement.
GCAGATCTTTGGCAGCGAGCGGCTGTGGGTCTCGCTTGACCGAGTGAACATGAAGCCTCCTGTGCGAGCCGACCGGCCGGAGTGGGGTCATACGGGAATGATCCACTGGGACGTGGACACGTCACGCCCAACGATCCCATTCGGGGTGCAGGGGGTGCTCTGCCTGACTGACACGTCGGAGAACCAGGGCGGCTTCCAGTGCGTGCCGGGCTTCCACCGGGCTTTTGACGCATGGGTGCAGACACAGCCCGCCGACCGCGATCCCTGGAACCCCGACCTGGAAGGGCTTGAGGTCAAGCAAATTGCCGGCAAGGCCGGCGACTTGATTATCTGGGACCGACTGCTGGCGCACGGCAACGGTCACAACACGTCCCACAGGCCGCGCCTGGCCCAGTACATCACCATGCAGCCGGCGGAAGACGACGAGGAGTTGCGGCAATTGCGCATCGAGTCGTGGCGGGAGCGCCGGCCGGCCAGGTCGCCAGGCGGTGGGGCCGGTTGGCCCCACGATCCACGGGACTGGGAACACCGGACCCAGGCGCCGGCCGTCCTGACCGACCTGGGCAGGAAACTGCTGGGCCTGGATGCGTGGGACTGACGCTGCCGACAAGGGGCGGCATTCGCAGGCGGACGCTTGAGCCGTGCCGGTCGCGAACCGGGCTTCGGCAGCGCATCAGATCGGGCCCTAGCGCCCTGTGACTTCGGAGGATCCGATGGGTCGATCAATCCTGGAGCGCGCCGAAGACTTCATTTGGAAGAACGCCCGGCTGCTGGAGCGGCGGCTGTTTGAGTTTCACTTCAAGGACGGCTCGCCAGCTGCAGTCGTGGACGCGCTGCGCCCCTACCAGAACGCCGATGGTGGATTCGGCAACGCCCTTGAACCGGACATTCGCTGTCCCGATAGTCAGCCCGTGCCGGTGCAGCACGCGCTCGAGCTTCTCAGCACGGTTGGGTTCGACGGCGAGATGGTGAAGGATGCGTGTGACTACCTGCTGACCATCACGACCGCGGAAGGCGGCGTGCCGTGGCTCTTGCCTTCCGCGCTGAAGTATCCGCGGGCGCCCTGGTGGCAGACCGGCGACGCGCCCGCAGCAGCCGTCAATCCGACGGCCGCCATTGCCGGCCTGCTGCACCAGAACGGCTTTCGACACGAGTGGCTGGAGGTCGCCACGAAGTTCTGCTGGTCCAAGATCGCCAAGCTGGAGCTCACCGATCCTCACGACGCAGGTGTCGTCCTCAAGTTCCTCTACAACGTCCCCGATCGTGCCAGGGCGGACGCGGAGCTGACGCGCGTGGTCGGCCTGCTGCTCTCGAGCGACCTGGTTGCGGATGTCAATGCGGAAGGCTATGTCTTCAAACCGCTTGACTGGGCCCCCACGCCCGAACATCCGCTGCGAGAACACGTTGGACCTGAGGACGTCGCCGCGAATCTGGACCTGCTCGTGGCGGGTCAGCAGCCGGACGGCGGATGGAATATTTCATGGGAGCCGCTGAGCCGCGCTTGTGAGCTGGAGTGGCGCGGCAGCGTCACCGTCGAGGCGCTGTTGACCCTGCGGGCCAACGGACGGCTTGAGGCGTAGCCGTCCCGCCTCGCCCCAAGCTGTCGCACGGCTGAGATCGTCGGGGGTCCTGCCGAGCGGCCATTGAGCGGAGGTCTTGGTGTCTGGCGTGATCCGGGAGGCCTAATCCGGCAGTCCGGGACCTAGAACCCGTAGGCGTGTGGGCTAGCTGCCAGCAGCCCGCCGAGCCGCATCCAGGGCGGCGAACGACTGTTCGGCCGCCGCCCAGGGATCGTAGTCGGGACGTCGCCAGATCATGGCGCTGACCTCGGCGGTGACGGGAATGGTTGAGTCGTGCTCCGCCAGGATCCGAAAGTACGCGCCAAGGTCCAGGCTCCCCTCGCCGGGAAGCTGAAAGACAACCTCGCCGTCGGCGTCGATGAAGCCGTCCTTGACGTGGATGTGCACGGCATACGGCAGGCACGCCTGGATGCAGTGGCGCAAATCCATCTTCTGCACGTGGAAGTGGCTCATATCAAAGTTGAGCCGCAACGCGGGATGGTTGGTCTGCTGCATGAGCCAGACGGCCTTTTCCGGGCTGTCCAACGGATTTCCGACGTGCGGCTCGGCCGCCAGGATGACCCCGTGCTCCTGCGCGATGTCGGCCAGCTCACAAAGTCGGTCGGCGATGCGCGTGCGGCCGCTGTCCCAGGGCGGACCCTGGTGCCCAATGGGCGAGCTGAGAACCGCGGGGGCATCCGAAAAGGAGAGATCGCGGGCCAGCTGGCAGACGGCGCGAAACTCGGCTTCGACGTTTTGCGCGCCAGCCCCTTCCTCGCACAGCGGCAGCAAGGCCATGAGCGCGGGCGACTCAAAACCCTGATCGCGAATCGCACTCGACAGCCGGGCCCGATCGGCTCGGTTCAGGCGCGCCGGCGCGGTGGGCCAGCCTTCGCCGGCCAGAATCTCGATGGCCTCGTAGCCGATCCGGCGCACGCGCGGCAAGGCCTCGAAGACGTCCACGTCGCGAAAGGCGTAGGTTCCGGCGCCCAACTTGATGTGGCTCATGCTTCGGTAGCCCTGAGCATGCGCTGGCGCTCGGCTTTCAGCAGCTCGATCCAGTGCTTCATATACCGCCCGTGGTCGTGCCAGGTTCGGCCGGAGACCAGGTTGCGGTCGATCGCCCAGGTCTCCTCGGAGTAGATCCCGCCGCAGACTTCCAGGTCGAACCTGCACTTAGGGACACAGGCCATGTTGCGCCCCGCCACGACGCCCGCGTACGCCGGGATTTCCACGCCGTGACAGACGGAGGCCGCCGGCTTGTCGTGCTCGAAGAAGTAGCGCGTGATGCGGACCAGGTCGGGGTCGTAGCGGATGTACTCGGGCGCCCGTCCGCCGGAAAAGAAGATCCCCACATACGCCTCGGGCTGCACGTCGGCGAAGGCCACGTCGGCCTGGATGGTGTAGCCCTCGTACTCGCGCGTGATTTCCCAGCCGGTTTGGGGAATCTCGTGCAGGACCATCTGGTAGCGGCGCCTTTGGGGCGCAGCAACCACCGGGCGAAAGCCATCCTCCTGCAGCCGCAGGATTGGGTAGAGCGTGTCCACCGTTTCGGCGGCGTCGCCCACGACGATCAGAACGCCATCCGCCTCCGTCTCCATGTCTGCCGCCTCCGGGGCATCTGAGTGCGCCACGGTTGCCCGCAGGGTACATGGCGAGCTTGAGCGCCACGGATCGTGGCGTTGGGCCAGGTTCCGTAGTCAGGGCACTCAATAGAATGATCAGTCGCGGGCGGATCGCGGCCGGCCGGCAAGGTGACATGAAGCTTAGGTGCTGGACGCGAACCGTCCTGCTTGGTCTGTGCGCGCTGCTGGCGATCGCGTGCGGCGAGGATGCCGCGTCGGAACCGGCACGCGGGTCGGCCGACGCCGTAAATGCTGCACAGGCCACCGCGCAAGAGCCGTTTGTGATTGGGGCGCTGGTCTCGCTGACGGGGATTGGGGAGTCGTACGGGGTTCCGCTGTCGCGGTCCAAGCTGCTGGCCGTGGAGGAAATCAACGCGGCGGGCGGCATCAACGGGCGGATGCTCAAGCTGGTGATCGAGGACTCCAAGTGCACATCCACGGATGCGATTACCGCGTACCAGCGGCTGACGGACGTGGAGGGCATCAAGATCGTGCTGGGGGCGACCTGCAGCGGCGCCACGCTGGGGGTGGCTCCGCTGGCGGAGAAAGACGGCGTGATCCTGTTTTCGCCATCGTCGACGAGTCCCGATATCACGCACGCCGGCGACTATGTCTTCCGTACGGCCATCAGCTCGCAGAAAGCGGGCACGGACGTGGGCAACCTGCTGTGGGCGGACGGCGTGCGGACGATCGTCACGATCAGCGAGGCCACCGACTACGCGGAGGGGAGTCGCCGCGCGGCCGTGGCGCAATTCGAGCAGCTGGGCGGCACGGTGGCGGCGGCGGAGAGCTATCCCTCGGACGCGATCGACTTTCGTAGCCAGCTCTCGAAGCTGCTGCGTGTCAGCGCCGACGCGATCTTCCTGGCCGCGCAAGGCGAGATCTCCGGCGGCACCATCATCAAGCAAGCCCGCGAGTTGGGCTACGACGGTCCCATCTACTCCGAGGTGGTGCCCACGGGGTCCAACGCCCTGGAGATTGCCGGCGAACACGCGACCGGGCTGAAAGCCATCGTCCCGGACCCCGAGCTGAACACCACCACCGGACGAGACTTTCTGGCGAGTTTCAACGAACGTCACGGCCTCGCCCCGTGGCCCTGGTACCAGGGGTCGGCATACGACGGCGTCTACATTGCCGCGGAATGCCTGCGGCAGACGAACGACGACCAGGACGCCGAGGGCTTCAGGGCGTGTCTGCACGACCTCATCTGGAGCGGGGCGATCGGCGACGACTACAGCTTTGACGAGCACGGGGACGTGACCGGCATCTCGCACGTGTTGATTGAAGTCCTGCCGGTGGCCGAGCGGACGGAGGAGAACCTGGGGTTTCGGGTGCTGCGGGCAGCGGCTTCCTAACCACTGCAGATCGGACCGCCCTGACCAGGGCCGCTGGGGACATGTCGGATTGCGCTACCCGCGTGGCTCAACGAGCGCGAATGCTTGCCGAGTTGGCGAAGGCTTGCCACCTGATACGTATCGGGTTACAATCCCGGGATGATCGTGCAGTTCCGACACAAAGGGCTGCGGCGGCTCTACGAGAGAGGCGATCGGCGGCTCCTTCCGTCACGCAGCGTCAGCAGGATCGAGCGGATCCTGGCGCGGCTGGACGTGGCGAAAGTGCCGGCCGACATGAATCTGCCAGGCTTCCGCCTGCACCCGCTGCGGGGCAACCTGGCCGGGTTCTGGGCCGTCAGCCTTTCGGGGAACTGGCGCATCATCTTCCGCTTCGAGGCGGAAAACGTCCGGGATGTGGACCTGGTGGACTACCACTAAGGTCGAAGGAGTGAGGGAGATTGCGATGCCTATGCACAGCCCGCCCCATCCGGGGTCGTCGGTCCGCTATGACTGCCTGGAACCGCTGGGCCTGAGCGTGACTGACGGTGCGCGCGTGCTGGGCGTGAGCCGGAAGCAACTGTCGGCGCTGGTGAACGGGCGGGCAGGGATTTCGCCGGAGATGGCAATTCGGCTGGACAAGGCCTTCGGGGGCGGCGCCAGCACGTGGTATCAGTTGCAGGCGGCCTATGAAATGGCGCAGGCGATGCGGCGGGCCGGGGAAATCCGGCTTGACTTGCCGGAGGCGGTGCTGGCGTTTCGGGAGCGGGCGGCCAGGTACAGCGTTGACGAGGCGTAGGGGATGCAGCGAGGCACCGACCGTGGACGACGCCCCAGGAATGGACGCTAGCTTGGGGCGGCTGCCGTAAGTTCGGCCTGGAGGGTTTGGACGAGGCGGCGGGTGCCTTCGCGGAGCTGGTCTTCGGGGATGTAGCTGTAGGCGAGGCGGATGCAGCGGCGATTTCTGTCGTGGGCGAAGCAGTGGTGGCCGGCCAAGTAGGTGACACCGTTCTCTTCGGCACGTTCGCGGATGGCCTCGCTGTCGGCGCCTTCGGGTAGCTCCAGCCAGATGAAGAAGCCGCCGACGGGTGTGATCCAGTCGCAGCCGAGGTCACGAAGCGGCGCCAGTTCCTCGAGCATGGCGTCGCGACGCCCGCGGTAGAGGTCCAGCAGGGTGGGCAGGCGCCTGGCGAGCGCGCCGCTTTGCAGGTACGCGCCGGTGACCCAGGCAGCGAAGGGGCTGGTGGCGCTGTCGGCCTTGAGGCCGCACATGCGCGAGATGTCGTCGGGCTCGGCGATGGCCCAGCCCAGGCGCATGCCGCCGGCGACCAGCTTGGAGAGGGTGCCCAGCTTGATGACGCGCTCGCGGCCGGCGATGGCGTAAAGGGCGGGTGGGCGGGCGCCCTCGAAGATGAGATCGCCGTAGGCGTCGTCTTCGAGAAAGACCAGGTCAAGTTCCTCGGCGACCTCGGCAAGCTGGCGGCGGCGTTCCACGGGGGCGTTGAAGCCGACGGGGTTGTGGACGGTGGGCATGGTGTAGACGAGGGAGACGTGGGCTCCGGCCCGGCGCTGGCGAGTCACCGTTTCGCGCAGCGCGGAGGGGACGATGCCGAGCTCGTCGGTGTCGACGCCGACGACGTTGATGCCGAGCCCGCGGAAGAACCAGAGGGCGCCAATGAAGGTGGGCGACTCGACGATCACGGTTCCGCCGGGCGGCACCAGCAGCCGCGCGGCCAGCGCGATGCCCTGCGAGGCCCCGCTGGTAATCATGATGTTGTCGGGGCCGACGTCCAGGCCCTCGGTGGCGCCGACCCAGTCGGCCAGGAAGTTGCGCAGCGGTTCGGGGCCGGAGACGGGGCCGTATTGGAGGGCCTCGGCGTTGTGGTCGGCCATGAGGGCGGCGGTTGTCTCGGCCAATTCGTCGTAGGGAAAGCTCGCCGAGTCGGGGAAGCCGTAGGCGAGGCTGATCAGGCCGGGCCGCTGCATGGTCCAACTGGGCCGCAACGGGTTCTGCTCCATCGCCTGGGCGACGGGGCTGTAGTGGGCTTGGAGGCTCATGGGTGCGAATCGTAGCAACCGCACACGCGCAGACTCGCTAGCGGCGAGTCAGCCGAGCCGTTGCGAGGCCGCCCGTCGGTAAGATCACGGCCAGCATTTGGGGCGGATTTGTAGCCGCCGGACGGGTCGGAGCGGTTGGTGCCTTCGCAGCGGTTGTGGAGTCCCTGGCGGATGGCGTACGTGAGTGGCGAGAAGCGGGACGACGGGGCTTGTCCGTTTTGCGTGCCGGTGGCGGAGGCCCAGGAGTTACCCGAGTTGCTGGTTCAGGCGGGGCAGTTGGGGTACGTGACGCTGAATCTGTATCCGTATAACAACGGGCACGTGCTGGTGCTGCCGTACCGCCACGTAGCGGACCTGGATGAACTTCGAGAGGACGAGGCGGCTGAGTTGATGTCGCTGGTGGTGCAGGCGCGGGTGGCGTTGCAGGCGGCCTTCGCGCCCGACGGCTACAACGTGGGCATGAACCTGGGTTCAGCGGCGGGCGCCGGGATTCCGAGCCACCTGCACTTTCACGTGGTGCCGCGCTGGGCAGGCGATACGAACTTCATGCCGGTGACGGGCGACGTCAAGGTGATGCCGGAAACGCTCGATCAGACGAAGCGGCGCCTGGTCGAGGCCTGGCCCACCTAGCGGCCGGCGCTTCCGGCGGGCAGGAGGTCGGGCGCGCGCTGGGGGACTGGGACCAAAGCCGGCGCGGCTTCAGGCAGGAATCCGAGTTTGCCGGGCGGCCAGTACACGAGCCAAACCTGCCCGACAATTGAGGCGCGAGGCACCGTGCCGATGTCGCGGGAGTCGCGGCTCTGCAGGCGGTTGTCGCCCATAACGAAGTAGGAATCTTCAGGCACGCGCCTGGCGGGCGTGTCGCGTCCGATCGGGCCGCTGAAGTAGCTGGACTCGTCGATGAGGTGGCCGTTGACGAGAACCTGTCCGGCGCGAATTTCGACCTCGTCGTTTGGTAGTCCGATGACGCGCTTGACCAGATCCTCGTCGGGACTGCGAGGGGATCGGAAGACGATAACGTCGCCGCGCTGCGGATCTTCGGTGAGGTAGGAGAGTTTGTTGACGAGCAGGAACTCGGAGTCGGCCAGGTTGGGGGACATGCTGGGGCCCTCGACGAGGAAGTTCTGCACGAGCAGGCGGGTGCCGAAGAAGATCAGGGCGGCCAGGAGCACCGTTTCGGCGATCTCGAGCAGGATGTTGCTGTTACGCCTGAACATCAGACTTTCGGGTTCCAGGCCGTCATGCGGGGACGGCTGGTCGTGCGGTACGCATGGGTCTCAGGACGAAAGACCCTCAGCGCACCCGACTACCGAAGGGAACGGGCAACGAGATGGTCTTCCGCCACCGATGGGCCCGACGAGTGTGACCGGCCACCAGACCGTTCGCAGCAGCGGCGAAGTGAATAGCACAAGTATATTGAGGTGAGGCTGCGCTTTGCGGCGCGTGCGTAACCCGCGCCGCCGCGATGCCGGGTCGTGGACACCGAGACACGCGCAGAGAAACGGCGGCGGATGGGTCCAGCAATGCGGGTCGGCGAGCCGGCGAAACGTCCGCCCAGCCGTCGCATCTTTGCCGAGAGCGCGCGCGAACTGGCACTGTACCGCTGCACCGTCTATCCGACGCGGGTGGCCACGCAGCGCTGCGACCACTGCGCCCGGCTGTTCTGCGACGAGGCGCTGAACGACACGGACTGGGGATACGTGTGCGAAGTCTGCCAGGGGCAGCTGGAACGGCGGGTCGAGCTGGACCGTACGGCGCTGCGACGCAACGTGTTTTCCTGGAACTGGCTGCCGGTGGGGATTGTGCTGGGCCTGTCGTTGATGATGGCGGTACAGCTGTTCATCGTGTCCAATGGCAGCGATCTGCGGGGCGACCTGGCAGTCAAGATGCGGCTGCTGTTTGACGGCGCGGACCGCAGCCGCGGGGCACTGGTTTCAGCTTCAGCCGTTGGAGGGCAAGCGTACTCGCCAGCCGGAGCGCAAGAGGGACACGGTGCGGAGGCGCTGGTGGATGGTCTGGTGGAAGCGGACTTTCCGGCCTGGCGCTCGGCCAATGCCGTATTCCCGCAGGACGTGGTCTTGAAGATGAACCTGCGCACGCCGATCGCGACAATTGACGTACTGAACCACCCGAGCGAGCCGGCGGACAGTTATGCGCGGCGCGTGCAGGTCTTCACTTCGCGCGAGGTTGATCCGCGCGAGGACCCGTCCGGGCTGAAGTTCATTCGGCAGGCGGAGCTGGAAGCCGCGCCGAGCGTGCGGATTGAGTTTCCGACCGAGGTCACGCGCTACGTGGTGCTGCGGTTGCTGGCAAATGGCGGACATGCGGGGTATGTGTCGATTGGGGAAGTCGAGGTGCGGTCGCGGGCGGAGCGTGATGGGTAGGCGAGGCCCTCCGCGGTTGCACGTCAGCTAGTCCCGAGCCGAGATGGCCGTCCCGGCACAGCGCTTCGAGTTGACCTATGCGGGCGCGGCGCGTGGGGCGAGGCTGGACGTGTTCCTGGCGGAGTCGTTGGCCGACGTTTCGCGATCGCGGGCGGCGCGATTGATCCGGGACGGGCAGGTCACGCTGAACGGCCAGGCGGCTGCGCCGTCGCGGCGGCTGCGAGACGGAGACATTGTGCGCGGCGAGCTGCCGGGGGTAGCAGCGGAGCTTGCGGGCGAGCCGGGGGCGTTGGATCGGCTGCTGACGACGGATGGCTTCGTGGCGGTGGACAAGCCGGCAGGGATGGTGATGCACCCGGGCGCCGGGGCGCTTCGCGGGACGCTGGCACACCGGCTGCTGGCGCACTTTCCGGAGCTTGTGGCGGTGGGGCATCCGCGGCGGCCTGGGATCGTGCATCGGCTGGACAAGGACACGTCGGGAGTGGTGATGATCGCGCGCACACCGGCGGTCTACGCGCACCTGGCGCGGGCGTTCGAGCATCGAGAGGTTCAGAAGCGGTACCTATTGATCGCGCGGGGGACGCCAGATCCTCCGCGGGGACGCATCGATGGGCCGATCGGGCGACACCCGACGCAGCGGACGCGAATGGCGGTGGCGCGGCGCGGGCGGCCAGCCGAAACCAACTACCGCGTGCTGGATCGGGCCGGCGACGCGGCACTGGTTGAAGCCAGCCCGACGACGGGACGCACGCACCAGATCCGGGTGCACATGGCGGCGATCGGTCATCCGATCAGGGGCGACGCGACGTACGGTGGATCGGTGCCGGCAGTCCGACGTGTCATGTTGCACGCGTGGACGCTGCGCTTCCGAGACAACGCGGGGGACCGCTGGCTCGCCGCAGCCCCGCCGCCGGAGGACTTTCAGCGAACGGCGGCGGAGCTGGGCCTCACACTGCCGGACACGCCGGCCTCAGGGCTGGAGGCCCGCTAGGCGGTGGTGGGAACCGAGCCGTCGTCTTCGGGCCCCGCTTCCGGCTCCGTATCGTCATCGGGCCGGTCGGCGGGCGCGGCCACACGGGCCAGGACGACGCCGACTTCGTACAGGGCGTAGAGCGGAATTCCGACCGAGGCCTGGGTGAACGGGTCGGGTGTGGGCGTGATGATGGCCGAGATGACGGCGATGGCGACGATGGCGTAGCGCCGCTGGCGGGCCAAGCTGTCGGCCGTGACGATGCCGATTTTGGCCAAGGCAAAGATGATGAAGGGCGTTTCGAACGCCAGGCCAACAGCCAGCAAGATGCGCAAGACGAACGACACCCAGCCGTCGACGGTGAACTCCGTGCTGATGGTGGCGGGCGCGAATCCGGCCAGGAACCCGACGGTAAAGCGCAGCACGATGAACCAGGCGAAGGCAACCCCGGCCAGGAAGGCGAGCGCGATGGCCGGAATGCTCATGAAGATCCAGCGTCGCTCGTGGGGATACAGACCCGGGGCTACGAAGGCGAGCACCTCGTAGACGACGATGGGGCTGGCCAGGCCGAAGCCGACGATGAACGAAATCTTGACGAATGTGAAGAGCGTCTCAGTGACGGCTATTTGCTGCAGCACGGCGCCGCGGGGGAGTGGGAGCTGGACGAAGTGAAAGACAAAGTCCTTGAACGGCCAGACCACAAAGCTGGCGAGAATGATCGCCAGAATCGCCACCGTCAGCCGCTTGCGCAATTCGTCCAGGTGCTCGCGCAGCGACATCACGCCGCCGAGCTCTTCCTGCGGTTGCGTTGGGTCGGTCAGCGCCTGGTCGGCTTCGGCCATTCAGTCAGCCTTGATGTTCGGGCACAGCGGAGGCCACGCCTCTTCGCACGTACGATCCTAACGCCCCGTTGATCATGGGAGCGGCGCCGGCGGCGCAGTAACGCTTGGCCAACTCCACGGCCTCGTTGATGGCCACGGCCACGGGTGTTTCGCCTGAGCCGATTTCAGTGAGCGCAATGCGCATGATGGCGACATCGAGACGGGCCATCTGGTCGACGGGCCAGGCGGGTGTCAGCAGGCCGATGGCGGCGTCGAGGTCATCCCGATTGGCGCTTACCGACGCAACCAGCGTGCGGGCGTAGGCGGCGGTTTCGGCGTCCAGGCTCAACTCGCGTTCGCGAAAATCCAAGAGTTCGAGCGCGGGGCGTTGAGCCATGTCGGCCTCGTAGATGAGTCGCATTGCGGTCTCTCGCGCCAATCGGCGGCCACGCCGTCGCCGTCGCCGTCGCGCAGCCATCCGCTTAGCCGGCGGCTTCCGCGAGTGGGACGGGCGTGCCGGTGACGTAGTCCAGGTCGTATTCGGCCGAGACGAAGCGTTGGTCCTGGAGGATTGCTCGGTGCAGGTCCAGGTTGGTTGCCGGACCTTCGATCCGGGTCTCGGCCAGCGCCCGACGGGAACGCCGGATCGCCTCGGCCCGCGTGTCGCCGTAGACAATCAGCTTGGCGAGCAGCGAGTCGTAGAAGGGCGACACCTCGCAGCCGGCATAAAGGTGGGTGTCCACACGCACGCCGGGACCGCCCGGGAGTCGAAGGTCGGTAACAGTGCCGGCGTCAGGCCGGAAGTCGCGCTCGGGGTCCTCGGCCAGCAGGCGATATTCGATGGCGTGGCCGGTGAGCCGGACGTCGCGCTGGCGCAGGCCGGTGGGCTCGCCGGCCGCGATCTGAAGTTGGGCGCGAACGATGTCGACGTCGGTCACTTCCTCGGTGGCGGGATGCTCTACCTGGATACGCGTGTTGGTCTCAATGAAGTAGAAGCGGTTCTCATCGTCCAGGAGGAATTCGACGGTGCCGGCACCGCGGTAGTTGATGGACTCGGCTAGGCGCACGGCGGCGCGGGCGACGCGGTCACCATGGCGTCCGCCGAGGCTTGGGGCGGGCGCTTCTTCGATGAGCTTTTGGAAGCGGCGCTGAATGGAGCACTCGCGGTGCCCCAGGTGCAGGACGGTGGAGCCGTCGCCCAGCACCTGCACCTCAACATGACGCGAGCGTTCGATCTGCTTCTCGACATAGAGGTCGGCGTTGCCGAACGAGCTGCGAGCCTCGGCCTGGGCCAGCGGGAAGAGGGTGACCAGGTCGTCGACATCACTCACACGACGAATACCGCGACCGCCACCGCCACCGGCGGCCTTGAGCATGACGGGGAAGCCGATCTCGCGCGCAATGGACTTGGCCTCGTTGATGTCGGCCACGGGGCCGTTAGAGCCGGGGATGACTGGCAGGCCAGCCGCCAGGGCGGCTTCGCGGGCCCGAGTCTTCTCGCCCATCATGCGCATGTTGTCGGGGGTAGGGCCGATGAAGGTGATGCGGTAGCGCTCGCAGGCTTCGGCAAAGTAGGCATTCTCGGCCAAAAAACCAGCGCCGGGATGCACGGCGTCGCAACCCGTGTTGAGCCCGGCGGCAATGATGTGCGGCACGTTGAGGTAGCTGGCGGCCGCGGGCGCGGGGCCAATACAAACCGATTCGTCGGCCATCTGAACGGGGAGGCTGTCGTTGTCGGCTTCCGAGTAGATGGCAACCGTGCGGACGCCAAGATCGCGGCAGGCGCGGATGATTCGGACGGCCATCTCGCCCCGGTTGGCGACGAGCACCCTTTCAAACATGCTCAGCTCATGGCGAGGCCGCCGTCAACCGTCAGCACGTGCCCGGTGACGTAGGCGCCGTCGTCAGACGCGAGAAATGCCACGGCTCCGGCAATGTCGTCCGGGTCGGCAAAGCGGCCCAGCGGAATCGAATTCAACGCTCTGTCGCGCAGTTGGTCGGGGATGACGTCAGTCAGCGGTGAGATGACGAAACCGGGCGCCACGGCGTTCACCGTAATGTTGCGGCTGCCGACTTCCTGGGCCAACGCCCGGGTAAAGCCGATCAAGCCAGCCTTGGCCGCAGCATAGTTTGCCTGGCCGGCGTTGCCCTTGATCCCGACGACGGAGGCGATGTTGATGATGCGTCCGCTGCGCTGGCGAATCATCGCTCTGACCGCGCGGCGTGAACAGACGAAGGCGGAGCGCAGGTTCGTATTCATGACCGTATCCCACTGCTCGTCGGACATACGCATGAGCAGGTTGTCCCGGGTGGTGCCGGCGTTGTTGACCAGAACGTCCAGGCCGCCGAGCGCCTCCTGGGCCTGGTCCACAATCAGCTCCGCGCCCTCGACCGTGGACAAGTCGGCGGCCATAACGACCGCGCTGCCGCCACTGCCGCGAATCTCGGAGGCCAACTCGTCGGCTTGCTTGGCGTTGGAGTTGTAGTGCAGAACCAGGTCGGCGCCGTCGGCAGCCAGACGACGCGCAAACGCACGACCAAGCGCACCTGAGGCGCCAGTGACGAGCGTGCGCGCCCCGGTCAGGCGCCTGACGCTACTCATTGATCAGTGCGGCGGCGGTCGCGCGGGCCGAGGCCAGATCGCTCACGTTATGCAACTCGATGCCTTTCACCGTGCGCCGCAGCATGCCGGTAAGGACCGAACCGTGTCCAAACTCCACAATGTGCTGCACGTCTAACGCCTCGATTGCCCGGATGCCATCCAGCCAGCGGACGGGAGCCGCGATGTGATTCGCCAACTCGGCCCGCAGAACCGGCGGGTCAACAAGCTGTCCGGCGTCGATGTTACTGATCACGGGAGCCGCCGGGGGGTCGATTCCGACAGCGAACAGGCGTTCGCGCATGGCGGCCTGGGCCGGCAGCATGGCCACGGAGTGGAATGCGCCGCTGACGTTGAGCGGAATCACGCGGCGGGCGCCGGCTTTGCGGCCTTCGTTGACGATGCGATCAATAGCGGCGAGATCACCCGCGACCACGATCTGGCCAGGTGCGTTGATGTTGGCGACCGTGAGATAGCTCCCAGGAGTCCGGGACCGAATCGCCGCCGTCAAGTCCTCGACCGCAGGCTCATCCAAACCCAGGACGGCAGCCATGCGCCCCGGTTTCTCGAAGGCCGCGGCCGCCATAAGACGACCGCGGTCTCGCACCAGGGCGACCGCCTCGCCAACCGGCGTGCAGCCGGCGGCCACGACGGCGGACACCAGGCCAACGCTGTGGCCGGCAAGGGCGGCCACGTTCACGGGATAGCCCGAGGCTGTGACCGCGGCCCCGCAGACGCCGAGCACTTCGTTGAAGGCCGCGAAGGCGGCGACGGACGCAGCGACAATGGCCGGCTGCTGAACGTCCGTGGGTTGGAGGTCGTCCTGGCTGCCAGCCCCGGTCAGGTTGCTGAGGGATGCGCCATAGCCGGCATCCGCCGCCTGCCAGACCGCGCGCGCGGCAGCCGATGACGCACGGAGGCTGCGACCCATCCCCGGCGCCTGGGAACCCTGGCCCGGAAACACAAAAGCGGCCCGGGCCCGTTCAGGCGCCATGGTGCGTGGTTCCGGATTCCCCGGCTAGCGGTATTTGACGGCTTGTTCGGAAGGCTCGATGACCAGGTTGCCGCGGTAGTTCCCGCACAAGGGGCATACCTGATGACTGACCACCAGGCGATGGCAGGTCGGACAGCGCCCGAGGTTCGGTCGGCGCGCGCGGGCCGAATGGCGTCGGGCACGTGAGCGCGAACGGGTGAGCCGACGTTTGGGCAGAGGAGTCATAACCCGCCATTATCCATGAGATTCGTCGTCTTTGTGGAGCATTTGGCGGCGCATGCGTTCCAGCGGCGCCAGCCGCGGATCCACCGCGGGCGGGCTCGCAGCCGGACCGTCCCACGGCGCCTCGCATGGTCCGGCGCAGAGAACACGCGGAGGCAGCGCGCTGATCGCGCCTTCGGCAAGTACCTGCGACAGATCGAGGTTGTGTCCAGGATCAAGCTGCCAGCGGTCACCGGGATCGACCAAACCGCCGCGTACCGGATCGATACGCGGCACAAATTGGTCGTCCAACTCGAACGCAAGCTCTATCTCCACGTCGTCCGTGCAGCGGGCGCAAGGCACCAACGCCCGGGCTCGCATCTGTCCGGTGACGAGGACGGCGTCGGACAGCCGCGTCAAGTGCGCCGTGCCCCGTATGGACCCGCTGAGTTCCGGAACGTCCACCGCACGTGCCGGTGCGTCCACGTCGACCATGCGGCTCGGCCCGGACGTCTGCGCGAGCAAGCGCGCGACGTTGAAGATGTAATCGGCCACAGGCCACCTTCAGGTCAGGCCCGCGAGCGGTTCAACTCGGCTCAGGCAGGCTCTTCGTCGAACTCGACGGGTTCGGCGTCGCTCTGGTCAAGCGCGGCAACCCCGCGGCGGATGCTGGTGAGATGGGATTCCAACCGGCTCTCCAGGTCGCGGAGCATGCTCAGCGCGTAGAGGTCCATTTCCTCGCGGGAGGCGTCCGTACGCTCTTCCGCTTCCTCGACGAGCTGCAGCGCATGCGCCTCGGCCTGTTTGACGATTTCTTCATCGCGAATCATCTGTTCGGCCTGCTCCTGCGCCTGCTGAACGATGCGCTCGGCCTCCATCTGGGCCGACTGTGGAATCTGGTCGCGCTGGCGCATGACCCGACGCGCCTCGCGGATTTCCTCGGGAATACGAATGCGCATCTCATCGACGATGGTCAGCAGGGCGCGTTCGTCAACGAGGATCTTGTGCGTCAGCGGAACGCGCTGGGCATGACGCAGCAGCGTCTCAAGTCGCTCAATCAGGTTTATGAGATCGATGGCGAACTACCTCCGCTCAGGGTGTACGGCGAACTTGGCGCCGACCGCGGCCGCGACGTTTGGCGGGACGAACGGCTCGACCGAACGGCCCAGTGCCCCGATTTCACGAATCAGCGATGAACTGACGAACGCGTGCTCGGGCGCGGAGAGAAAGAACATCGTGTCGATATCCGGGTGCAAGCGGCGATTCATGGCCGAGAGCGCGAACTCATACTCGAAGTCTGACACGGCCCGCAGGCCTCGAACCAGCACGCTAGCCTCAATCTGCCGCGCAAAGTCTACGGTCAACCCCGAGTAGATGCGCGCCTCGACGTTCGGCAGGTGAGCCACGGCCGTTTCAAGCAGCGCCAAACGCTCGTCCGCCGTGAACAGCGTGTCGCCGCGTTCGTTCTCGAATACGCCAACCACCACGCTGTCGCAGACACTAGCCGTCCGGCACAGGATGTCCATGTGACCGTTGGTAACCGGGTCGAAGGTCGCGGGAAACAGCGCGCGCACGGCCTGCCCTTCCAAGACACCCCGCGCATTATAGCGACGGCGCCTCGAACCGAAGATTCCTGTCCAGCGGCGCCTCTCGGACAAAGACCGCGAACGTCGTGTCACCATGACGACGCTCCTTCATGCGTCGCCAGCCGAAGGGAGCGAGCGGGGCGCCGATCCGGCTGCTGGTCTCAGTCACGACCACGGCCTCATCTGTCAGCACGCCGGGCGTCTCCAGGGCGTCGAACAGCTCCGCCCACGGATCGTTTGCGTACGGCGGATCAGCGAAGACCAGCCCGAACGGCGCTCCACGGGCCAGGGTGACCCGCCGCGCGTCTGCGACCACGACTTCGCCCTGTGCGCTGAGATCCAGGAGGTCCAGGTTCTGCATGATGACAGTAGCGGCGCGGCGGCTGCGCTCGATAAAGCACGCGTAGCCCGCGCCCCGGCTCAACGCCTCGATGCCGAACGCGCCGGAGCCGGCGTAGAGATCCAGCACACGCTCGGGCGGCGGGCCCTGCAAGGCGTCAAATGTGGCCGCTCTGACGCGGTCCGTCGTGGGGCGAACGCCAGGCGGGACGTGCAGCCGCCGACCGCGATGGATGCCGGCTGTGATCGTCAGACCACGGCCGCGCGCCGCCACGCCGTCCTCAGTTCCACTCGTTGCGCTGGAGCAGCCGCTCCACGGCGGCGGCCAATCCGGCGTGCTCGGGCCGGTTCAGCCCGGGGTCCGCACTCATCAACTGTTCGGCGTCGATGCGCGCCGACTGAATCGTGGGAAGGTCGGTCACCGACGCGAAGCGGAATCCCAGCGCCCCGCTCTGCCTGGTTCCCAGCACATCCCCGGGACCCCGGAGTTCGAGATCCCTTTCAGCGAGCGTAAAGCCATCGCGCACCGTTTGGAGCGTTCGCAGCCGCGCGTTTTCCCGTGGGTCGGTCGTCTCGCTCATCAGCAGGCAGTGCGACGGGTGATCCCCGCGACCCACACGCCCGCGGAGCTGATGCAGCTGCGCCAATCCAAATCGCTCCGCCCCTTCGATCAGCATCACGGTGGCGTTCGGGACGTCGATCCCAACCTCGATCACGGACGTGCTGACCAGGATCTTGATTTGGCCGTCGCGGAAGGCTCGCATGACCCGATCCTTGGCCGCGCCGCTCAGGCGGCCGTGCAAGAGCCCGACCTCCTCCGCCAAGTCGGCAAACGCGCCGCGCGTGAGCCGTTTGTGCTCCTCGGTCGCGGCGCGGGCGTTAAGGCTCTCCGACTCGTCGATGATCGGAAAGACAATGAAGGCCTGCCGGCCCGCCGCGACCTCACGCCGAATGAAGGTATAGGCGTCGCCGCGGCGGTGGTTGGGGACGAATGACGTCTCCACCGGGCGCCGCCCTTGCGGCAACTCGCGCAGAACACTGATGTCCAGATCGCCGTAGACGGTGAGGGCCAGCGTGCGCGGAATGGGCGTGGCGGACATGGCCAGCAAATGCGGGTTGTAACCCTTGGCGCGAATCTCGCCGCGCTGCTGCACGCCAAACCGGTGCTGCTCATCCACGACCGCCAGGTTCAGACGATCGAAACGGGCGCTGCGCTGGATGATGGCCTGCGTCCCGACGACCACGTTCACGCCGCCGCGTTCCACATCGCGCCAGATGCGGCGCTTGTCGGCGGCCGGAACGCTGCCGGTGACGAGTTCCACGCGGACGCCCAGCGGCGCCAGCAGCTCGCGCAGGGTTGCGGTGTGCTGTTCGGCCAGGACTTCAGTTGGCGCCATGATGGCGCCCTGCCAGCCGTCGCCGACGATGGCATGCAATGCCCCCGCGGCCACCACGGTCTTGCCGGAGCCGACGTCGCCCTGGAGTAGCCGGCTCATTGGACGCTCGCGCCGCAGGTCGGTCAGCACCTCGGCGACGGCCACGCGCTGTCCGTCGGTCAGCTTGAATGGCAACTGCCCGCCGAAGGCCGCCAGTGCGTCGCGGTGGATTTGCACGGGCCGTCCGGGCTGGCTTTCACGCCAGGTCTGGCGGCGGCGCAGGATCGCCAGTTGGTAGACCAGCAATTCGGCGAATGCAAAGCGCCGCGCGGCGGCATCTCTGGCGGCCGAATCAACCGGAAAGTGAAGATTGCGGATGGCCGTCGCGACGTCCGGCAACCCGTGCGTCCGGCGCTGCTGCGCACCGAGCGTTTCCGGGACGGACGCGGCGTAGTCGTCAACCGCCAGCGACATCCAGCGGCGCAACTGCCGCTGCGAGAGCCCGCGCGTAAGCGGGTAAACCGGCACCAGCCGTCCGGCATGCACCATGCGGTGTACATCCAGCTCATACTCAGGGCTGGTGAGCTGGCGGTCGTAGGCCGCCGATTCCACGCGGCCAGCGAACGCTACGTTGCGCCGACCGCGCAAGGTCTTGACCAGGTAGACCTGGTTGAACCAGACCGCGAGGATCTGTCCCGTTTCGTCCGCGATGGCCGCCTCGACCACGCGCACGCGGCCTGAGCGAGCCGGTCTGGCGCGGATTTCGACGACTTCGCCGATTACCGTGACTTCGCGTCCCGGTTCCGCTTCGGCGATCGCAACGACGGACGAGTGATCGATGTAGCGACGCGGCCGGTGATGGAGCAGATCGCTGACCGTCTGAATACCAAGCGCAGCCAGCCGCTTCTCAGCGGCGGCGCCCACCCCCGGCAGTGCGGTCACGGAGGCATCAGCATCGCGTCCGCGGGAGGGAGCCGGAGCGGCCGTTCCCAGATCGGCGAGGACGGCACGCGCCAGGTCCTCGCGGGTGCGTGGCCGCAGCCGTGAGTACTGTGACAGGCGCGTCAGGGCCCTCGTATTCCGGCCCTCGCTGGCAACCCAGCGCGAGATCCCGCCGGGAGTCGAGGAGTCGTCGAATCCAGCCGACGCCTCGGCCTCCAGCAGCCGCCGCGCTTCCCGCGCCAGCGCCGCCTCCGGGTCGGCCGACATCAGCGCCGCTGGCCGCTACTCAGCCGCGATGATGTAGTCGTAGTGGTCCTGGCCGCCCGCCACCGTCTGTACATCCATGTCCGGGTACCGCTCGCTGATCTCCGCGGCGAGTTCGCGGGCTGCCGAATCCGGCGTGGCCTGGCCCACGTAGATCGTGAGGGCTTCCGGTTCGTCTTCGGCGACCTGTTCCAGCATTTGCATGATGACCGGGTGCGGCATCTCGCCGCGTGCGACGAACTTGTCGTCCAGCAGGCCCATGAATTCGCCTTCGGCGACGGGGTTGCCGTCCAGCACGGCGTCGCGCACCGCCTTGGTGACTTCCAACGTGGTGACGTCACCAGCAGCCTCGCTCATGGCCTCGGCGTTGCTTTCGGAGGCGTCGGCGGGATTGAACGCCAGGGCGGCGGAGAAGCCCTGGGGCAGCGTGCGCGTGGCGATGACGTGCACGTTCTTGTCGGACTGCTCGGCGGCCTGGCGGGCCGTGAGATAGATGTTGGAATTGTTGGGGAGCACCACCGCCCAGTCATCGGGCGTGCGGTCGATGGCTTCCAGCAGTTCGCCCGCGCTGGGATTCATGCTCTGGCCGCCGCGCACGACGTCCACGCCCAGGCTGCGGAAGACCTCTTCCAGGCCCTCGCCGCTGGCCACCGCGATCACGCCGTTGGCTGGCGGTGGCGGCTCGGTCGCCTCGGCCAGCGCTCCCTCGAAGTTTCGTGCCTGCTGCAGGTCCATGTTGTCGGCCTTGAGCTGGTCGATCTCGCCGTAGGACATGGCCGCGTTAAAGACGTCGCCGGGCCTCTCGATGTGAATATGCACACGCACAAGGCTGTTGTCGCCCACCACCAGAAGCGACTCGCCGATCTTGGCGAACTCGGTTCGCATCGCATTGGCGTCCAGGTCGGTGCCGTGCACCACGAATTCGGTGCAGAAGCCGTGCTCGTCGGCCTGGTGGGTTTCCGCGAAGGCGGCGAACACATCGGTCGCCCGGTCGAGGTCCGCCGACTCGGGCAGCGGCTCGCCGCGGAGTGAGCGCAGCAGACCTTCGTAGATGACGTGCAGGCCCTGGCCGCCGGCGTCCACCACACCAGCTTCAGCCAGGACGTCCAGCAGGTTGGGCGTGTTGGCCACGGACTCGCGGGTGGCATCCACGACCTGCGCGATGAGTTCCTCCACCGACTCGACCTGGGTCTGCGCGGCCTGGGCGGCTTCGCCGGCGTCGCGGGCCACGGTGAGGATGGTGCCCTCGACGGGATTGGTGACGGCCTTGTAGCCAACCTGGTAGGCACGTTCGAGGGCGGTGCTGAATTCGGCGATGCCGAACTCGCGGTGGCCGTCGAGGCCCTCGGCAAGGCCGCGAATGATCTGGGACAAGATGACACCGGAGTTTCCCCGCGCACCGAGCAAGGCGCCCCGCGCCAAGTGCGCAGCCACCGCGTCCACGTTGGTGGAGGGGTTATCCGTCGCCTCGCGGATGGCGGCGCGCAGCGTAAGGACCATGTTGGTGCCGGTATCGCCGTCGGGCACGGGATAGACGTTGAGGCGGTCGATCGCCTCGGCGTTGATTTCGAGCCAGCGCAGGCTGTACTCGATCGCGTGCATGAAGCGACGGCCGTCGCGCGCGTCCGAGGCCTCGGTCCGGGAGTCTGCCAGCGTCATACGGGGCCACGCTCTCGCGGTGCTAGCATGGTGAAGCTTGATCTTAGAGACGCGGTCGGGATTGCGTCAACGGAGTAGGTACGCCATTGGCACGTTGTGAAGTTTGCGATGCGGGTCCCCAGTTCGGCCGGCACATTCGCCACTCGGCGTCCGGTCGCTGGGAGCGGAAAGCTCCTCGTAAACAGAAGATGTGGTCCGTGAACGTCCAGCGTAAGCGGCTGATGATCGATGGCCGCTACCAGCGCGTGAAGATTTGTACGCGCTGTATTCGCACAGTCGACCGCCTGGGCTAGCCGGCGGCCGCCCCGCGCAGGCCGTCAATCGCGGCCGCGACGCCTCCCTCACGGCCAAATACGGCCGATCCGGCCACGATGACCTGCGCCCCGGCCCGCACGGCCGCGCCAGTGGTTGCAGAGTTTAACCCGCCGTCGACCTGAAGCCAGCGTTCGCCGTCGAGCGCAGCCAGCCGCTCGGCCACCTGTGCGATTCGCGGCAGCATGTCCGGCATGAAGGCCTGGCCGCCGCGTCCGGGCTCCACGGTCATTACCAGCACGACTTCCGCCAGATCCAGGTAGGGCCATATCGCCCAGACGGGGGTGCCGGGCCGCAAGGTGAGCCCAGGGCGAACGCCCAGGTCGCTGATGGCCTGAAGCGTGCGGGCCGGATCCGGCGTGGCCTCCACGTGAATTGTGATCGAGTCGGCGCCCGCCGCCGCGAACGCCTCCAGGTGCGGATCTACCGGCTCGATCATCAGGTGAACATCGAGCGGCAGTCTCGTGACCGGGCGCAGGGCGCGGACGATAGGCTCCCCGAAGCTGATCTGCGGGACGAAGTGGCCGTCCATGACGTCCACGTGGATCCAGTCGGCCCCACCGGCTTCGGCCTCACGGACCTGGCTCCCAAGCGAGGCGAAGTTGGCCGAGAGAATAGAGGGAGCGATCAACACCTGGCTCACGGCGTCATTTCACCACAGCCAGGCGGCAGTCGGGGCGCTGACTGCGTCGTGCCGAATTGCATTGCGCGCCTCGCCCCTGGGGACTCGATTGCCCCGAAGATACGGCGCGCCAGTCGGACGCGCACGCCGCTATCCGCCCGTCAGCGCCCCCGCGTGCAATTGCCCACAGGCGCCGGAGATGTCACGACCACGAGTGCGCCGAATCGTGGCCCGCAGACCACGCGCGCGCAGGGCGTCGCGAAATGCTCGGATTCCGTCGCGCGGCGTAGGGCGGTAGCGCGCTCCCGGATAGGCGTTGAACGGGATCAGGTTCAGGTGACAGCGCTGGCCGCGTAGCAGCCGGGTTAGGTCGGCTGCCTGGGCCAGCGAGTCGTTCACGCCATCAAGCAGGGTGTATTCGTAGGTCACGCGCCGGCGCGCCTGCTGCTGGTAGCGGCGACTGGCATCCATGAGCGTGTCGAGCGGAAAGCGGCGGGCGACGGGCACAAGCTCGGCTCGAACCTGGTCGTCAGGTGCGTGGAGCGAAATCGCCAGGCTTACTGGAAGCCCCCAGCCAGCCATGGCGTGGATGCCTCGTGGCAGACCCACGGTGGACACGGTTACGCGGCGCGGGCTGAGCCCGACGGCCTGCGGATCGACGAGCAGACGTACGGCCGACTTGACCTCCCGCAGGTTGGCCAGCGGTTCGCCCATGCCCATGAACACCGCCCGGTCGGGAGTCCGATTCGCCGCGGAGCGCCGCCGGTAGTGCAGGAATTGGTCCACGATCTCGCTGCCGGTGAGATTGCGGGTCAGCCCCATGGCTCCGGTGGCGCAAAACGTGCAACCCATGCCGCAGCCGGCTTGCGAGCTGAGGCAGATGGTCGTGGCGCCAGCCCGCTCGGTCGGCATCTGCACCGTTTCAACCGGCGCGCCGTCGGCGGTGCGAAACAGGGTCTTGCGCGTTCCATCGGACGACGTTTCCGAGCGGACCGAATCCAGCGACTCGAAGCGGAATTGATGCGCGAGCGCCGAGCGCAATGACGTCGGTAAGGTCAGAATCTGCTCGAATTCGGTGGCCGATTCCCGGTAGACCGCGCGCCGCAGCTGATCGATGCGGTACCGCGGTTCGCCAGCCAGCATCTGACGCAGCGCGGGCACGGAGACTCCGGTAATCGGCGGACGGCCCGGCGCGGCGTCCGGAGAACCGCTCATGCGAGCGCCGGTGAGCTAGTCGCGGCTGCCGGAAAGGGCGAGCAGGCGCAGCGCGAAATAGAGCACCTGCATCAGGGCGATGAACATGGCGGCGATGTAGGTCAGCGCCGCGGCGTCCAGCACCTTCTTTGCGTGGACGCGCTCGGCGCCGCTGATGACGTACACGCTCTCCATCATCTGGATTGCACGCCGGCTGGCGTCAAACTCGACCGGAAGCGTGATCAGGGCGAATACGAACGCCGTGGCGAAGAGCGCCAGACCTATCCAGGCCACTGCAAGGCCCAACGGGCTTCCACCCGAAAAGAGCGCCAGCAAAAACCCGCCGATCAGCATGAAGTAGCCGAAGCGCGAACCGAACGTGGTGATGGGCACCATGGCCGTTCGCAACACCAGGAAGGGGTAGCGAATCTTGTCCTGCATGGCATGGCCAGCCTCGTGCGCGGCAATGGCCACGGCGGCCAGCGAGTTGCTGTCGAAGACGCCGTCGGACAGGCGCAAGACCTTTTTTGTCGGGTCGTAGTGATCCGTCAACTCGCCCGGCACGCGCTTGACCTCGACGTCGTACAGCCCCACGGCGTCCAGCAGGCGCCGCGCCGCCAGGTGGGCCGGGATGCCCGAACTGGACATGACCTGGGAGTATTTGCGGTACGTGCCCTTGACGCGGTTCTGAGCCCACATGGCAAGGATGAAGGCCGGGCCGATCAGGAGCAGGTACAGCGGGTCGAAGAAGGGGAAGAACACGATTAGCGAGCCTATTCGCGCAGTCGCTGGGGTACGCGACGCGTCTTGGAATCAAGCGTATCACCGGGCCGCTTCGGCACCGTAGTGGAGCTTCCAGTTACTCGATGAGCGGCGGCCTCGCTTCGGGATAGGGATGGCCCCAGGGCACATGCAGCACGCCTTGATAGCCGCGGGCAAATGCGGCCGCCGTCATGCGCTTGCGACCGGCCGGCTGGAGCGCACGAATCGCCAGCGAGCCGTCGCCGCAGCCGAGCAGTAGCGCTTCGCCGGAAAGGCGCACCTGGCCGGGATCCAGCTGTTCCATGCCGAGTCGCACGTCCGTCAGCCCGCAGATCGTGTCGCCCGCGCGTACCCGCACGCCGGGCCAGGGCTGAAATGCCCGCCAGCGGTTGTAGAGCTCAGCGGCGGATCGGCGCAAATCCAGGTCGGCGTCCGCGCGCTCAAGGGGCCGCGTGAGCGTGACCTTCGCTTCGTCCTGCGACTCTTCGGTCAGTTCGCCGGCGGCCCAGGCGGGCAGGACGCGGATCAGCAACTCAGCCGTGAGGTCGGCCAGCCGCCCGTGCAGATGGGCCGCCGTTTCGTCGGGATCGATCTGGCTTCGCTCGACCGCGACGATCGGTCCGGCGTCAAGCTTGCGGACAAGCCGAATCAGCGTGACGCCGGTTTCGCCAGCGCCATCCAGCAAGGCGCCCTGGATCGGCGACGCTCCGCGGTAGGCGGGCAGCAACGACGGGTGGGCATTGACGATCCCGGGCGTCGCCAGCCGGCGAAGCCGCGTGCCCAGCAGCCGGCCGTAGGCCACGCATACCACCGCCTGGGGCTCATAGGACGCAATGGCTTCAACGGCCTCCAGCTTGTTGGGATTGGCAGGCTGGAACAAATCCAGGTCAAGGTCGCGAGCCACTGTCGCGACCGGCGGCGGCGTCAGCCGGCCACCTCGCCCCACCGGTCGGTCAGGGCGCGTAACAACCAGCGCCACGTCGAACCGTTCCGTCAACCGGCGCAGCGAGGGGACTGCAAAGTCGGGGGTGCCGAAGAAGACGACGCGCATGGGCCCTACGACGCGCGTAGTTCCTGCGCTTCCTGCGAGCGTGGGTCCACGAAGCGCAGCTTCTCGGAATCCACCAGGCGGTCGGTAAAGATCACGCCGTCCAGATGGTCGATTTCGTGCAGCACTACGCGGGCGGCCAGGCCGCGCAAGCGGCGGCGCACCGACGTTCCGTCCAGGCCGAGGCCCTTCACAGTGACGTCGGTGGCCCGCTCCACGGGGCCATACCAGTTGGGCAGGCTCAGGCAGCCTTCCTCGGCCACGGCGGCGCCGCTGGCGCGAACAACTTCGGGGTTTACCAGGGCAAAGCGTTCGGATCCCGTATCGGCCACGATCACCCGCCAGGGACGGCCGAGTTGCGGCGCCGCCAGTCCGGCGCCTCGATGCGCCTGCATGGTCTCGAACATGTCGTCCACAAACGTGCGCAGTCCAGCCGATACGCCGCGAACGCGGCTGGCCTTGCGCCGCAGCATGGGGTGGTCGACCGGTAGCACGGTGAGAACGGCCATTCGGGTTACGTCAAATCGAGAGGATCGGCGTCGAGCGTCCAGCCGCCGTGAAACAACGGGAGCGCTTTTTCGGCGTCCTGGCCCTGTAACAGCAACTGCCACTGATACTGGCCGCGCTGCCGGTAAATGAAGGCGGGGGCCGGCCCAAGCACGTCCAGGTCCAGCGG
The DNA here is from genome assembly GCA_011523785.1 of Chloroflexota bacterium. Taxonomy (GTDB): domain Bacteria; phylum Chloroflexota; class UBA11872; order UBA11872; family UBA11872; genus UBA11872. Next base: position 40,964 of record WTFW01000163.1, on the reverse strand, counting down.
CGGACCGGCGGTCAGCACGGTGTTGAGCTCCAGCCGCGCGCGCCGCGCCTCGGCTTCGGCTCGTGACTCGTCGGCATGGCCGAACGATGCCTTGATCAGGGGGCGCAAGGGCGGCAGGCCTTCGCTGCGGCGCTGCTCCATCTCGGGTTCGAAGAAACGCAGGTAGCTAGCCGTTTGCAATGCCTGCACGACGTGATGATTGGGCATGATCGTTTGCACTACTGTACGCGCCCTCGCCTGGCTGCCGGTGGCCACCAGCCGCAGACGCGAGAGCGTCAGAAACACGCGCTCCGGGGCCAGAAAGTCGGGAAACTGTAGCCCGATGTCGGCCTGTACGATGCCCAGCAGGTCGGACTGCAGCCGATTGCCGAATCCCAGCAAACGCTGCGTGCCAACCAGGACCTGAACTTCACTTCGCTCGAAGGCCGTCACGTCGGCGTCCATTTCGTGTGCCGGCCGGTCGCTGTCTATGCGGGCCACTTTCGATCGCGGCAGCAGGTGCGCGACCGCCTCGGCGACGGCCTCACTGCCGTAGCCCCAGAGGCGCAGGCGGTCGCCCTCGCAGACCGGGCACCAGCGGGGCACCGGTCCCCGCCAGTTGCAGATGTGGCAGACGTTCTGCCGTGTCTGGCGATGCTGGACCAGCCCGGTGCTGCAGCGCGGGCACTCGAAGACGTGGGCACAGGTGCGGCAGATGGTCAGGGCGGCCAGGCCGCGCCGGTTGACGTACAACACGGCACGGCCCTGTTCAGACAGGGTCTCGCGCAACGCCTCGTAGAGCGCTCGCGAGATCGCTCCGTAGCGGCCCACGGTTGGCGCCCGGCGCGTGTCCACGATTTCCGCATCGCGCGACGACCGCCGCACGAACCGGCCACCGCCCGTTTCATCCTCCGGCTGGCGCAAGAGCAGCGGGGATCCGGCGATCACCAGCTGCGCGCGGCCGGTCTCGGCTGCATGAAAGGTGGCGACGCGCGGGGTTTCCGTGCCCAACAGAAGGGGGCAACCAAAGAGTTCCGCCAGCCTGGCGGCGCAGACCGGCACGTGGTACCTGGGCGCAACGCGGCTCTTGTGGCCCGAATCTTCCTCGCGTTCCACGATCACGAGACCCAGGCGCGTCAGCGGCGCGAAGGTCGCGTCACGCGTTCCCACCAACAGATCGATTTCGCCGGCGCGCAGCGCGCGCCACAACGCCACGCGCTGCGCCGGCGTGCGAGCCCGGGTGGCGTCTGCCGGCGTCACGCTTACCCGCGCGGCCAGCCATTCGGCCAATTCGGCCGCGGTCGCGGCTTCGGGAGCGATCACCAGAGCCTGGCGCCGCTCGGTCGCTACCCGCTCGATGGCCTTGGCGTACATTGGCCAGCGATCGGACTCGCGGCCCTGCACAACCACCGGATCCGGCGGCCGGCGTGCGAGGGCCGCCGCCAGTTCAGGCCAGGCCCAGGCATCGCCTGCCTGGGCGCAGGCAACCCCATCCCGCAATCCGGCGACGATGTAGGAGGCCGACCAGCGGCTCTCGATGCGCGCCAGGCCACGATCCACCAGCCCCTGCAGCGATGGCCGTGACGCCGAAACCTGCCTGAGCACCTGGGCCACGGGCATCGGCCCGTCAAGACTTCGCAGGTGCTCCCAGAGGGCACGTTGCTTGGGCGCACGCTGCAACAACTCGGCCGGCGACTGGCCATCCGGCGGCGGTAGCGACTCGACGAGACGTTCCGCGGGCGGCTCGGGGAAGCGAAGACTGACATGCCGCGTCACCAGGCCGTGGCGAACCAGCCGCGCCACACCACGCGTTGCGGCAGTTTTGCCAAGCTCGGTCCGCAGCGCGGCCTCGGTTAGCCCGCCGCGTTCGCGAAGGAGTTCGAGCACGCGCCGGTCGCCGCCCGAGATCCCCTGACGCGGCTCACTCGCTCCTGCCGCCGCATACACGGCGTGCAAGTGGTGCGCCAGGCGTGGCGGCGCGACCAGGTCCAGGGCCGACCGCAAGGGGGCTCCATAGCGAGCGGCCACCCAGCGTGCCAGCGCAAGCTGCCGAGGTCCGATCAAGGGTGGCTCCCAGACCAGCTGCAGGAGATCTCGCGTCGCGTCTACCGGCGAAACGTCGGCCAGCGCCGTCACCACCCCGGGCAGTTGCCGCGCCCCGAACGGCGCCATCACCAGCTGGCCGGGCCGCACGGCACCCCGCAAGTCATCCGGCACGCTGTAGTGAAACGTCTGGTCGCCGCGCACGTCACCGGCCGCCACGATGACCTCGGCATACGCGGGCGCCGTCGCGTTCACGGCCGTTAGTCCAGGGGTCGAACCGGGGTCAGCTCAGCCGCCACCGCCATTCGCTCGGGGGTCCGGCGGACCGAGGTGACGATGTCCCATACGCGGTCGGCCGCCCGCGCGAGGTCGCCAGTCGCGTTCACGACTCGAAAGTCGGCCTCCGCGGCGAACGACAATTCGTATGCGCGCATGGCGTCAATCCGGCGTTCGATTTCCTGTGGCGACTCGGTGGCACGGGACCGCATGCGTCGCTCGGCCTCCTCCGGCGAGGGCGGCTCAACGAATATCGCGATCGCGCCGGGGTAGCGCCGCTTGAGTTCGCGGGCGCCCTGGACATCCAGGCGCAGCATCACGTCCCGTCCCTCCAGCAGTGGCTTGCGCACCTGGTGGATGGGCGTGCCGTAGCGCCGCCCGTAGACACTGGCCGTCTCCAGAAACCAACCGTCGCTCAGCCGCCGCTCGAACTCCGCGTCGCTGATAAAGAAGTGGTCGATGCCGTCCCGCTCGCCCTCGCGAGGCTCGCGCGTCAGGGCGGTAATCGCAAAGCCCACGTCAGCGCCACGGTCTCTCAGCACGCCGATCACCGAGTCCTTGCCGGCGCCCGAGGGAGCGGTCACGAGAAACAGCAGGCCGCTGCGCGGCGAATCAGTCGCAGGTGACACGCGTCGCGGCATCCTCCCGAGCGGACGGCCGCAAGCCGCCGCCTAGGCTCAGCTTACGCGGGAGCCCGTTACGACGCGTGGATGCCCGGCGAGGTCGCGATGCACGGCCGTCTGCGCAAACCCTGCCTGGCGCAGCAGCGCCGCAACCGACTCGGTCTGCCCGGCTCCAATCTCGAACGCGGCGGCCCGTGCCCGTCCCCGACCAACCTGTCCCACGACTTCACGAATTACGGCCAGGCCGTCGGGTCCGCCGTCGAGAGCGAGTCTCGGCTCCCAGCGCGCGACTTCCGGCTCGAGCGCATCCAGCGCCGCCGATGGGATATACGGCAGGTTTGCCACGACCACCGATTCACCCAGGTCCACCCCGGTCGCTCCAGCCGCGAAGCGACTTTTCACCCGATCCGCCAGCTGCAGTCGCCGTGCATTGGCCGCAGCCACCTGCAGGGCCGCGTGGGAACAGTCTGTCGCGATCACGCGACGGCCCGGGCGTTCGCTGGCGAGCGCCAGGGCAATCACGCCGCTGCCAGTCCCAATGTCTACCGCGGTTGAGCCAGGGTTCGCGTCCCACAGCTCCAGCCCAACGTCAACCAGCAACTCGCTCTCGGGCCGGGGGACCAGCACGTCCCGCGTCACCGCGATGTCGAGATGGCGGAAGGCCTTGAAACCGGTGATGTAGGCCATCGGCTCGCGACGCTCGCGTCGCCTCGATGCGGTTTCAATTCGTCCTACGTCGTCGTCGCCCAACTCGGCTCCGAGCCCCATCGCCACCCGCTCGGGCGCGATCCCCAGTACATGCCCGATCAGCATGTTTGCGTCCAGGACCGGCGTATCGACGCCAGCCGTGCGCAGGCGCGCAATGACCGCGCGGCGCAGCTCGGCGAGCGTGTCAGGCGGCGCCGACGTCGGCAAAGCCCGCCAGTTCGCGGTCTCGCTCGGCCTGCCGCAGCGAATCGATCACCCGGTCCAGGTTTCCGTCAAGGATCGCGGGCAAATTGTGGACCGTCAGACCCACGCGATGATCGGTAATCCGGTCCTGCGGGAAGTTATACGTACGGATCTTTTCGCTGCGATCCCCGCTGCCGATCTGGTCGCGCCGAGCCTGCCCGCGCTCCGCCGCCTGGCGCTCGCGTTCCTGTTCCAGCAAGCGGGCCCGCAAGACCTGCATGGCCTTCACGCGATTCTGCAATTGCGATTTCTCATCCTGGATGCTGACCACGGTGTTGGTGGGCAGGTGCGTAACCCGTACCGCCGAGTCCGTGGTGTTGACGCTCTGGCCGCCGTGGCCGCTCGAGCGGAAGACATCAACCCGCACGTCGGACTCGGGAATCTCAATATCGATCTCTTCGGCTTCCGGCAGCACAGCCACGCTGGCCGCCGACGTGTGAATGCGCCCGCCGGCCTCGGTGACCGGCACGCGTTGCACGCGGTGCACGCCGCTCTCGAATCGGAAGGCACCGAACGCCCGGGCGCCAACGATGCGCAGGATGCCTTCCTTGACCCCGCCGCGGTCCGTGCCGTTGACGGTCATGGGCTCCGCCTTCAGACGCAGGCGCTCGGCATAGCGGGTGTACATCCGGAGCAGATCGCCGGCGAACAGGGCCGCTTCTTCTCCGCCTGTCCCGGCACGGACTTCCACAATGGCGTTTCGCGCGTCGTCGGGGTCGTCGCTGACCAGCACATCGATGGCGCGGGCCTGGATCTCAGCGATCTCGGCCTGCACCTCGTCCAGTTCCTCGCGCGCCAGTTCCACCAGTTCAGGATCGGACGAGTCCAGCAGGTCGCGCGCCTCGGTCAGGCGTTCCCGAGCGTCCGACAGCTCGTCATGCAGACGGGCCGTGGTCTCCAACTGCGACATTTCGCGGCCAAGGCTCGCCAGGCGCCGCGAGTCCAGGGCGCCGCCCGCACCGGCAAGCTCCGCCGTCAGCTCGTCGTAGCGCCGTCGGGCCTCCGCCAGCCGGTCAATCATCGACGACGACCGCGTTCACGGCGGCCGGCCGCAATTCCGCCAGGGCGTCCTCGCGCGCCAGCACGTGATCCATCGCCGCGACCGCCACTTCGACCTGCTCGTCGTCCGGCTCGCGCGTGGTCATCTTCTGGAACCACATGCCGGGCTTCGAGGCCCAGCGAGCCAGCGCATGCCCCTGGTAGCGGGCCGTCAGCATAATGTACTCGTAGCCCACGCCGGCGATCAGCGGCAGCAAGACGATGCGAGACACCACGCGAATCGCCATCGGCGGGCGCCCCAGCAACGCAAACACGATGATCGAGATCGCCACCAGCGTCACGATGAACGACGTGCCACAGCGCGGGTGGGCCAGCCCAAAGCGACGCACGTTGGGCACGGTCAGTTGCTCGCCGGCCTCCAGCGTGTTGATCGTCTTGTGCTCGGCGCCGTGATACATCCACACGCGCCGGATGTCGGGCATCAGGCCGATGAGCGCGATATAGGTCACGAAGACCGCCATCCGCACGGCGCCTTCGATCACGTTGCTGACGAAGTCGGATTCAACCAGACCGTCGGTAAATGACGTCAACACGAGCGGCAGCACGAAGAACAGCGCAATACCCACCACCAGGCCGATCACCAGGCTGCCCGTCATCATGCCGCCGGCCGCGCCGCCGGGGCCTTCGTCCTGGTCTTCCTCCTCGGCAAGCTGCACGTTGGCTGAGAAGTTCAGCGCGCGTAGTCCAACGGCCAGCATTTCCCAGAGCGCGACGACTCCGCGCACGAACGGCACGCGGCGCAGCCGCTGCGAAAGCCGGTTGGGATCCAGCTCCTCCGTCTTGAGCACGATATGCCCGGCCGGGTGCCGCACCGCCGTCGCCGCGGCGCGGCGGCCACGCATCATCACGCCCTCAAGTACGGCCTGGCCGCCATAGTTGATGCGAAGTTCGTTGCTGCCGTTAGAGGACGCGGACATGTAGATCGTGCCGCTTAGCCTTGGGCCGCAGCGGCGTCTGGCCGCCGGTGCGGCTGGTTAGGCGCGGGACCTGCGCCGGCGCCGCTCGAACCGCTCCACCTGGCCGGTCGAGTCCACCAGCCGCTGCTGACCCGTGTAGAACGGGTGGCAACTGGAGCACACATCCACGTGGATCGAGGATGTCGTGGCGCGCGTTTCGAACATGTTGCCGCACGAGCAGGTCACGCGGCACTCCATGTAGTCGGGATGGATTTCGGGATTCAACGTTTGGGGCCTCCGTCGGTCACGGCCCTAGTATAGAGGCGGCTGGTGCGACCTCCTACAGGTGGGAACCGTCCTATCGCCGCGGGACTCCCCGACGCCTGGGCGCCCGACTCAGAACGGCCAGGAGCGCCCCCAGGAACACCGCCAGGCCCAGGAACGCGAAGATCTTGTCCAGCCGCTCGACCAACAGCGCAATAACGCCCAGCACGCCCGCCAGCGCGTAATACATCAGCGCGATGGCGGGTTGCGGCACGCCCGCCTCCCAGAGCCGGTGATGCAGATGCTCGGCATCCCGGTCGGCGAAGCGGCGGCCGCCGGCCAGACGGCGCCCGATCGACCAGGCGATATCCAGAATCGGCACGCCCAGCACCAGGATCGCGGTAGCCAGCTTGGCCGGGCCCATGATGGCGATGACCGCCAGCACGAAGCCCAGGAAGTGCGAGCCGGCGTCGCCCATGATGATGCTCGACCGGTAGACGTTGAACGGCAGGAATCCGAGAACCACGGCCACCAGCACCAGGGCCAGCGTGGCGGTCTCGGGCAGGCCCAGCCGCAGCGACAGGGCTATCAGTACGATCGCGGCAATGGTGACGACACCACCTGCCAGCCCATCGAGTCCGTCCACGAAGTTGATAGCGTTCATCATTCCCGTGATCCAGAACAGCGTGAACGGAATCACGATCGCCGCATGCAGCAGCACCACGCCGGCCTCGAACGGGTTGCTGACCACATCGATGCGGACGCCGAACAGCAACGGCACCGCCGCGGCCGCGAGCTGCGCGAGGAATTTGTTGCGTGGACGCATCCCGCGCAGGTCGTCCACCACGATGAAGACCACCAGCAGCGTGGCGCCCAGCAGCAACCCCACGGTCTGCCGATCCAGCGGCCAGGCCACCACCAGCACGGTGATGACGAACGCCGCATACATGGCCACCCCGCCCAGCCGGGGCACCGGCACCACGTGGATTCGCGCCGCTCCGGGTTGGTCCATCCAGCCCAGGCGGGCGGCCAGCGTTCGCACGCCGAGGGTTAAGACCAGCGCCAGCGGCGCGCCGAGGGCCAGCGCCAGCCAGTTGAGGTCAGTCACGAAGGACACCTGCCGCGCGGCCGGCTGCGGTTGACCTGGTATTTCGGCGCCGCATATAATCTCGGCAACTCGTGGGGTGGCGGGTCATCATCAGGAGGCGCCTGACCGAAATCGCGCGGCCCGGTTGACCAACCCGCCAGCACCCGCCCGCACGGCGGGTTTTTTGTTGCCCGTCCGAATTGGGGGGTTCATTGGTTCATATCACGATCGGCGCGAACGAGAGTTTTGATGCGGCCCTACGCCGTTTCAATAAAAAGGTGCAGCAAGAGGGCATTATCACGGAGACCCGGCGCCGGAAGGCGTACGACAAGCCCAGCGTGCTGCGCAAGAAGAAGGAAGCCACCAAGCGCCGCAAGGCCCGGCGGGCAGCCATGAAGGCGGCCGAAGCCGAGGCCCGCGCCCTCTAGCCAACTCAGTCCCAACCCCGCATGGCGCTAATCGACCGCCTCACCGGGGATCTGCGAACGGCGCAGCGTGGCGGCGATGCCGATCGTGTCCGTGTCCTGCGCACGCTCATCTCCCAAATCAAGTACGAGGCCAAGGAATCCGGCGCGTCAATGGACGACGCCCTGGTGGTACGCGTCGTTCAACGCGACATCCGCCGCCGCGACGAAGCCATTCAACTTTATGTCAAGGGCGACCGCCCTGCACAAGCCGATGCTGAACGCGCCGAGCGCGCCATCGTCAGCGCCTATCAGCCCGACGAGCTTGACAGCGACGCCATGGAAGCCATCGCGCGCGAAGTGATCAGCGAAGTCGGCGCAACCAGCCGCCGCGACATGGGCAAGGTCATGCGCCCGCTGATGGCGCGGCTGCGTGAGCAGGGCACGGTCGACGGACGCGCCGTGAATGCCCTCGTTGGCAAACTGCTCGGCGGCTAAGGCGCGAGTCCGCGCGGACGGGTCGGCCCGCTTACAGGTTCAAGCCGGCGAGGGTGCCCCCCTGCCACCCGGGCTTGCCCGACTGATTCACCCGATCGCGGCTGTCGTGCACGACATCACCGGCATGACCGGCGTGGTGGGGCTGCGCCTGACCGACGATGCCGAGATTGCCCGGCTCAACGGCGCCTTCGCCGGTAAGCCCCGCGCAACGGATGTCCTTGCTTTCCCCAGCGGAGACCGGGAGTGTCCGGGCGACGTGGCCATTTCGCTCGAACGTGTCCGCTCGCAGGCCAATGCCTACGGACACAGCATCGAACGCGAGTTCGGGTACCTCCTCACGCACGGCCTGCTGCATCTGGCCGGCTTCGGTCACGACGACAACGCTGATCAGCGCAAAATGCGCCACGTGGAAGAGTCCGTCATGGCCGCCGTCGGACTCGCGCGCGACGACCAGCCTGTTCGCTAACCGTGGCCAGGCTCACGATCGCCGCTCCGGCCAAGATCAACCTGGGCCTTGAAGTTCGCGGGCGGCGTGCCGACGGGTATCACGAGATCGTCACCATCTTCCAGGCGCTTGAATTCGGCGACACGGTGCACCTGACCCCGGCGCCGACGATCCAGGGCGAAAGCGCGGTGCCCGGGCTTGACCCCGCGGCCGACCTGGCATTCCGCGCGGCCCGCGAACTGCAAGCTCGCAGCGGTACGCGCCAGGGCGTCCACATTCGCGTCGACAAACGCATCCCGGTTGCGGCGGGTCTCGCCGGCGGCAGTACCGACGCGGCCGCCGTTCTGCTGGGCCTTCAACGGCTGTGGAGTTCGGACGCTTCCGCCGTAGCCGAGACCGCGCGGGCGCTGGGCGCGGATGTACCGTTCTTCCTTCGTCCGGGAACCGCGCTGGGGCTCGCCCGCGGCGACGACCTGCGGCCCATACCACCGGGGCCGCCGCATTGGGTCGTGCTTGTCCGGCCCGACGCCGAGATATCTGCCCGCGACGCCTACGCTGAGTTGCGCCCGGCCGAGTGGTCAGGCGGGGCCGCCACCTTGCAGCAGGTGGACGCCATTCGAGGCGGCCATTTCACGCCACAGCTGCTGACCAATGATCTGCAGCCCGCCGCAATCCGCCTGGTGCCTGAAGTGGCCGTGGTCATTCGCGCCCTGGAGTCCGCCGGAGCGGAGCCGCCGCTCCTGGCCGGCAGCGGACCAACCTGCTTCGGACTCTTCGCAACCAGGGCGGCCGCGCGGAACGCGGAAGCCCGCGTGAAATCGCACGGCTGGTGGACCAAGACAACGCGCTTCATGACCCCGCCCGACGAGGCCGGAAGTCAACTTTGACCGGCCTACAGTGCCTGCCTACGCTTTCCCTGTGGGGAGTGGCCAAGTGGTAAGGCAACGGATTTTGGATCCGTGATCGAAGGTTCGAACCCTTCCTCCCCAGCCCATGAACGCCGGTGACCCCGCGACGAAATCGATCGGCGCTGCCGGCATCGTGATGGCAGCCGGGCAGGGCACGCGCTTCGCCTCGGACGTGCCAAAGGTTATGCACCGCGTGGCGGGACGCCCCATGCTGGCGCACGTGGTCGACACCGGGCGAGCCGCCGGGCTGGATCCGCTGGTGGTCGTCATCCGGCCCGGCATGGACATGGGATCGGCGGCCGCCGGCACGGTCACCGTGGACCAGCCGCCCACCGGCCGCGGCACCGCCTTCGCTGTGGAAACCGGTCTGGGCGCCGTGCCGTCTGACGTTGACGTTGTGGTCGCGCTTTACGGCGATTCGCCCCTGGTTCGCCCGGCGACGGTGCGCGGCGTCCTCAAGGCCCTGCTAAGCCTGGACGCCGTCGCGGCCGTTTCCTGGGCCGACGTGCCGGATCCGGGCTCTTTTGGCAGGGTCCGCTTGGCTGAGACCGGCCTTGTACGCGGCATTGTGGAAACGGCCGACGCCTCAGCGGACGAGCTGGCGTTGACCACCGTGAATGCCGGCCCGGCGGCCTTCCGCGCCGCCTGGCTGCGCCGCGCGCTGTCGCGCGTTCGACCCAGCCGAACCTCGGGCGAGCGCTACCTCACCCAACTCGTGGACCTGGCCATTGACGACGGCCGGCGAGTGGCCGGGTACCAGATCACCGACCTGGACGAGACGATTGGCTGCGACGACCTCGATCGCCTCGCCACCGCCAACGCCGCATTTGAGCGCCGGGAACGCAAGCGTCGGCACCGTTAGCCGCCAATGGCCGCGGGCCCTCGCCGGGGCCGGATATCATGGGCGAGCCAGGGTGCCTGCGGGGTCGGCGGTCCCGCGCGGCAGGCCGCACAAGGCAGCGACACTGGACGGCGAACTCAAGGTCTTTTCCGGCTCGAGCAACCGGGCTCTTGCCGAGCGAATCGCCGCGCGCCTCGATCAGCCGCTGGGATCCGTCAGGCTCGAACAATTCCCGGACGGCGAAGCCCGAGTCCAGATCAACGAAAACGTGCGCGGGACCGATGTCTTCGTCATTCAATCCACCTCCGCGCCGGTGGATGAGAATCTGATGCAGCTGCTCATCATGATCGACGCGTTGCGACGCGCATCGGCCGGGCGCATTACGGCGGTGATTCCCTACTTCGGGTACGCCCGCCAGGAGAAGAAGTCCTCCGGTCGGGAACCCATCACCGCCAAGCTGGTCGCCAATCTGCTGGAAGCCGCTGGCGCCAACCGGGTCATCACCCTGGACCTGCACGCACCCGCCGTGCAGGGATTCTTCGACATCCCGGTCGATCACCTGCAAGCCTCACCGCTGCTCGCCGAATCCCTGCGGCGCGTTGCCTCGGACGACTTGGTGGTGGTGTCGCCCGACGCTGGCGGTGTTGCACGCGCATACGACTTCAGCCAGCGCCTGGAAAACTCATCGCTTGCCGTCGTGTTCAAGGACCGGATGGCGCCCGACGAAATCCAAACGCTCTCCGTGGTCGGCGAAGTTGGCGGGCGCACCGCGGTCATCGTCGACGACCTGATCTCGACGGGCGGCACGCTGGCGGAGGGCGCTCGCGCGCTGCTGGAACGGGGCGCGAAGGCGGTCTACGCATGCGCGACCCACGGCATCTTCTCCGGACAGGCTCTGGAGATTCTGATGCGCTCGGGTCTTTCCCAGGCCTTTGTCACCGACAGCGTTCCCGTGAACTCCGACTCGACAGCATGCACAATCACTCAGGTCGGCACCGCGACGCTATTCGCGGAAGCGGTCCGCCGAGTCCACAATGATGAGTCCATCACCGCGATGTTCAAGTGACCGCGATGTGGCCCCGCCTGCCAGCGGGGACCGGCATCTGGGCGTGAGCACCCGTCTGTGCCGCGCGCTAGGGGAGTGGATCCTTTTTGGATCCGGTTAGTTGGGTAGGACTTGCCCTCATTCTCGTGCTGACTGTGGTCAGCACACTGCTGGTGCTGGCCGAAAACGCCGCGCTGGAGCTCTCACAGACCGCGCTTGATTCCCTGGACAGCACCGAACCCCGCGCCGCCCGTCGCCTCCGCACTCTGCTCGATAACCGATTTCGGTTTTGGGCCAGCGCTCGGATTGGCGCGGCCGTGCTGATCTTCGCCTCAGCGGCGCTCGCGGCCACCACCGTGGGCGAGCGGCTGGGCGAGTTGATGGGCGCGCGCCCCGCCGGCGTCGTCCTCGCGCTTGCCGTGTTGAGCGTGCTGCATGCGGGGGGCGCGCGAGTGACCCCGCGCATCCTGGCCCAGCGACGGCCCCTCCGAATCGCCCGCCGCTTCTCCTGGCTGATCTACGGTCAGTACCTCCTGTTTCTGCCCGCCAGCCTCCCGTTCGAGCGTCTGCTCTCGCCCCGGGAGCAGGAAGCCTGGCGCGGACCAGACCCACAGGACGCCGCGGTCATCGAGGCGGTCGAAGGCGCGCGTGAGGGAGCTATCGACGCCACCGACATCGAGATGATCACCAACGTCATCGAGCTGGGCGACCGCGTGGTACGTCAGGTCATGACGCCGCGCCCCGACATTGTGGCCGTCAGCGTTGACACGCCGCTGCGAACCGCGCTCCGCACGGCCCACGCCGACGGGCTGTCCCGCTTGCCGGTGTTCGAGGGCGACCTCGACAACGTCATCGGGATCATCCACGTGCGCGACGGACTGGCCGAACTGCTGGAGCCCAACCGGACCTCCGACCTGCGCTCGCTGGTGCGCGAGCCTCTGTTCGTGCCCGATTCCAAGTACGTCGACCGGCTGCTGCGCGAAATGCAGGCGGACAATCTCCACATGGCCGTCGTGGTCAACGAATACGGCGACACGGCCGGCCTGGTCACGATCGAGGACTTGCTGGAAGAAATCGTGGGCGAAATCGAGGACGAATACGACGTCCCCGATGTCCCGATCGTGTCGCTGGGACCCGGACGCCTGATCGTGGACGCGAGCCTGCCGATCACGGACCTGAACAATGAACTCGGCCTCATGCTCACAGCTGACGGTGTGGACACCGTGGGCGGTCTGGCCTTCAGCGCCTTTGGTCGCGTTCCTTCAGTCGGCGAATCGGTCACCGTGGATGGTGCGGTGCTGCGCGTACACGCGGTCAAGGAAACTCGCATAACCCGCCTGGAAATCACCCGCGTTGACGAAGAGGGCAATGCCGCTTGACGGTCCCACCGCCGGTCTCCGCGGCCTGACCACCACGAGCTAGTTCCGGAGACGAGCCATCGACATCCTGGTGGGCCTCCTGGTCTTTTTTGGCCTGATCGCCATCAACGGCCTCTTCGCGGGCGCCCAGTTCGCGCTCGTGGCGGTCGACCGCTACGAGGTTGAGACCGCCGCCGCCCGCGGCACACGGCGGGACCGCGCGGTTCGGCGGGGCCTCGAAACGCTGTCGTTTCAGCTGTCAGGCGCGCAGCTGGGCATCACGGTCAGTTCGCTGGTCCTGGGCTTCGTGGTGGATGGCGCGATCGGCCCGCTGCTGCGGCCACTGCTTGCCTGGATCCCCGGGATTGAGGACGGCACGCTCGTCGCGTTGACCGCCGCTTTGGCGCTCATCCTGGCCACCGTGATTCAGATGGTGCTTGGCGAACTGGGGCCTAAGAACCTGGCCATTTCGCGCCCGATGGCCACGGCACGCCTCTTCGTGCCCCCGGCCATGTTCGTCAACACGGTTGTCTCGCCCGTAATCCGCCTGCTCAACGCCATGGCCAACGCTTCCATGCGCCTGGTCGGCCTGGCGCCGCGCGAGGAACTTGAGGGGTTCCAGTCCCTCGAGGAAATGCGGGAGGCCCTGCGCTGGGCAGCTCGCGAGAACACCATCGAAGGCGTCGAGTACGAGGTCCTCGACCGCGCCTTGGGACTTGGTCGTACCACCGCCGGCGACGTGTTGGTGCCGCGTTCCCAGGTCGTGGCCATCAACGCAACGGATTCTCTGGCCGACCTTGCCCAATTGTCGATCCAGTCCGGCTATTCGCGTTTCCCAATCCGGGCTGCGGACGGGCGCGGCTACATCGGCATCGCCCACGTCAAGGACGTCCTGGCGCTACCCGCCACGGCTCGAGCCAATACGCCGGTCGCGGCCAGGTCCCAGGACGCCCTCGTCGTCCCGGCCGCGCGCGACCTGCGATCACTGCTACTCGAAATGCAGGCCGAGCACCACGCCATGGCCATCGTCGACGACGAGTTCGGACAGCCCGCCGGCATCGTCACCCTCGAAGACATCGTCGAGGAGCTGCTGGGTGACATCGAGGACGAGTACGACAAGCCCGAGGCCCGGCTGGTTACGCCGCTGGACGACGGCGCCTTCGACGTGGCGGCGCGCATTCGTCGCGACGAACTCCACGAAGTCCTCGGCTTCAGCTTGCCGGACGGCCGGTTCGAGACGCTGGCGGGTCTGCTGATGGCCGTTCTGCAGCGCGTGCCGCGCGAGGGTGATGTCGTGTCGCTGGCGGGCTGGACGATCCGCGTGACCGCCGTGCGGGGACAACGCATCGAACGCGTGCGCCTGGAAGGGCCGACCAAATCGCCGGGAAGCGCGAAATGACGCTGACCTTGCTCATCGTCGCGCTCGTCCTGCTGCTGCTAAACGGCTTCTTTGTCGGCGCTGAGGTCGCCATTACCGCGGCTGCGGCCAGTCGTCGTGGCGAAGTTGAGCGCCGGGCTGCCGATGGCAGCCGGGCGGCGCAACTGGCGGTGGCCTCAATGCGCGAACTCTCGTTCATGCTCACCGGCGCGCAACTGGGGATCACCATGGCGTCACTGGGCCTGGGGTTCGTGGCCGAGCCCGCCATCGCCGACGTGTTGGAGGCCACCTTCGCCGAACGTTTCGGCCTGCACGGCGCGGCGGTGCACGCGATCGCCGGCGTTATCGCGCTATTCATCGTGGTCGTCTTGCACATGGTGCTCGGCGAAATGGCTCCCAAGAACATCGCCATCGCCGAACCCGTGCGCACCCTGCTGTGGCTCGCGCTGCCCTATCGGTGGTACGCCAACGCCGTGCGCGGTGTGCTGTGGGTTCTGAACGAACTGGCCAACCTGACCATCCAGGCTTTCGGCGTTGCGCCGCGCGACGAGTTGGTCACGGCCTACACACCGGCGCAGATCGGTTCGATGCTGGGCGAACTGCGTCGGCTTGGAGCGATCAGCGCGCCACAGCAGCAATTGGCCAGCCGCGCGCTGCGGTTCGCTGCGCGGCGCGTGGGGGACGTGATGGCGCCCCGCTCGGCCGTGCATATCGTGCCTGCGGGCTCATCCGTGCGCGAAATCGAGCGCCAGGCCGTTGCCACGGGCTACTCGCGATTCCCGCTCTATCGCAACTCGCCCGACGCCATCGTCGGCTTCGTTCACGTGAAGGACCTGCTGACGATTGATCCCGACGCCATTGACCGGCCGTTGCCGGACGATGCGATTCGATCGCTGCACATCTCACCAGACACGGCCCTGGTTGGCGAGTTGCTCGTGGCCATGCGCCGCGACCGCGCGCACCTGGCCCTGGTCGTGGACGAGCACGGCTCGCCCGCGGGCATTGTCACCCTGGAAGATCTGGTCGAGGAAGTCGTGGGCGAGATTCGCGACGAACACGACGCCCCACCCCGAGACGTTCAGCACTTCGGACCCGACCGCTTTGTCGTGGCCGGCACGTTGCGGGCCGACCGGCTGGTCGAATCCACCGGGTGCCGACTGCCAGAGGGTGACTTTGTCACGGTTGCCGGATTCGTGATGCAGCGCCTCGACGCCGTTCCAAGACCCGGTGACACCGTGGAACACGAGGGTTGGCTGCTGCGCGTACGTCGCATGCGCGGCCCGCGCGTTGAGGCCGTTGACGTGATTCGCCGACCGGCGGACGCGGCAATCTCCGACGACTGAGACTCACGCTAGGCTTGCCCATGGCCGTTCTGCAGCGCTCCAGCACCTACAAGGCCGAAGGCGTGGTGCTCAGCCGTCGCGACCTGGGCGACGCCGACCGAATCGTCACGCTCTTCACGCGCGAGTTCGGACGCCGCCGCCTGGTGGCGCGCGGTTCGCGCCGGCCCACCAGCCAGCTGGCTCCGCATATCGAACTCTTTAGCCGCGTCCGCCTGGTCGGCGTCGTCGGCGCCAACCTCGACGTGCTCACGCAGGCCCAATGCCTGGAGGCCTACCCCCGCTTCCGTGAAGACCTGGCCGCCTTTGCTGCCGCCGGCTGGGCCGTCGAGTTGCTGGATGGTCTCAGCGAGGACGGCGAGGCCGCGCCCGCTGCCTACGCCGCCCTGGTCGCCTTCCTTGGCGCCCTCAACCAGCGAGCCGCCGACCCGGAACCGTTGCTCTCCGCCCTGGCCATCAACTTGCTGAGTGCGCACGGCTACGCGCCCGAACTGTGGCAGTGCACCGTCTGCGGCCGCACGATTGAACCTGGCGCCCACGCCTTCGCCCCGCGAACCGGCGGCGTGATCTGCTCGACCTGTTCGCACGACAACGCCAGCCACCCGCTAAGCCTCGACACGTTGAAAACCCTGCGGTTCATCGCTCACGAAGGCCTCACCGGCGCCGCCCGCCTCCGCGCCGATCCGCGTACCCGCGCCGAACTCCGCACGGCCCTCCGGGCCTACGCGGCCGCCGTCGTCGAACGCGACATCTCATCCGCCCACATCCTGGAACGGGCGGGCGCGGGTTCCGCGCCCCGGCCAGTGCCCGGGGCGTAACTCCGACCTCATGGCGTCGCACCGCACGCCATCCCCATGACCCTGGATACCCACGAGGACACCCATGCCTGCTCACGACCTTGACACCCTGACCTCCCTGGCCAAGCGCCGCGGGTTCGTATTTCCCAGTTCCGAGATCTACGGCGGCTTCGCCAGCACCTGGGACTACGGACCGCTTGGCGCCGAGCTGATCCGCAACATCAAGGACGCCTGGTGGCGCCGCGTCGTGCACGTGCGCCCCGAGGTCGTCGGCCTCAACGCCTCCATCCTCATGCACCCACGCATCTGGGAAGTGTCCGGCCACATCGAACACTTCGCCGACCCGCTGGTGGAATGCCCGACCTGCCGCCGGCGCTTCCGCGAGGACGACGTGGCCAACGGCAAATGCCCCCACGATGGCGGCGAACTCACCGATCCCCGCATGTTCAACACCATGTTTCGCACCTTCGTTGGTCCCGTGGAAGACGACGCCTCGGTCGCCTACCTGCGGCCCGAAACCGCCCAGTCCACCTACGTCAACTTCAAGAACGTGCGCGACACCGCGCGCGTGCAAATGCCCTTCGGCGTCGCCCAGATCGGCAAGGCCTTTCGCAACGAGATCACCACAGGCAACTTCATCTTCCGCAGCCGCGAGTTCGAGCAGATGGAGTTGCAGTACTTCGTTGAGCCCGGCCAGGACGACGAGTCTCACGAGGACTGGGTCGACGCCCGCTTCACCTGGTGGCAGGACCTCGGACTGGAACCGCGACGCCTGCGCCTGCGACCCCACAGCCCCGAGGAACTGGCCCACTACGCCAAGGCCACCACCGACATCGAGTACGAATTCCCCTTCGGTTGGGGCGAGCTGGAAGGCATCGCCAACCGCACCGACTTCGACCTCAAGCGCCATGCCGAAGCCAGCGGCACCGACCTCTCCTACTTCGACGACGCGGCCAAACAGCACGTGACGCCCTATGTCATCGAGCCCGCCGCCGGTGTCGACCGCGCGGCCCTCGCCTTCCTGGCCGACGCCTACACCGTCCAGGAAGTCGCCGGGAAACCGCGCACCTTCCTGAACCTCGACCCGCGGCTCGCCCCGTTCAAGGTCGCCGTCTTCCCCCTGGCCCGCAACCGGCCGCCGCTGGTCGAACTGGCCACCCGCATCGCCGACGATCTGCGCGCCAATTGGCCGGTGTTCTACGACGCCAGCGGTTCTATCGGCCGCCGCTACGCCCGCCAGGACGAGGCCGGCACGCCCTTTGCCGTGACCATCGACTTTGACTCGCTCGACGACCAGACCGTCACCGTGCGCGAACGAACGTCCATGCGGCAGGAGCGGGTCGCCGCCGACAGCCTGCGCGCCTACTTCGCCGACCATCTCGCCTGGTAACCCGCGCCAATGTCGGTCCCCTCTCCACGCTCTCCCACCGGGGGAGGGCCGGGTGAGGGTCGACCGGCTGAGCCCCCGGCTCCCGGCTCCTACTCCACCCTCGAACGCCTGCTACTAGCCCCCCTGCGACGCCTCGGCGGCTACCTCGTTCGGCCGGTCATCACGACACTTGCCGCCGCCCGAGTCCACCCCAACGCACTTTCCCTCAGCCAGATCCCACTCGGGTTCGTCGTCGCCTTTCTGATCGTCCCCTTCCCCCGCCTGGCCCTCGCGCTGTTCATCGGCACGCTGGTCCTGGACTTCCTTGACGGCGAACTGGCCCGCGCCCGTGGCCTGGCCTCCAACTTCGGCGCCCTGCTGGACCAGGTCTGCGACCACGTGCGCGAGCTCACCGTGCTGGGCGGCCTCGTCGCCGTCGGCGCCCTGCGCGGCGAAATCGGCGTGGCCTACGCCGCCGCCTACCCGCTCGCCAACGTCCTGCTCTACCTGGCCGACCGCTTCCGCACGCCTCTACCCTTCAGCATCAAGACTTGGATGGTCTATTACCCCTTCCTGATCGCCTTCCTCGGCTGGGGCCTCAACCTCCTCGACTACGCCGCCGCCGCCGCCGCCGCCTTCCTAGCCATCGCCAGCGCCCAGGCTCTTTGGCGACTTCGTACGGCCACCTCGCGCTCAAATGCGCGGTAAACGTCCGCTGCTAGAGGCGTCCTTCGTTTATGTCAGCCAGGATCTCGTCAATGGTCATCTTGACTCGCCTGAACTTCGCCCGGCGCCGCCGGAAGCGGGCGACAGCGGCCACTCGCTCAGCCCGGCGACGCTCGTCTGCGTTTTCCGAACAATCTTCCTCTCGAGAATCTGAGTTCTGCTCGTTCACTGTCCGTGCCTCCCCCGCAGCAACTCAGCCCCCACACACAACGCCCGCAATTTCAGAAACGCCTCGTCCAGGTCCATCGGGTTGATGCTCGACGGCGCGAACCCGCAGTCCGGATTCAGCGTCAACCGCTCCGCCGGCACGTAACGCATCGCCGCCTCGGCCCGTGCCACCACGACCTCCGGCGTCTCCACGTTGATATCCGTGTGGTCGATCACCCCAAGACCCAGCAGCTTGTCGTCCGGGAACTGCGCCAGCACCTCGATCCCGCCGGCGTCTGGCGTCGCGAACTCCATGGCCAACCGCTGCACGTGCATCCGACCCAGCGCCCCCACGATCAGGTCATACGGCCCGCGCGTGCTGTGCTGCCGGTTCGAGTGCGCATGGCACAGGTGCACTGAGATCAGCGGGTGGTCCACACCCTCCACCGCCCCGTTGACGCCCTGCACCGCCATCTCGATCTCGTGCTTCACGTCGTCGATCCCAGCCCGCGCCCGGTACTCCGCATCCACCAGCAGCGCCAGCCACGGATCGTCCAGCTGGATCGCGTCCACCCCCAGCGACGTCAGCCGCTGCAGCTCCCCGTTGATGATCGGAGTGCACGCCTCCATGAAGTCCTCGCGCGCGGCATACGCCCCCGTGGAGTGCTCCGGACTCCACATGCGACGCGCGATCGTGTAGGGCGACGGCACCGCCGTCAGCGTCCGTCGCGTGGTCGCCCGTTGCACGAAACGCGCCTCGTCCAGCGCGATCGCCCGCTCCTGCCGCAACGGCTCGGTCACCGCCGGATACGCCGCCCCGCGGCCGCCCGCGATCAGGTCCGGCTCGAACCCCGCCACCGCGTCGGCAAACACCTTCACGTAGCTCTCGCGCCGCCACTCGCCGTCCGAGACATAGTCCAGCCCGGCCGCTTCCTGCATCCGGATCGCCGCCGGCACCGCGTCGTCCAGCACCCGCTCGGCCGCGGCCGCGCTCACCTCGCCCCGCTTCCGCCGCTCGATCAGCTCCCGCACCCACACCGGCCGCGGCAGGCTCCCAACCACGAAGGTCGGAAACAGCGCCTCGCTCAATGCAGCACCATCCCACCGTCCACGCTCAGCGATATTCCGGTGATATACGAGGCGTCGTCGCTGGCCAGCATGTAGGCCGCATTCGCCACGTCCTCGGGAACCTGGTGGCGGCCAACCGGAATGTTGGCCACCCGCACGTCCCATGCCGACTCGTTCTCGCGTCCTTCCAACTCCGTCAGGTCCGGGTTCAGGTCCTCCCGCCACAGCCGCGTGTCCACGATGCCCGGGCACAGCGCCACCACCCGCACCCCGTGCGGCGCCAACTCCATCGCCGCCGCGCGCGTGATCCCCACCACCGCGTGCTTGCCCGCGCAGTAGCAGGTCATGTACGGCCGCCCGATCTTCCCGGCCGCCGAGGCCAGGTTGATGATGAGCCCGGCGCCTCGGGGCAGCATCCGCCGCGTCGCTTCCTGCACGCCAAGGAACACGCCGCGCACGTTGATGGTGAACATGTTGTCCCAGTCGTCCACTGTCTGATCCAGGATGGAGGTCGCCCCGCCGATGCCGGCGTTGTTCACCACGATGTCCACGGGACCGAACGCCGCTTCCGCCGCGTCGAACATGGCCACGATGTCCTCCGGCTTCCGCACGTCGGCGTCCTGGGCCTGAGCCGAGCCGCCGTCCGCAGCGATGCCTGCCGCAACCGCCTCGGCAGCCTCCGTATCAACATCGGCCACGAGCACCGCCGCCCCCTCATCCGCGAAGCGTTCGGCAATGGCCTGCCCGATGCCCCGCCCCGCGCCGGTAATCACGGCCACCTTGCCGTTCAGTCCCTTCGCCACGTTTAGACCTCACCTGACCCTGGTCGGTTCCGCCCGATAGTGGCACAGAGACCAGACCCGCCCGAACCTACGGCGCCGTTGCCAGGTAGCAGACAACCCGCTTCGGAATCCGGAATTCGCCGTCTGCTGCAATCCGCTGTCGAACCAGTTCATCCATCCGCGTCACCAGTTCGCGGCGCGTGTCAGCCGTGGGCTCTCGTACGCTGTCCACGGGTCCCGACGCGTAATACGCCAGCACCGGTTCCGCCGTCGGAAACACCAGCGCATTCACCTGCGCATGCGTGGCGGCGTCCGGAAACACGCGCCGCACCTGCCCCAGGTTGTGATCGCCGAAGCGGTCCGTCGTGATTGGCACGTCGGCATCAATGCCCAACTCCCGCGCCGCCCGCTCGTGCAACCGCTGCAGCGGCGACTCCCGGCGGTCGCCGTTGGTCGTCATGGCCACCTGTCCACCCGCACGGGTCACGCGCGCAAGCTCCTGCAACGCGGCCGGAATGTCCGGCACGTGGTACAGCATGTGGTTGGCCATGCTGTGATCGACCGTATCGGAGGACAGCGGTAGCGCCGTTACGTCACCCGCCACGTACGAGGCCGCCGGTTCGGACACCGACCGGATCATCCCCATCGCACGCTCGACCGCCACGATCTTGGCCCCACGGCTCTGCACCGCCGAGTGGTACGCGCCGTTCCCCGCCCCCGCATCCAGCACCAAGTCGCCAATCCCCGGCGCCAACAGCCCCAGCACCCACGCGGGAGTGTTGTCCGGGCGCTCGCTGTAGCGCCGATGCGTTTCCTGCCGCAGGGCCAGCCGGGCGTCGTCCGCGTATTGCTCGCCTAGCCGCTCACGGCTGGTCACGCGCATGCTTCTGGACTCGCGATCCTCATCTGAGACCCCGGCCGTGCCGGCAGTCTGGACGCTCACCTTCTCAACCGTCGAGCCGCCTCGCTCGTGACGGAAGCTGGCGTCCGATGGTCAGCTACCAGACGCGACCGGCGTAGAAACCCGACGCGGCCGGACCTGCTGCTACGTACCGGAACTACCCCGCAAACCGGTCCACCAGGACGGCAATCAGCGTCCCAACCACGCCAAAGCCCAGTCCGGCGATCCATCGGGTGAGCCTGGTCTCCAGGGCATGCAAGTCGGCCTTCGTTGCTAGGTGCTTGCGCTCGGCTTCAACGACGCTGAGTCTTTGCTCGTATGAGGCGGTGCTCACGGTGTCCCTCCTTGGGAATAGTTTCGATCTCACCGCCCCCGGTTCGGTTGGCAGTCGCATCTGCCACCCGACCGTTTGGTTGATCGTAGCTCACGTACCCGCCCTTCAATACCCTGCCCACTGCCCATCGCTGAGTCCGCCAGACACACGGGCGCCTACGCCCAGTTGCCCACTGGCCCGACAAAACGTACGTTCACGCCGCCGACGTCGGCGCCTTCCCGCGCCCGCACATCGTGAGGTTGTCCTGTGGCCGTCTTTCGCTGTTCCTGCCACCAGATCACCTGGGGCGACAATCTCGTCGAGGCCATCGACGACATCGGCAGCTTCGGCTACGCCGGCACCGAGACCTTCGGAACCGTCGTCGCCCAATTCGCCGGCCGTGCCCACGACTTCCAGGCCATGTTGGAGGCCCGCGGCCTGCGCCTATCGGCCCTCTACGGCGGCGGTCCGCTGCACGATCCCGCCCAGCAGGCCGAGGCCATAGCCAACAACCTCGCCATCATCGACTTCTTGCATGAAATGGGATCCGACCGCCTGGTAGTGGGTCCCGGCAAGCGCACCGGAACGCCGACAGCCCAGGACCTGGCCAGGTTTGCCCGCGGTGTCAGCGAAGTCGCCGCCGCCGCTCGCGACAAGGGCATCGTCGCCGGCATGCACCCCCACTGGAACACGGTCATCGAGCAGCGTGACGAGATCACGCGCTTCTTCGACGCCGTCGACACCGACCTCGTCAAGCTGGCGCTTGACCCCGCCCACATCGCCAAAGCCGGCGACGACCCGGTGGAAGTCGCCTCCAGCTACCGCGACATCCTCACCTACATGCACATCAAGGACTACGTGCCCGAACTCGACGGCGACAGGCCGGACGTAGCCAGCGCTCAGGACCACGCCCCCCGCATCGCCTTTTTCGGTGAACTGGGTACCGGCGTCGTGGATCTGCCCGCGCTGCTGGACGTGGCCCGCGAAGCCGACTACGACGGCTGGCTCACCGTTGAACTCGACCGCTCGCAGACCACCCCGCGCCAGAGCCTGGAAGTCAATTCCCGCTACCTCACCGAAAACCTCGGCTTTGACCTCGCCGGTGAGAACGCTTGATGGCTACGCCCCTGCGTATCGGCCTCATAGGCTGCGGCCGCATCCAGGAAGAGGGCCACGCCCCCGTTCTACAGCGCCTGCCGGACGTCTGGCAGGTCTCCGCCGTGGCCGACCCCACGCTCGAGCGCCTCAACCTCATCGGTGACCGCTTCGGTGTACCGGCTGAGGCCCGCTTTCCTGACTACCGCGACCTCCTGCGCTCCGGCCGCGTCGACGCCGTGGATATCGCCGTGCCTCATCGCTTCCACGCCCCCGTCTGCCTGGGCGCCGCCCGCACTCGCACGCCCTTCCTCAGCGAAAAGCCCCTTGCCACGTCGCTGAAACAGGCCGACGAGATCATCGCTGAGGTCGAACGCAACGACATCCCCGCCGGCATCATGCACAACTACCTCAACCGCCCCAGCACCGCCGCCGCGCTCACAGCCATCGAGGCCGGGCGCATCGGCCGCCCCTTCATGTTCCGCATGGAGCACATGGGCAGCGGCTGGTACGTAGGCGCGGCCGCCTACGACCCGACCTGGCGCAGCCGGCGCGAAGATGCCGGCGGCGGCGCCCTCCTCGACAACGGCTATCACAATCTCTACACCGCCGAGGCCATGCTCCAATCCCCCATCACCCACGTGTCCGCCCGCGTCGGCACCCACGTGCAGAAGCAGGACGTGGACGACACCGCCGCCCTCATGCTCGGCCACGCCAGCGGCGCCACGTCGATCGTGCTGGCGGCCTGGAGCGCCACCAGCGCAACCGGCCTTACCGAGGTACACGGCGATCTCGGCTCCATCCGCCTGGACCGCGGCGAAGCTGTCCTGCACACCGGCGATCGAACCGAAGTGCTGGAAAGCACGGACGCCGACGAGCTCGGCTTCACGCCCATCTTCCGCCGCTTCGCCGACGCCGTCCGCGGCGACGCTCCACCCCTCCACACCCTGGACGAGGGCCGCCGCAACCTGCAAATCGTCTTCGCCGGCTACGATGCCGCCATCGACAACCAGGTTGTCCGTGTCAAAAACTGACCAGGCCTCGCCAGGTACCGGAGGCGCCGTACCGGCCACGTAATCCGAACGCCTGACCGGCCCTGAATGCCACCCCGTCGCCGCCTCCCCTGGCTCGCGGTCCTGGATCTGCCGCGCGACGTGCTGGCGTCCATGGCCATTACCGTGGCCGTCGCTTTTGGCAACGGCTCCATCGCCTCGGTCCTGGCGCCGATCAGCCGCGACTTCAATCTCGAGGACACTGCCGGAACGGCCCTCGCCGCGCTCATTGCCAGCTTTGCCGTCGCCCGCCTTCTCATCAACCTGCCCATGGGGGCCCTGGTCGACCGGATTCGCCTGCATCCCCTCTTCTACGGCGGCGGCGCGCTGGCCATCCTCGGCGTCATACTTACAGTTGCGGCGCCCTTCTACTGGCTGCTCCTGCTCGGCCGCATCGTCGAGGGCGCGGGGTCCATCACCGCCAGCGCTGCCGCCCAGGCCTACGTTGCCCGCCAGGCTCCCGAACGCGAGCGCGGGCGCATGCTAGGCGCCGTTAGCTCCGCCACCATGATGGGCGGCTTCCTCTCCCCCGTCGTCGTCGGCGCCGTCGCCACCCTGGCCCACTGGCGCATCGGCATGCTCCTGACCGTCCTGGCCATCCTGGCCGGGATGTTCATGGTGAAACGTTATGTAAAGGACGACCCGCCGCCCGCCCAGGCGTCCACACTTAGCCCCGGCCGACCTGAAAGCCCCCTGCGCTTCGCCCGCCGCGCGATCTACTCGCCCGGCCGTCTGCTGTTCGTCAACGGCATGGCCATGGCCCTGGCGGTCCCCATCTTCGGCTTCAAGGCTTTCTTCTATCCCCTCTTCGGCGGCGAGGTCCTCAACCTCCAGCCGTTCCTGATCGGCATTGCCATCTCCCTTTCCACCCTCATGCGCTTCCCCGTGGCCATCGTCGCCGGCGCCATGTCCGATCGCTACGGACGCCTCTGGGTCTACGTGCCCAGCGCGCTGGCCATGGGCCTGGTCAGCGTCCTCGTCAGCCAGGCCGGCAACGCCGCCACCTATGTACTGTTCGGCCTGGCCTTTGGCCTCGGCGGCGGCGCGATTCCCACCATTACCTCAACCGTCGTGGACCGCGCCCCGCGCGAGCGTCTGGGCGCGGCTCTCGGCACCCACGCCTTCCTGCGCGATATCGGCGTCGCCCTCACCCCCCTCGGCCTCGGCGTCGCCGTGGACGTCCTCGACTTCACCGCCAGCGCCTTCACCATGCTCGCCTTCGCCGCCCTCTCCGCCCTCCTCGCCATCGCCGCCGGCGAATCCGCCCCAGCCGCGCGGCGCCGAGGCGCCACCTAGCAATCGTCCAGGTCGCTCGCACATCTCGGCTGGTTTGACCTGGCTCAAAACTTTTGTTTAGATAAGCGAAGTTGGATTACAGGGTGCCTGTAAAGCGGCGCGCTCTTTGAGTTTGCGCAGTGTCCAACAGGTGAAAGGGTCAGAAGTGCGGACGGTGGCGCTGGTGGCCGGGTTACTGCTGGCCGTCTTGGCGTTGGCGGCCTGCGAGACCGATGCGGCCGGCGAATCAGTCCCAGCCGCGAGCAAGCCGGCGCCCGTCGATCTCGCGGACGGCCGCCCGCTACGCGTTGTCGCAACCATTGGCCAGATTGCCGACGCCGTGCGCCACGTCGGCGGCGACCGCGTGGAGGTCCAGGGCCTCATGGGCAGCGGTGTTGACCCCCACCTCTACCGGGCCAGCGAAAGCGACATTACCCGCCTCGAATCGGCCGACGCCGTCTTCTGGAACGGCCTGCACCTGGAAGCCGGCATGTCCGGCGTCCTTGAACGCATGGTCGATCTCGGTGTCCATTCCATCCGCGTAACCGACCACATTGACCGGACCCGCCTCCTGGCTCCGCCCGAGTTCGACGGCGCCTACGACCCACACGTCTGGTTTGACCTGGACCTCTGGTCGACGGCGGTCGAATCCATCCGCGACGCCCTGGTCGCCATGGACCCCGAGGGAGCCGAGGCCTACCGCGCCAATGCCGCCGCCTACATCGCCGAGATCGCCGAACTGGACATGTATGTCAAGGCGCGCGCGCAGGAAATCGAAGAACGTGTGCGCGTCCTCATCACCGCCCACGACGCCTTCAACTACTTCGCCAACCGCTACGGCATGCAGGTGCGCGGCCTGCAGGGCATCAGCACCGAGAGCGAGGCCAGCACGGCCGACGTGCAGGAGCTGGCGCGTTTTATCAGCGAGCGTGGGATCCCGGCGGTCTTCATCGAGTCGTCGGTGCCTGATCAGGGCGTGCAGGCAGTCATCGAGGCCGCCGCCGCCCGCGGTCACACCGTGACGATCGGCGGCGAGATTTTCTCCGACGCCATGGGCGCGGAGGGCACCGAGGAAGGCACCTATCTCGGCATGATTCGCCACAACATCGACACCATCGTCGCGGCGCTGCGGAAGGCATAGGCGTGCGCCTTCGCACCGGCAACGCCCTGGCCGTCCAGGCCACCGACCTCACCCTGGCCTATCAGCAGCGGCCCGTTCTGTGGGACGTGGACCTGGAAGTTCCACGGGGCGTCCTGATGGCCATCGTAGGACCCAACGGCGCCGGCAAGACTACCCTCCTGCGAACGTTGCTCGGTCTGCTGCGGCCGGCTGCCGGCGAGGTTCTCGTGTTCGGCCGCTCCTACCTCGAACAGCGAGGGCTGGTCGCGTATGTCCCCCAGCGCGGCAGCGTGGACTGGGACTTTCCCACCACCGCACTGGATGTCGTCACCATGGGCACCTACGGCAGCCTGGGTTGGGTAAAGCGTCCCGGAGCGTCCGAGCGCTCGCGCGCCACCGCCGCCCTGGAGCAAGTGGGGATGCAGGACTACGCCGACCGCCAGATCAGCCAACTCTCGGGCGGTCAGCAGCAGCGGGTCTTTCTGGCGCGGGCGCTGGTCCAGGACGCCGAGATCTACCTGATGGACGAGCCGTTCCAGGGAGTCGACGCCACCACCGAGCGCGCCATTGTCGACTTGCTGCGCGCTCTGCGCACCGCCGGTAAAACGGTCGTCGCCGTGCACCACGACCTGCAAACCGTCGCCGAATACTTCGACCAGGTCACCCTCCTCAACGTACGCCGCATCGCCGCGGGACCCGTCGACGAGGTCTTCACTGAGGAGAACCTGCGCCTCACCTACGGCGGTCGAGTTGCCGGAATCGGCGGCCGCGCCAACGCGACCCCTCTGGACATGTTGGCGTGAACCCACCGCTCGTGCGTCGCTAGGACCGCAGAACCGGTGGATGTGCTGAGCGACATGGCCCTGGACTACACGCTGCGAACCGTCGCGCTGGGCTCCGCCGCCCTTGGCATCGTCAGCGGCGCTCTCGGCGCCTTTGCCGTGCTCCGTCGCCAGGCTCTGCTCGGCGACGCCATGTCGCATGCCGCGCTGCCCGGGGTCGCCCTGGCCTTCCTGATTACCGGCAGCCGCGCGCCGCTGGTGCTGATGATTGGCGCGGCCCTCACCGGCTGGCTCGCAGCCGTGGCCATCGCCGGCATCATTCGCGCTTCCCGCGTCAAGACCGATACCGCCATGGCCCTCATGCTGAGCGTCTTCTTTGGCGCCGGGCTGGTCGTACTGACCTTCATCCAGCGACGGCCCGCTGCCGGCAAGGCCGGGCTCGACAAGTTCCTGTTCGGACAGGCCGCCGCCATGCTCGAAAGCGATGTCATCACCATGGCATCGGTCGGCGCCGTCGGTCTGCTCGGGGTGCTGGTGCTCTGGAAAGAGTTCAAGCTGCTGAGTTTCGATCCGGACTTCGCCGCCACGCTTGGAGTGCCCACCCGGCGCCTGGATTTGCTCCTCACCAGCCTCCTCGTCATCGCCATCGTCGTCGGTCTCAAGACCGTCGGCGTGGTCCTGATGAGCGCGATGGTCGTGGCGCCAGGGGCCGCCGCCCGCCAGTGGACCAACCGCCTCGGGGTCATGGTCACGCTCTCCGCCCTGTTCGGCGCTGCGGCCGGCGTGCTGGGGGCGCTGATCAGCACCACGGCCCAGACGTCTACCGGACCCACGATCGTGCTGGTCGCCACTGGTCTGGTGGTCGTATCCCTGCTCGTTGCGCCGGCCCGCGGCCTCGTGTGGACCCGCATGCACGCCTGGCGCAGCCAGCGAATCCTGGCGCTCGAAGCTGTGATGTCGGACTTGGCGGCGCTCGCGGCGCAACACAGCTCAGACGCCACCCGTCCGCACGATATCGCCGCCCTGCATGCGGTGCGCGGTCGCGCCCTCGTGGATCGCGCACTCAGCGAACTCGCCGCCGATGGCTTGGCCCAGCGGCACGATGCCGGCGGCTGGTCGCTGACCCCCCGCGGCCTGGCTGAAGCCGACCGGTTGGCTCGACTGCGGCGTACGCCGTCCGCCGATCTATGACGTCGGCCCAGATCGACGTTCTGCTCGTGGCCGTTGTCGTCGCCGCCGCGTGCGCAATCCCCGGCACGTTCCTGGTGCTGCGTCGCATGGCGATGATGAGCGATGCCATCAGCCACACCGTGCTGCTCGGCATCGTGTTGGCCTTCTTTGTCGTCGCCGATCTCAACTCGCCGGTCCTCATCCTCGGCGCCGCCCTCGTCGGGCTATTGACGGTGGTCCTCGTCGAGATGGTCAGCCGAACCGGTCTCGTTCGCGAAGACACCGCCATCGGCCTCGTCTTCCCCGCCCTCTTTTCTATCGCCGTGATTCTGATCTCCAGCCTCGCCGGCAACGTTCATCTGGACAGCGATGTCGTGCTACTTGGCGAGATCGCCTTTGCGCCGTTCAACCGATTCGCGCCATTCGGGGTGGACCTGGGACCGATTGCGCTTTGGGTCATGGGCGCCATCCTGGTGGTCAACCTTGCCGGCGCGTCTCTCTTCTTTAAAGAACTCAAGCTGGCCACCTTCGACCCCGCGCTGGCCGCCGCGCTCGGCTTCTCGCCCGCGCTTGTCCACTACGGTCTCATGGCGGTGGTATCGGTCACCGCCGTCGGCGCCTTCGACGCCGTCGGATCGATCCTGGTCGTCGCGCTCATGATCGGTCCGCCGGCCGCCGCCTACCTGCTCACGGACCGGCTGCCCCGCATGCTCGGTCTCAGCGTCGTTATCGGCGCCGCCTCAGCCGTCGGCGGCTACTGGCTGGCTCGCCTGTTGGACGCCAGCATCGCCGGGTCCATGGCCACCGTGGTCGGCATCGCCTTCATCCTGGTCCTGTTTCTCGCCCCCCAGCGCGGCCTCGTCGCAACCGCCCGTCGCCGCCGCCGCCAGCGCTGGACCTTCGCCCGCCAGATGTTGCTCATCCACCTCGCCACCCACGAGGGCACGCCCACCGAGGCCGACGAGAGCCGCCCCGACCACATGCAACGCCACATGCGCTGGCCCCCCGAATTCGCCAACCGCGTCGTCCACACCGCCACCGAACGCGGTCTCATCGACCTCGAAAACGACCAGCTCCGCCTCACCGCCGCGGGGCGCGAAGCCGCCCGACAAGCCGCGCTCCGCTAGCCGAACCAGCCCTCAGCTTCAGCTGCGCTGAGGACTCGAACCTCGCTCTGCGTCGCGAATGAACACGCTGTCGCTCACCGTCTGGCTCAGCGCCACCTCTTCCGACTCAATGCGCACCACCAGCGGTCCATCGAACGGCAGTCGTCGGACCACGCTGGCCTCCGTCCCCGGTACGAGCTGGATTTCCGTCAGGTACTCCAGCACCGCCCGGTCGCGGTCCCGCACCCGCGCCACCACAAAGTCCGTACCGTCCGCAACCCCTGTCAACTGCCGGGCGTCGTCGGCCTGCAGCGCGTCCAGCGCCTCGTTGGGAATCGAGTCCCCGTGCGGGTCGGTCGTCGGGTCGGACACCTTGGCCGCAATTCGTCGCTCCATTTCCTCCGAAATCACATGCTCCAGCCGGTCAGCCTCTTCGTGCACGTCGTTCCAGTCGTAGTCCAGAAACTCCACCAGGAAACGTTCGATCAGCCTGTGATGCCGCACCATTTCCAGCGCGTGGCGCTCGCCATCCTCGGTCAGCCGCGCCCCCTGGTAGCGCCGGTAGTTGACCAGCCCCTTTTCATGCAGCCGTTGCAAGGCGAATGTCACCGCCCCCTGCGTCAGATTCAGTTCACCGGCGACTTCACCTGTTCCCACACGCCGCTCGTGCCCACCCGCGTCGTAGATCGCCCGCAGGTAGTCCTGATCGCTGGCTGAAATCCGCGGCTCTGACATCGTGACTCAAATATAGCGAGGGTCCGCAACCTAACAGGTTGGCGGCCGGCCTTGACTGGCTAGACTGCCTGTGTGGACAGACCCGACCCTCTCAGTCAGCCCCCGACCCGCCACGCACGCGAGATACCAAGACGAAGGCTGCTCGGCGTGCTGGCCCTTGGAGCCCCGGCACTCGCCGTTTGGCTTTCCGCCTGCGGCGAACTGCCGACCAACCCCCGGATCAGCGTCCTCCTCGCCGTCAACGAAATGCTCCCCGGACCCCACCGCTTTCCCTTCGTCCTGGTGGACGGCGACGGCGGGCTGGTCACCGGCGCGAACATCAACGTGCGCTTCATCCGCCTGATCGGTCAACGCGACGAGTTTCGCTTCGAAGCGCCCGCCCGCGAGCACGTCGCCGGCGCCAGCTACGACCATGTTCACGCGGACGGCGCCGTCCACGTCCACGACGCATCGCGCTCCTACTACCTCGTCGCCGACGCCGACTTCGAGGAAGGCCTCTGGCGCGCCGACCTGGAAGTGGAGCCAGCCTTCGGCTCGGCCTACGCCACGTCGACCGCCTTCCAGGTCGGCCGCCGCACCTCAGCTCCTCGCGTCGGCGACGCCGCGCCGGCCTTCGCTAACCTCACGAGCCGGGACGTACTCAACCTCGAAACCCTGACAACCGCCGATCCGCCCCTCCCCGCTCTTTACGATCACTCAATCGCGGATGCGCTGGCCCGACGCGAGCCGTTGGTGGTGACCTTCAGCACCCCCGGGTTCTGCACCTCGGCCATGTGCGGGCCTGTTACCGCCGTCGTCGGCGAGCTCTCCCGAAACTTTGGCGACCGCCTGCGCTTCATCCACATCGAGCCCTTCGATCTCGCTGTCGCCCGCACCGAGGGCCGCCTCGAATGGGCAGACGCCGCCCGCGAGTGGAAGCTCGAAACCGAACCCTGGGTCTTCGTGGTCGACTCTACCGGGCGCGTGGCCGCGCGCTTCGAGGGCCTGGTCGGCGCGGTTGAACTCGAACCCGCCGTCGCCGCCGTGGCTGGTCCGCCGCTGAACTAATGCGGGGTTTCGCCCGCCTCCTGCCGGTGCTTGTAGCTCTCGTTACCCTGTCGTCAACACCCGTCCTGGCCCACGGCGGCGACCTCGTCTACACCGGCGCCGCCGGCCCCTACCAGGTTCGCGCCTTTGCCAACTGGGCCGAGGGCTGGCTCGACTACTCCGTCGACCTCCGCAACGTCTCTACCGGTGCCAGGATTCCCGGCGCCGAGGTCCGCGTGACCGTCTTCGAGAACGGCGTCAACATCGCCCAATACACGGCCTTTGAGTCAGGTTCCGTCTACGAATTCGTCGAGCAAAGCCCCGAGGAAGTCCACTGGAACCTCGTCCTGGACATCTCCAGCGCCCTCGGGCCCGCCAAACTCTCGCACTCGCTCGATCTGGCCCCCACCAACTGGGTCGTGCCCAGCGTTCTGGTCATCGGCGGCTTCTTCGCGGCCGTCGCCGCCCACACCTGGTCCGCCCGCCGCCGCGCCCGCGCCTAGCTCCGCGCCGTTTCCGGCAGGGTCTGGATAAAGTTGATGATGTGCCACGTATCCAGTTCGCCATAGCGATCCCCGAACGCCGGCATCCCCGTGCCCTCGATCCCGTTGAACACAAACCCAAACAGCGCGTCGTCCGGATGCAGCGGCACGTGGATCACCAGGTCCAGCGGCGGCGGATCCAGCGTCGCCGCCAGCGGACCGTCCCCGCGACCTGTCGGCCCGTGACAGCTCACGCACTCGGCCTCAAAGATCTCGCGACCCGCGCTGACTGAAGCATCATCCGGCCGAATCGGGTTCACCGCCGACGGCGCCACGCCCTGCTGCGGCCCGATGATCAGCAACCCGGCCCCCAGCAGAATCGCCGCGAATCCCGCTCCGGTCCCCGCCTGGCGAACCCGCGCCGCCCATCCCTGCCGGGCCAGCGTGGCCAGCGCCAGCACAAATCCCATCCCCGCCAGCGCCAGCCCCCAGAGCCGCACCGCCACCGTCACGTCTACTTCCGCTACGCCAATCGCCGTGGGAGACCCGATGTTCAGCCGCACCGGCACCCGCGCATCGAACGCCCCCGGCTGCCGCACGATCGCCAGCACCTGCCAGGCCCCCGCCAGCGCGAACGCATCGGTCTCCGCCTCGAACGTCCCCTCCTCGGTCCGCACCGGACGCTCAACGGTCGTCCCCAGGTCCGTATCGAGATACCTGAGTTGCAACTCAACATCCGCGTCGTTGACCCGTCCGTCCTGGGACGACAGGTCAACCTCCAGCGTGTTCGGGCCCGGCCGCCCCGGCGCCACCCGCACGCGAACCCTCGTGTCGCCACTTGCCCCGGCACCCTCCACCGCCAGCGGCACGTCGCCGCTGACCTGCCGCGCCGGCTCCCGCTCCGTGAGCACGCCCACCACCGCAAGCACGGCCGCCGCCAGCACGATCTCAGCCACCACCAGCGTCCGCAGCGCTCTCGCCGCACGCGCCCCGGCCGCGCCAGCCCCCGCCAGCCGCGGCCGCGTCCACCCCAGGTTCACCCCGCCCAGCGCCAGCAGCGGCGCAACCAGTGCCAGCTTCACCACCAGCAGCAGCCCGTACGCCGTACGCCACAACCGCTCCGGTTCCACCACCTGCAACCAGGCGCTATACGCGCCCGTCACCACGATCAGCCCAACGGCCACTGTCGCAACGGCGGAGAATCGCGCCGCAACCTCGATCAGATCGGCTGCCGCGGCTCCACCGGTTCTCGCCCCGCGCGCCTGCCAGGCCGCCAGCAGCAACACCGGCAGGCCGCCCACCCAGGCGCCAACCGCCAGCAGGTGAATCAGGTCGGCTACCAGCGCCGGCCCCACGTCCACCAGCGCCGCCGCGTGGCTACCCATCGAAATGCTCGTCGCCATCACCACGCCCGCCGCCGCCACCCCGCCGAACGCTAGCGCCTGGCGCCGCTCACCCGCCGACGTCGAACTCGCCTGGTCGGCCAGCACCACCGCCACAGCAAGTGCCGCGGTGCGGCCAATCCAAAGCGCGCCCCATTGCCCTGCCCTGAATACCTCGCCAAACCCCGCCAGTAGCGAGTCCCCGCCCAGGATCAGGATCTGCGTCCCCAGCAACCCGATCTGACCCGCCAGCGCCAGCAACCCGCCGCCCAGCAGCAGCAGCGCCGTTCGCCGCTCCACGACCCGACGCCGCTCCGGCTGAGCGCCGCGCCGCTGCACCAGCGCCTGCAACGGCCCACCAATCAGCACCGCCACGCCCACGAACAGCAGCCAGCGCGAAACCGCCGCCGCCGGACTGGACTCGATCGACGCCACCGCCACCGCCACGTCCGCCGCCACCGGCTCGCCCACCCCAAACGCAAACGACCCCCGAATCACGTGGCCGTCCACCACCGACAGCGTCCGCCACACCACCACGTAGGTGCCGTCCGCCAGCTCCCCCACCGGCACCAGCATCGCAGTGGGAGTAGTCGGATCGGGCTCCGTCGGACCCGTGGTCACCGGCTGCCCGTTGGCGTCCAGTACTTCCAGGCTGCTGTAGCCCAGGTCAATGGCCTCGCTGAACTCCGCGTACACCACTGGCGGCGCGGGATCCACCGCCGTCCCTGGACTCGGCGACGACCGCACCAGGTTGGCGTGCGCCCCGGACGGCGCCGCAACCAGCGCCAGCGCCGTCAACGCGGCTAGGACAGCCAGGGCCAGCCGCCCGCAGCGGAGCCCAGGCCCCCGCCGCGGGCCGCATGCACTACCCCGCGCCACGCCGTCGGAACGCATGCAACGCCAGGCCAACGCCGGTTGCAAGCCCCAGCCCGCCAATCACCAACCCGGCAACCGCAACGGTCACCGCCGTTGCCGAGGCGTCCGATGCGTCCCGCGCCTGCAACTGCGCCGCGGTGGCCACCCCGGCAATCTCGCGCGCGCTCGGCACCGGCCGCGGAAACTGCGCCTCCGTCGCCGACCGCACGTCATCGAACGTGCCCGGACCAGACGTGAACGTCTCGTCGACCGGCAAACCGTCAATCGTCCCCACAAACCGGAACCGGTACGGCCCCGGCACCGTTGGAATAAACGGCGCCACGTAGCCGCCGCTCTCCCCCGGCAGCGGCGACAGCGCCATCCGCCGCGCCACGCCCGAGGCCGACATGTCCGCCGCCAGGTGCGTCACCTCCACCACCAGGCTGTTCGCCAGCCCCGTGACACCAACCCGGGCCCCGTGTCCGTCATCCGTCTGGACTTCGCCTTCGGCCGGGATGTGGATCGTCGCTACCGCTTCGATCGTCTCTCCGTCGCGCGAGTACTCCTGGTGCATGTTCGTATTCAACGTCACCCGCACCTCGTTAATGCCCGGCGCCAGCTTCCCCAGGTGCAGGTACGGACTGTAGACCCGTCCCAGCCGCACCCCGTTCACGTACAAATGCGGATGCCCTTCGCCTGCCACATTCGGGGCATTGACCTGCCCAGGAGCCATCGTGAACCCCTGCGGCATCACCATCAGGTTGGCCCCACCCACAGGATCCAGCTCCAGGCTGATTGCGACGACCATCCCTTCAGGCGCCTCAACTTGCCCGACCTCTTCCGGCGCCGGCGGCATTGCCGGAACGCTGAGTGTCGTCGCCGCCTCCACCGTCTGCCCGCCGACCGCGTATTCGCTATGGCCGTTCGTCTGCAGCGTCACGCGAATCTCGCGGTCCCCGGGCGCAACACCCTTCAGGTGGAACCATTCGCCGTAGGCCCGGCCCACCTTCTCGCCGTCCACGTAAACGTGCGCGTGCCCCTCGCCGTCCACGTCCGCCTGGTTCACCCGCTCCGGCGCGAACGCAAACCCGCTGGGCATGATGCGCACGTTGATCCCGTCGATCGGGTCGACCTCCGCCGTCACCTCCACCGACATGTCCGAGGTCTCCACCATTCCGCCGTGATCGTGCCCGCCGGCCGATCCGTGGCCCGACTCGACGCCGCTCTCCCGCGTCACCGACAGGTACACCCCGTTCGGCTGACCCTCATACGCCGGCTCTACCAGGAACCCAACGTCAAACGTAAACCCGTGGACCTCCCGGCCCTCGTGCGCCCACGCAATGCCCGCAGCCGCTGCCAGTGCCGCCCCGGATACGGCCAGGGCCAGCAGGCCGCGCCTAAGGCGCGTCGGGCTTTTCCCGAAACTCATACACAGACCTCGCAGCTTCGGCGCCAATCCGCATGGCAGTCCTCGCTGCTACCGGATTTGCGCGAATAGTCCGCGCACATCGGTGCGCGGATGCAAACCATCTACTGCAAGGCCAGCCGGGGCGGCGGCAGCGGCGGCCCATTGGCCGTCAGCCGCACCCGCCGAATATCGAATCCAACCCGCTCAAACATGCACACCGCCAGCAGCACCACCAGCACCGCCGGCATCACCCCCACCGGAAACGGCGACGACTGCTCCGGGAACTCCCCCGATGTCCCATCCGCCCGTTCCGCATCCGCCGCCGGCAGCGTCCACGGCAAGTGAATATGGTCATGCCCCTCATGCCCGGGCGGCGTCACCACCCCAAGCACCGGTGCCGCACTCGTCACCACCGATGGCGCCAGTAACGCCACCACGGCTAGCAGCAGAACGACGGCCGCGCCGACTCGAATGGGCTTCATACAGCCAGACTATCCGAACTGAACGCACAAGAGCTCGGCCCGATACCCGAAGCTGCATCACAGTGCCCGGGTCTCCAGTCAGCTTCGATTTCGGGCACAATTCCGCCAGCCTCTTCCCTCTTCTCTCACGAAAGCTATCCCCCTGACCAACCCCGCCTACGCCTTCGGCGACGACGACACCGCCGCCGAACGCCTGCGCATGCTCGCCTACGTCTTTGCGCCCGAGATCAAGAGCTTCCTGGGCCGCGTCCCGCCCGACCCCAGGCTGGTGATCGACCTCGGCTGCGGCCCCGGCTTCACCACCCGCCTCATCGCCGAGACACTCAACGCCCGCAAGACCGTCGGACTCGACACCTCCCAGCCCTTCTTGGACATTGCCGGGAGCGAACCCACTGACGGCCTTGACTTCCTCCATCACGACGTCACCAGGGCGCCCTTCCCTACCGGCGCCGCCGACGTGCTCTTCTGCCACTTGCTGCTGCCGCACCTCGCCGACCCCGCCGCCGCGCTGCGGACCTGGGCCTCCCAGCTACGACCCGCCGGCCTCCTTCTGGTCGACGAGGTATCCGACATCCACACCACCAACCCAACCTTTCGCACCTACCTTGACGCCGCCGAAGGTCTACTCGAAGGAATCGGCGGCGACCTTTACGTCGGCCGCCGTGTCGAGCAACTCGGCCGCGTCCCCGGCCTCCGCCGCATCTCCAGCCGCCTCGTCAAACACCCCGTCGCCACCGCTGCCTGCGCCCGCATGTTCCGCCTCAACCTCAACGCCTGGGGCGCCAACCCCTACGCCGGCCTTTCCGACCAGGACCGCACCAACCTCGCCGCCGACCTCGACAACCTCACCACCTCCCCCGCCACCACCGACATCCACTGGCAAATGCGCCAGGTCACCTTCAAAGCCACCACAGGCGGCTGACTCAGAGTCTTTAGGCAAGCACGGCTGTCGTCATTGGCCAGCTATGCCTTACGTGTGTTTCACTTTGGCCATGCACACGAGCGACGCTGACCTACAGACTGCACATGAACACAGCGCAAGTGGCATTCATTAGCTCAATTTGGATGCTCCCTCGCCGCGGCACGGACTTTGCACGCACTTCCGTCCAGAGAAGCCGAAGGCCTGAATGGCTCGTCCTTTTGGCCTTCGGGCCACTAAGCAACGTAGCTTTCGGAAAAACCGAGGAGACGACGCACGCCAGAACTCTCGTAACTTCAGCAAGGCGGACTCAATGCCAAGAAATCCACTAGCTCAAACTCTCGACACCATCCGCAGTCGCATTCAACTGCATCGCGGCGAGGGAGTCTCTGAGGAAGGTACCAAAATTGCCCTCATTAATCCGCTCTTGCGTGACCTGGGTTGGGATACCGAGAATCTTCACGAGGTCTCTCCAGAGTTCTCTTCAGCGGGTGGTCGTGTTGACTATGCTCTCCTCATCGATAATCAACCTCGTTTGCTTGTCGAAGCCAAAGCGCTAGACACGAATCTTGACAGTCCTAAGTTGGCGACCCAGCTCACCGTCTACGCCGTCACAACTGGCGTAAGGTGGGCAGTCTTGACCAACGGCGACGAGTACAGGATTTTCAATGCTTATGCAGAAGTTCCCATTGAAGAAAAGGTCTTTACGAGAGTCCGCATTAGCGATGGACATGTGGATTCCGGACAGGTTCTAAGCCTTCTCTCGCGAAGTGCCACGCTGAGAGCTCTCCTCGATGCACATTGGCAGGAGGAGCTCGATAAGAGAGAGCGACAACGCGTGGATCAGCATGTGTTAGACGCTCTGCGCGAGTTGTTTGTCCAGGAACCGCCGGACGCATCCCTTGTCCGCCTCCTGCGTAAGCAAGTGGGCGACCTGACCCCCAGTGATATCAGAGAAGGCCTGCGTAGGACTATCGCAACATTCGAGTCATCACCGGACCAAGAGGTCACAGCTAGAATTCCTGAGCCACTGAACCCTTCGATCTCGAAGCCCCCACCAGCGGCAACCAAAGCGTCAGACGTTCCTGATACGGTCGTCGTACCTGCCCGTGAAAGAAACTTTCACGACACTTTCCTTAGTGAGAACCGCTGGTATGCAGTGAACATTAGCGAAGAATTGATTCCCCGTATGAAGTACATCGCGGTCTATCGGACAACGCCCGTATCGGCAATTACGCACGTCGCACTGGTCAAGTCGATAGAGCCGTGGGAAGGCTCGGAGAAGTTTGTAGTCAATTTCAGTGCGCCAGCCGAAGAGATTGGCCCGATCAAGCTAGGACGTGGTATACCCCCGGCAGGTCGACGCTACACGTCCAAAGCAGCTCTCGAAGCAGCCACGAGCATTGCCGACCTCTGGGGAATCAATCCAAAGGCCGAGCTTAAGCAGATCATCGACGCGCAAATCCTGAATCCGCCGTTCGAGGTTTTCGCAACTTACCGAGGGCAGAAGCAAACAGCACGAATTGAGCGTGACGGAACTCTAACGTTTCAGAGCCAGAAGTATCAGTCGCTATCGGGAGCCGGAGCTGCTGCTAAACGCGCAGCTGGATACGCGGGACCGAAGCCTGCTACTCAAGGATGGACTTTTTGGAAGTTCATAGATGATGACGGGCTTGGCAAACCTATAAACGCTCTGCGTAGGCGATTCCTGAAGCAGCAAGAGTCCTAGTCAGAGGACACACAACCCGAGTCACCGATCTCAGTCCAATCCTGTACATTTTGCCCCTAGTCTGATAGCGTCAATTCAAAGGTTCCCTCCCGATGACAAGAGCCCAAGGGGCCCTCTCCGGCGACGGAGTAGTTGGGAGGGTCACTTTTTCTAGAGACCACAGTGACGAGTCGCGTTGCCTCTGTCCAACATGGACCAGTCGGCCTAGCCACTGAAGAGCGTCTCTGGGTTGCGGGAATCAGATTCCCTGCGCCGTCAGACTCGTGATGTGCGACGCGACGCTTGGAATGAAGCCGACCGGCAGCAGGCGAGGCGCGGTTTCTGATCCGGGATCGAGAATCGAAAGCCAGGCAGTCGTGCGGCCGTGAAGCTCGGCTCTTGCTTGACTGGCCTTGGCATGGACCCCAGCCGGTACCGCACACCAAGTTGACCTGACCAACAGTCGGCAGGTCGCGACCACCGCCCGCGTATCATTCCCTACGCCGCTATTGGGAACCTCCCCGTGAACCTCGACAGCCGCACCTGGGACGCCCGCTACGGCCGCGGAATCCTGGCGGCCCACGCGCCCCAATACACCGACTACATCGCCATCACCTCGCCCAGCGCCTGGGCCATTGCCGGGCCGCTGCTCCCCCATCCGCCGCGCGCCCTCGAGTACCAGCGCGGCATGGGCGAGGACTACCTGGAAGCCCTCATCCAGCGCCTGCCCGATGCCGAGATCGTCCTCGCCATCGGCGGGGGCAACGCCCTCGATGTCGGCAAGGTCGCCGCCTGGAAGCTCGGCAAGCCGCTGGTCATGATTCCAACCATCGTCTCCACCGGCGCCATCTTCCAGGCCCCCGTCGCCTTCCGCCGCGAGCCCGTCTGGCAGTTCTACTTCGACACCATCGCCCCCGAGTACCTGATCCTGGACTTCGACGTCATCGCCGCCGCGCCCCCGCACCTCAACCGCGCCGGCATGGGCGAGTGCATCTGCCTCCTCGGTCACGTCGGCTCCTGGCGCTGGTGGGCCGACAACCGTTCCGACGGCGTCCCCTGGGACCAGTCCGCGGCCGACGAAACGATGGCCTGGATCCGCCGCCGCTGCGCCGAGTTCGCCGCCGGGCTCGACGCCCGGGGCCGCCCCAACGACGACGCCCTCCGCATCGCCAGCGAGGTCAACCGCGAGCGTTACGACATCCCCACATACGACCTCAAGGTCTCCCACAGCATCGACCACACCTTCGTCATGGCCTTCGAGTGGGTCCACGGCTACGAGCTCATCCACTCCGAAGTCGTCTCCCTCGGTGCGCTCATCAACGCCTACGTCTACGAATGGGGCTTCGACGAAACCAGGGCGCTGCTCGACGCCTGCCAGGTGCGCTACCGTCCCGCCGACATCGGCTGCACCTGGGACCAGGTCCGCGCCGTCCTCGCCAACCTCAACGAGCTCAACGACCGCCTCGGCCACGGCCAAAACTGGTTCCACCTCAACTCGCTCTCCGACCAGTCGTTCCAGCAAATGGCGGCCGCGATCGACGCGCCCTGAGTCGCCCATGCGCCCTCAGCTGACGAACCAACAATGACCAGGGTCCGCCTCGCCATCGTCGGCTGCGGCACCATCTCCCGGCTCAACGCCCCCGGCTACCTGGAACACCCCCACTGCGAGGTCGCCGCCCTCTGCGACCCCGCCCCCGAGCGAGCCGAACAGCGCGCAGCCGAGTGGGGCATTGCCCCCCGCATCTACACCAGTTACGACCAGGTGCTCGACGACCCCGACATCGACGCCGTCGAGATCCTCACCCCCACCCCCCTCCACGCCGACCAGTCCATCGCTGCGCTCGAAGCGGGCAAGCACGTCTCATGCCAGAAACCCATGGCGCGCAACCTGGGGGAAGCCGCCCGCGTCGCCGATGCCGCCGCCAGCGCCGACACCTTCTATCGCGTCACCGAGAACTTTCTCTACTACCCGCCCCTGGTCAAGGCCAAGGAGCTGATCCAAAGCGGCGTCATCGGCGACCCCAACATGATCCGCATGCGCGTCGTCGTGACCAGCGTGGAGGCCGAGTCCGTTCGGCTCCCCCTCGCGCCCGACGCCCTCACCTGGCGCCGCGATCCAGCGCTCAACCCCGGCGGCCTGCTCTACGACGAAGCCGCCCACAAGTTCGCCACCGCCATGTGGTGGGTCGGCGAGCCCGCCACGGTCAGCGCCACCGTCACCCGCACCGACGACTACATGGTCGATGCGCCCAGCGTTGTCGTCTGGCGATTCAAGGACGCCAACTGCCTGGCCGTCTTCGAGTACTCCAGCGCCCCCGAAATGCGCATCCGCGCCCCCTACTACGCCCTCGACGACTTCTTCGAAATCCAGGGCGCCAGGGGCCTGATCTGGGTCACCCGCTGCAGCGGCGAAATGCTCGATCTCCCGCCCGTCATGCTGCACACCGGCTCGGAAACCGTCAGCTACCAGGTCCCCATGGACTGGATCGAAGGCTTCAAGGGCGCCGCCCGCGACTTCATCGACGGCATCATCGCCGGGCGCCAGCCCCGCCTGGACGTCCGCGCATCGACCCAGGTGCTGCGCGCGTCCCTGGCCGCCTACGCTTCCGACGCCGCGCAGCGACCCATCGACCCCGGTACCCTCAGCTGACGTCCGGGATCCCGGGGAGGCTCAATGTGAATGTCAAGGGCGTCGACTTCATCTGGACCATCGCATCCGACGTGGACGAGACCGCCCGCTTCTATCGCGACGTACTTGGCCTGCCCACCACCGGCATCCAGGACGACGATTGGCGCGAGTTCCAGGCCGGCGCAACCACCCTGGCCGTCACCCCCGCCCACGTCGGCTTGCACCCGCCCCGGGTGCTCA
>WTFW01000010.1 GCA_011523785.1 Chloroflexota bacterium | reverse complement strand
CCTCCACGACCTCACCCAACCCACCCGCCGCGTCGTCATGGCCGGCCAATCCGTCCCCGCCGGCGCCTACGCCCGCCAGATGCTCGCCCTCCACGCCGCCGCCACCGGCCAGCCCGGCTTCGCAGACGCCGTCCTCCAGCACGTCATCTCCTTCGAAACCAACGTCCGCCAGGTCGCCGCCAAGCTCGAACTCGGCGAAGCCGACGCCGGCTTCGTCTACCGCACCGACGTCCTCGCCTCCAACGGCCGCCTCCAAGTCATCGAAACCCCGCCGCGGATCCAGGTCACCGCCAGCTACCCAGCCGCCGTTCTCCGCGACGCCCCGAACCCCGAGCTGGCTCGGCGTTTCCTCGCCTACCTCAACTCCCCCGAAGCCCAGGCCATCCTCACCCGCCACGGCTTCGGTCCTCCCGCATGACCTGCCGGTGCGATGATTCGCCTCGCCGCCCTGAGAGGACTCTGACCTGACCCCGCCGCCCCGCGCCGCCCCGCTCTCCTGGAGCCAGCTCCTCGTGTGGTTCCTTGCGGCCCTCGCCCTGGCCCTCGTCCTGGCCCCGGTCGGCGTACTCATCGCCCGCGGCGTTACCCGGGCCGACATCGGAGCCGCCCTCACCAGCCCCTTCGTCCGCGGCGCCGTCCAACTCTCGCTCGTCACCTCCGCGGTCGCCGTGCTGGCCATCGTGGCGCTCGGCACGCCAACGGCCTACCTGCTGGCCCGCCGACGCTTCCCCGGCCGCGCCCTGGTCGACGCCGTCATCGACGTGCCCATCGTCCTGCCCCCCGTCGTCGGCGGCCTGGCCTTGCTCCTGCTCCTGGGACGCCAGGGCCCTGTCGGCGGTCCCCTCTCCGGCGCCGGAATCGACGTCGCCTTCACCACCGCCGCTGTCGTCCTCGCCCAGATGTTCGTCGCCGCCCCCTTCTACATCCGCGCCGCCCGCGCCGGGTTCGAGAGCGTCGACCAGCGCCTCGAAGCCGTTTC
The DNA here is from genome assembly GCA_011523785.1 of Chloroflexota bacterium. Lineage (GTDB taxonomy): Bacteria > Chloroflexota > UBA11872 > UBA11872 > UBA11872 > UBA11872. Next base: position 1,303 of record WTFW01000010.1, on the reverse strand, counting down.
CTCCACCCTCGGCGCCCGCCCCTGGCGCACCTTCCGACGCATCACTGTGCCGCTCGCCCTGCCCTCGCTCGCCGGCGGCGCCGTCTTGGCCTGGGCCCGCGCTCTCGGCGAGTTCGGCGCCACCATCATGTTTGCCGGCAATGTCGCGGGCCGAACCCAGACCATGCCCCTCGCCATCCTCGAAGCCATGGAAGCCGACGCCAACGCCGCCATCGCCATCGCCGTCGTCCTGGCCGCCATCGCCCTTGCCGTTCTAATCGCCTTCCGAGGCCTCGCCCGCGCCGGAAGCCGCGCCCTGTGATCCAGATCGACGCTTCCCTCAAGCTCGGCGACTTCCAACTCGCGCCCCAACTCCAGGTCGACCCCGGAATCACCGTTCTCTTCGGCCAATCCGGCGCCGGCAAGACCCTCACCCTCGAAACCATCGCCGGACTCCTCACCCCCGATCGCGGCCGCATCGCCATCCACGACCGCGCCGTCTTCGATTCCGCGGCCGGCCTTAACGTCCCTCCCTACGACCGCCAACTCGGCTACGTCGTCCAGAGCTACGCCCTCTTCCCCCACCTCACCGTGGCCCAGAACGTCGCCTACGGCGTCTTCGATCTACCCCGCGCTGAGCGCGACCAACGGGTCGACGGCCTCCTCAAGACTCTCGGCATCCAGGACCTGTCCGACCGCCGGCCCGCCCGGATCTCCGGCGGCCAGGCCCAGCGCACCGCCCTTGCCCGCGCCCTGGTCCGCCGCCCCCGGGCGCTCCTGTTGGACGAGCCCTTCGCTGCCCTGGACGAGGGCGTCGCCCTCACCCTCCGCCGCGAACTCCGCCGCCTCGTTCGTGACCTGGACCTGCCCGTCCTCATGGTCACTCACGACCTCACCGAGGCCAGCCACATCGGCGACCGCATCGCCGTCATGGACGCCGGCCAGGTCCTCCAGGTTGGCGACCGTCCAGACGTGCTCCAACACCCCATCTCCGCCCGCGTCGCCCGCCTCCTCGGCATCGCCAACGTCCTCGAAGGCAAAACCCTTCGCTCGGAAAACGGCGTCGTGGTGAACACGCCCATCGGACAGCTGCAGACAGCCCAAAGCGACATCACCGAAGGCCCAGTCCGTATCGCCATCCGCGCCGACCAAATCATCCTCACCCGTCCCGACCGGCCATCCGACAACCGCTCCAACACCCTGGACATCCAGATCACCGACGAAGCCGACTTCGGCCACTCCCGCACCCTCTACGCCCGCCTGGCCAACGCAACTGGTTCCTCAACCCCAACCCTCGAAATCCAGATCGCCCCCCACCCCTACC
>WTFW01000177.1 GCA_011523785.1 Chloroflexota bacterium | reverse complement strand
ATTCGAACGTGGCACATGGCCAGGTCGTCCACCGGCAGCGGCCCGTCACCGGTTCGGCGGATCATCGCCGAGACCTCGCTAACCGGCGCGCCAGCCAGCCAGCTCATTACGTACAGCGGGTGCAGCATGTCCATCAGGATCCCGCCGCCCGCGCGCCCAAGGTCGCGCCGCCAGCCCGGCTGAAAGGTAGCCGCGCCCGGGTTATCGGGAACGCACAGCAGGTTCGCGCTGACGGTCTGAACCTCGCCGATCACGCCCTTGTCAATGGCCGCCTTCGCCGCCTCGAACTCCGGAAAAAACAGGTAGTTGTGCATCATCGCCAGCACGCGGTCGGCTTCCTCTGCCGCCCGAACCATCTCCCAGGCGTCCTGCGGCACCGCTGCCAGCGGCTTCTCGGCCAGCACGTGTTTTCCTGCGTTGAACGCGGCCAGCACCGGGGCTTTCCGCAGCCAGGGCGGTGTCGCCACCACCACCAGGTCAAGATCAGGCAGCGCCGCCAGGTCCTCGGCCTCCGCGAACCGGCGCTCGGCCGGAATCTCCTGCTCGTCGCCAACCCGCGCCAGGTTCGCCGGCGTTACGTCCGCGATTGCGCTCAGCTCGACCTGCGGATGACTGGCCAGCCCCGGCGCGTGAACGCCGCCGCCCATGCTCCCGCAGCCAATCAGGCCCGCGCGCAGCTTCGTCATCGCAGGTTTCCTTTGAGCGAAGGCCGTTGACGCGCCGACCCCGCTATTCGATGGCCTCTTGGCTTTCCCCGTCGAACAGCCGGATTCGGTCGGGCTTCGGGCGAATCCAGATTGCCTCGCCGGGCTGGCCGGCGAAATTGACTTCCGCGCGCGCTTTTATGCGCGTGTCCTCGTCAAGCAGCACGTCCACCAGTACTTCGCTGCCCATCGGCTCCACCGCGAATATCGTGGCCTTGGCGTAATCCGACTGCTCCATGAACGAGAGTTCCATCGCCTCCGGGCGCGCCCCCGCAATGGCGGGCCGGTCCACCCGTGGCCGGCGCAACACAGCCGTGGCGGCGTCGCCGGCGACTTCCCAGGAGAACCCATTTCCATTCATGCGAACCCAGCCGTTCGTGCTCGATATCGTTCCCGAAACCAGGCTCATCCCGGGGCTCCCCACGAAGTGCCCAACAAACGCGTTCGCTGGCCGGTCGTAGATGTCCATCGGCGACCCGACTTGCAACACCTTCGCGTCCCGCATCACCGTGATCCGATCGGCCATCGCCAGCGCTTCGGCCTGATCGTGGGTCACGTAGATGGCCGTCGTCCCCAGCTGCCGCTGCAGGTACTTCAACTCGCCGCGCATCTCCTGCCGCAGTTCGGCGTCCAGGTTCGACAACGGTTCGTCAAACAGGAACACGTTCGGCTCCCGGATGATCGCCCGGGCCAGCGCCACCCGCTGCCGCTGGCCTCCGCTCAGTTCGCGCGGCTTCCGATCCATCAGTTCAGGAATCCGCAGCAGCTCCGCGACTTCCTTCACCCTCTCGCCGATCCGCGCCTTCGACGTCTTGCGAATCTTCAGCGGGTAACCAATGTTGTCCGCCACCTTCATGTGTGGGTACAGCGCGTAGCTCTGGAACACCATCGCCACGTTCCGCGCCCGCGGCGGAACCTTGTTCACGACCGTATCGCCGATCATGATCGTTCCCGCCGTCGCCATTTCCAGGCCGGCAATCATCCGCAGCGATGTCGTTTTCCCGCAGCCCGATGGCCCCAGCAGGACCATGAACTCGCCTTCCTGCACGTGCAGGTCTACTTCGTCGACCGCGATCACGCTGCCGAAGTGCTTGGACACTCTCTCGAAAGTGACGGGCAGTGAAGGCGTTCGGGTTGTTGAGTCGCTCATGCTCCGGAAACTCCACCGAGGGTCAGGCCCCGGATCAGGTTGCGCTGGACCAGCAGCGTAAAGATCAGGACCGGGATGATCGAAATGGCCGAGGCCGCCATCATGCGTCCGTAAAGAATGTCGAACTGGGTGATCTGGTTCGCCACCGCGATCGGCAGCGTCTGCGCTTCCGTCCGCGTCAGGATCAACGCAAACAGGAACTCGTTCCACGACGCAATCAGGATCAGGATCGAGGTCGCCGCCAGTCCCGGACGGACTAGCGGAACGATGACCTTGCGGAATGCCCCCAACCAATGGTCGCCGTCCACCATCGCGGCTTCTTCCAGATCGCGCGGGATGTCGCGGAAAAACCCCAGCATCATCCACACCGCCAGTGGCAACTCCAGCATCGAATGCACCAGCCCCATGCCTAGGTGGGTGTCGATCAGGCCGATCTGCGTAAAGAAGATGAACAGGGGGACCACCGTCACCGTCTGCGGAAACATGCGAACCGTCAGGATGAAGAACAGGATGTGGTAGTTCAGGCCCCACGGCAGTTGAAAGCGCGAGAGCCCATACGCCGCCAGGCTGCCCACCGTGATCGCGATCGACGTCGCGATCGCCGCGATGATGATGCTGTTCATGATCTGTTCGCCGAACCCGCGCTTGCCGACCACCGCCTCAAACCACTCCAGCGTGAATTCCTGCGGCCAGATCGTCGGCGGAATCTGCGAGAACTCCGCCTCGGTCTTCAGGCCGATCATCAGCATCCAGTAAACCGGCGCCAGCACCATTAGCACCACGCCCAGCATCAGCACGTGGCGGCTCAGGACAAGCGGCGCGCTGCGTTCACCAACCATGGCTACCTCATACCTAGGTCCGCAGGATCCGGCGGATGTAGAACGTGGCCAGAATGATCAACACGACCTGAAACATCACGGACAAGGCGGAGGCATAACCGAAATTGAAGTGGATGAAGGCATATTTGTAGATTGAGAGCGTCACCGTTTCGGTCGATGACCCGGGACCGCCCCGCGTCATCGCCAGCATCCGGTCGGCGATCCGCGCCGCATCCAGCGTTCGCAGCAGCAATACCACCACGAACGTCGGCCGCAGCAGCGGAATCGTGACATCGCGGAAGATCTGCCACGGCGACGCCCCATCAATGGCGGCGGCCTCATACGGATCCTGCGGCAGCGACAGAATCCCCGCGTACATCAGGATGAATACGAACATGCTCGATTGCCAGATGTCGATCAGCATGATTGACGGCAGCGCCGTCCGATCGTCCGCCAGCCACAACTGCGGCTCGATCCCCACCAGGCTCAGCAAGTAATTCAGCACGCCAAAGTTCACGTCCATCATCACCAGCCAGCCCGCGCCCACGCTCACCGGCGGCAGCACCAGCGGAATAATCAGCGCCGCCGTAAAGACCATCCGCGCCCGCGAGTGCAACTTGCTCATCAGGAACGCGATGAGCAGGCCAACCACGATCTCCGCGGATACGACAACCAGCACCCAGACGGCCGTCCGCACCGTCGAACCGATGATCAGGTTGTCGCTGAACGCCTTCGTGAAATTGCTGAAGCCGATGGGCTCGATTTCGAGCTCGCCAAGCTTGAAGGTCACGCGCGAAAAGGCCATCCGCCAGCTCATGATGGCCGGGAAGACTGCCATTACGGCCAGCAGTGCGAGCGATGGCGCTATGAAGAAGAACCTGAGGTGCGTTTCCCACCAGGGCGTGCTGGCAATCGCCTGCACGTCGCCGCCGCGCCTCCGGCGCAGGACGTTAAGCACGAGTGCCTTGTCCGAAAGCTGGCCGCAGCGCCCGACGTGACGCAGCGGGCCCGGCGGCGCTCACCTGTGTGAGCGCCGCCAGGCCCGTGCCTGGTTGCGTAACCAACTCCACGATCACGTGGATATCACTCGACGCTAGGCCGGCGCGACCCCTGTAATCGTGCGACGTTGCGTCCCTATGAGTACGCGCCCTTCTCTTCCAGCGCCACTCGGACTTCCTCGTCGGCCAGTCGTGCGGCGTCGCCCACCGACTCCTGCTCGGCGATCACGGCCGACACGTGCCGGCCAACGATCTCCTCGACGATGGAGTAGTGCTCCGTCCGCGGGCGTGGTACGGCCACCGAAGCGGCGTTCTTGATGCCCGCCAGGAACGGGAAGTCCGCCAGCAGTCCGGGGTCGTCCATCAGGCTGAACCGAACCGGCGGCCAGTTGTTGGCGTACATGTTCTCCTTCTGGTTCTCCGCCTGGGTGAGCCAGTGGATCGCCTCCGCCGCCGCTTCGTGGTTCTCGCTGCCCTGCGGTACGCCGAACAGCCACACGCCGGTCATGTTGGCGTGGTCTGCGCCCGGCTGGGCCGGCTCCGGCAGTACCTCGATCTTGCCGACTACAGACGACAAGTCCGGCGTGTACATCTTCAGCAGCTGGTCGGGCCATACGTCGCCCGACATGGCCGCCAGGCCGGTGTACATCAGCTTGCCCAGCTCGTGGTGGCCGATGTTCTCAACGCCCGGGGGCGCCAGGTTCTTCAGCGTCACGACCATGTCCAGCGCGGCCAGGCCCTCTTCGGTGTTCACCTGCGGGTTCAGGTCGCCGTCGATCACGTCGCGCCCAAAGCCGCGCATGATCGGCAGGAAGCTGGTCATCGCCGGGTTCCCCGGCTGCCCGCGGATGGTGTACCCGTAAAGGTCGGGCGCCATGTCGCCGGTGATCTTGGCCGAGTACTCCGCCACGTCGTCCCAGGTCTGCGGTGGCTGGACGCCCAGGTCCTCCATCACGTCGGACCGGTACGCAAAGCTCTGGATATTGCCGATGTTCGGCACCGCCCGCGGGCCGTACACGCCCGGCGGCCAGTCGCCCAGGTCCACGATCGCAGGGATCATGTCCGGGTCCGGCCATACCCAGCCGAACCCCTCGTACAGGGGCGTGATGTCGGCCAGGAATTCCGTGAACTGCGGCATCCACGGGTCGTCCATCGACGCGATGTCGTAGGCCGATCCGCCCTGGCTCAGGTTGATCAGCAGGCTCTGGTAAGTGGCCGCGTACGGCTGCTCAACGTGGTCCAATTCGATCTGCGTCTCGGATAGCAGCTTGTCGAAAATGCCGGTCTCCGGCGTCCCCAGCGGCCCCGTACCGCGCAAGCGCACGCGCGGCTTCCCAATCGGCTGCTCGATCACGACGGTCACGACCCGGTCGACCGCGACTTCCTTGACCACTTCCTTGGTGACGACCGTCTCGACCGGAACTTCCTTCTCGACGATCTTCTCAACCGGAACTTCCTTCTCGACGATCCGCTCGACTTCGACGACCTGCGTCTCGCCACAGGCCGCCAGGATCGCCGCGCCGGCAGCGCCGAGTGCGACCCCGCCGCCGGCACGCAACAACCGCCGTCGGCTCACTGAACGTGGAAGCATCTGCCCCCCCTCTCCCTTGCGCTTCCAAAACGTCGGAAATTCGTGAAGAGAAGCGCACTATTCGCGCGTCGAACTCAAGAAACGACGCGCAAGCGTTACGGAAGCGAGAATACCAGCGTCGAATGACTCGTCCAACTTCCGCGAGGTCACCTGCCCGCTGCGTTAGCGGCCCGGGCACCGGTCTTGCGAGTAGGCGCCCCGCCGACTCCAGCCTGCAATCTGGCAAGGCGAGACCGGAGCGGCGCGAACCTGAACTGACCCCCGAAACTCCCACCACAACAAATCGTAACCTCCCTTCACGAAGACAAGGAGGTGACAGATGCAGTGGATCCAGGACTTCTTCGGCCAGATCGCAGCCTTTGACCTGACCGCGGTTGACCCTCGCATCTTGGCCTCGAGCGTGGTGCTCGCCAGTGTGATTGCCGCCAAACTGGTCGACTGGATCACGACCAGGCTGCTGTTGCGCAGGGCCCGCAGGACCGAAAGCGACTTCTACAGCCGCCTCGTCGAAACCGTGCACAGGCCCATTTTCCTGCTCGTGTTACTCGGCGGCTTCGGCGTGGCCGCCAATCTCCTGGTGCCGGACGGATGGCCGAGAACCGTCACCTTTGGTGTACTCGGGACGCTGGCCGTGCTAGTCGGCCTGACGTTCACCATTCGATTGAATCAACTCACCCTGGACGGCCTGAGTCGGAACCCCGAGCGCTTCCGCTTCGTGGGGCCGCACACCATGCCGCTCATTCGAAACGTGAACAACGTACTCCTGGCGGGAGTGGCGGCCTACTTCCTGCTGCAGGTCTGGGAACTGGACGTTACCGCCTGGCTTGCCTCGGCAGGAATCCTGGGCATCGCGGTCGGGCTCGGGGCCCGTGACACGGTCGCCAACTTCTTCGCCGGTGTGCTCATCCTGACCGACGCGCCCTACCGGGTTGGCGATTTCATTGTCCTGGATACGGGCGAACGCGGCCAGGTCACCCACATCGGACTGCGCAGCACCAGGCTGCTGACCCGCGATGACATCGAGATCACCATTCCGAACGCCGTCATGAATAACATCAAGGTCATCAACGAAACCGGCGGCCCGTACCCCAAACACCGCATCCGTATCAAAGTCGCCTGCGCCTACGGCTCCGATATCGACCGCGTAAAGCAGGTGCTGCTCGAAGTGGCTCTAGGCCAGGAGGAAGTCTGCGAGGACCCTGAGCCTCGGGTCCGCTTTCGCACCTTCGGCGCGTCCGGGCTGGACCTGGAGCTGCTGGCCTGGGTGGACGAACCGGTCCTTCGCGGACGTGTAACCGACGCCCTGAACACGGAGGTTTACCGCCGCTTTGCAGCCGAGCGAATCGAGATCCCCTACGCGAAGCAGGATCTCTACGTCAAGGAGCTGCCGAAACCCATCGGCGGCTAGACGGCGATCGGCGGTCGTCGGAACGGACATCCGACGTCCCCGATCCGCCCACGCGCCCGGCAAGAATGTCCAGGATTCCCCGGCTTGATTGACGACCGAGAATCTGGGGCGTCCCGGTTGTGTGCCGGCTAGCCCGCCACGGTCGAATCCGCGGACATCTCCCGTACCTGACTCGACCCCTTCCGCCGCAGCGGAATGACTCGATCGACTTCAACAGACTCGTTCTCCGGCAGCGGTGACTCCCCGTTCGCCGCGCCGATCTCCGCCACACTGGCGATCCCCCGCAGCTTCTCAGTCTCCTCAAGCGCCGTAAGATCCGCGCCGAAATAGTCGAACCAGGGCAGACCCGCGGCGGCATAGGCGCTCGCCGTCGGCGGCTCGGTCGGCGGGCGCTCGCCCGTCAGCGCCATCCACTGCACCGAGTTGGCAATCGTCACGAAACAGCGGCTGGCGTGCCGCTGATCCCAGGCGTCCAACCCGTACTCATCCTCGTAGACCTCCTGCTGCATCCGACCGCCCGGCGCCAGGCCCATGTCACTGGCGGCCTCGGACTTGGATGGCAGGGGACCGTAGCTGGTAACAATTGGACCGACGTCGGACATCATCTCCTCGTACCGCTCCGCCTTCATCGGATACACGATCAGCTGCAGGCCCCCGTGCTCGGCCTCGCCGGTCAGCTGCTCCTCAACCGTGTAGCCCTGCCCCAGCGGCATCGCCACGAACTGGCGCACGATGCCCTTGGCCACGCAATACCCGTCCAGCCACGGCTGCTCCGGCAGCACCGCGTAGTCCTGCGGGTCGGTGTTCAGGTGGTTCATCCACCCGTCGCCGGTCAGCGCGCAGGTCTTGCCCGTCGCAATCTTCACGGCAAACGGGTATCCGCGGCAGTCAAAGTTGATCCACATCGCCTCGGCCTGGTGCATCGGCATCAGCACCCCGCCGCGCCGCAGCCACGCCTCCGGGACGCGCCGGGCGTAGTCGTCCAGGTGCCGCAGTGGGAAACTCCCCATCCCCGGCGGCAGCGGGTATTCCAGCCCGTCGTCCGGTATCCGCAATGTCCGCTGAAACTCGATCGCGCATCGCGCGTCCTTGTGAACCTCGGGAAACCTGAAGACCAGGCGGTCGTGTTCGAGCGTAATCATTCCCTGCAACTCTCCTTGGCATGTAGCCGTTCAGATGCCTCGCGTCGGAACCTTCCGATTCGCTGAGCTCGTCGAATGTCGTTGATGTCGTGTCTCACCAGTCCCCGTCACGCACCTCGCGCACGAGGCGCAGCACCGCGTGATCCGGCGCATCCCGCAGTTCACGGATCAACTGCGCGAACAACCGCGGCCGCTTGCGAATAACCTCCTGCAAGTCGCTGGAAACCTTGCCCCCCAGCGCCAGCAACATGTCCGGGTCCTCGTCCAGTTCCCTGGCCAGCCGGAGCGTCGCGGCTTCGGACGGCGGCGCCACCTGCCCGCGCTCGATCTTGCTCAGGTACCCCGGCTCCACCCCAATCCGCTTCGCCACCTGCCGCAGCGAATACCGCCGGTCGCCCGCTTGCAGGCTGCGCCGCGCCGTGTGTACGAATGTGCCGAACTGCGTCATGTTTCCTAAACACTACACACTCTCGCCACACCTGTCAAGTCGTCGCCGCCAGCGGCGATGGCTCAGTTCGACGTCTCTCGGCAGCGGTCGTCTGGCGGGGCACTGAATGCGCCGTCAGCCGTAATCGGCTGCGCGCATCCCGGCTGCGGCCGGTCGTTCGGCTTGATGGACATCCCGACCTCTACATCGCCTCTCTGACCAACGCCTGCTTCATGACCGCTCGCTCAATGACTCTGGGGGTAGGTTTCTGGCTAGGTTGTTAAGATTTCTATAGCAGATGGCAACTCCCTAAACGTAGCGACCTTGGCAGTTGCTTTGGAAAAGTCGTGCGATGCAGTGAACTCGTTGGCAACCACGATGCAGTCAATCCCCGCGGCTACTGCCGAATTCAAACCTCTCGCTGAGTCTTCAACAACCACTGCTTCAGCGGCAGTGGCGCCAAAACGCTGGAGACCTTTCAGATAGGGCTCCGGATGTGGTTTAGCTCGCTCGTAGTCATCCCTGGCCAGATAGAACTCCATATAGTCCAGGATGGTTCGATTCTTGTGAATTAAGGCGAAGTCTTCTGGTTTGGAGGTAGTAATGATGCCCATCCGGTACTCATCTGCGAGAACGTCTAGCGTTTCCAGGACACCATCGATCTCGATATCTTCTGTTCTAAGGTATTCCTGATAGTAAACATTTCGAACGTCACGCTGCCTGTTGATGGTCTCTTCATCAACGCCTGCCGCCACGGCTTGGGCCCAGGTGGCCATTCCCTCGGTCATGTCGCGGAGGTATTGATCTCTATCCAGGGTAAGTCCAATGTCAGCCAGGGCGCGCGCTCCGGCTTTGTAAAACCAGTATTCGGTATCCACCAGGACTCCGTCATGGTCAAAGAGGATGTATTTCTTCACCGTTGCTTGGTGTTCCCCTCCGTACACCGTTATGTGACTCCTTGAACGTTGCTGGCCAAACGCGTCGCGATGGGTTGGTCCGCCCCTGGAAACTCGAAAGAGCGACCGGTGATCTTCTCGTAGAGGTAGATGTAGCGTCGCGAGAGCTCGATGACAAGATCGTCCGGCGCTGCAGGCAGAACCTCATCCTCGTAAGGATTGCAGTTTGCCGTGAACCAGAGCCGTAGGAATTCCTTATCGACGTTGTCGGGCTCCTGTCCCTCCCGCATGCGCTGTTGATAAGTGTCGGCGATCCAGTAGCGGCTGGAGTCAGGGGTGTGAATCTCGTCGATCAGAAGGATCTCACCATTCTCGTCGCGGCCCATCTCATACTTGGTATCGACCAGAATGAGGCCGCGCTCCGCTGCCTCGGCTTGACCGAATGCGAAGAGCTCCAACGCGGTGCGGCTGCAACGCTCCCATTCATCCGCCGTCATCCAGCCTTCGGACACGATCTCGTCGGGGCTGATCGGACGGTCGTGATCCTCCGCCTTGGTCGTCGGCGTTAGGTAGTTCGTCGGCAGCTTCTGATTCTTCACCAGCCCGTCGGGCAAATCGATGCCGCAGTAATGACGCTGACCACTCTGGTAGACCGTCCAGAGCGCGGTGCTCGTGGTTCCGGTGATGTATCCACGCACCACGAACTCGATCGGGAAGACGCTGCATTTCTTGGCAATCGTGACGTTTGGATCGGGTATGGATAGGACCTGATTCGGCACGATATGGCGGGTCTGTTCAAACCACCATGCGCTCGTCAGATTAAGGACCTGCCCCTTGAAGGGGATCGCGGCCAGCACCCGGTCGAAGGCGCTCTGTCGGTCCGTGGTAATCAGCACCATCCGGTCCCCTAGATCGTATCGGTCCCGTACTTTGGCCTCGAACTTCTCGCCGTGGCAGAGATTTGTCTCAATGAGGCAATTTCCGAGCACTTGTCGAATTCGCTCCGTGTATCCCTCTGGGGTGTAAATGGCGTTCGCCATAGTCTCGACCTCCGCGAGGGCACGCTGGGACAGCTCGGTAACGCGCGTATTGAGGTCCGACCACGTCTTGAAGCCGTACTCGCGAGCTATCGCGGCTTGAGCGTCGCGCAGGGATAGCTTGGCCGTGGCGATTTCGGTGTCGGACGCGTGAGCCAACGCGGGGCGTACGGCTCGGAATTTCAACGCGGCGTCTCGATCGCCCTCTCTCACAGCCTTGAGTATGGCCTTGGCTTGTTTCTGAAGGTGTTCCAGGCTCGGACGCGGAGGGAGACTACGGGGGCACATACGCACTCCTTGCAAGTGGCCTGCTGTCCGCGTGATCAGGCCGAAAAGAGTGGTGCCGAGAAGCCGTCAGGTTGCGGGGGCGGGTTAAACCCTTGTCGCGGACTCGGGGGCTCCCACGAGAGCGCCTACCCAACGTATACGCAATGCGCCGCCGTGCTGTCAAGACTGGGCTTGAGATTGGGGAACGTCCGAATCCGGGCCGTCGGCACCCGTCAAGAGAGCTGTGCCATACCCCCCTTGGCCATCAGATGAGCGTTCGCCTCCTAGTCCCTCTACTGGTACAGGGTTGGGGCGAGAGGCCTTCCCGGCGCCCACCCCTCAGGCTACGCCATTGTCTCTGCAGAGCTGGTCCCCGAACCGTCCCCGCCCCGGACTGCTTTCAGTAGCTGCGGACGCCGTCTCGCGCTACCGATCCGCCAGGATCTGCAAGTTCGTCGCAGCGGCCAGCAAGGCCTCTTGCGCCGAAATTCCCTCCAGCACGATCCCCGCGTCGATGGCATTGGTCAGCACGCCGCGTTCCTGTCGTGACAGTCGAACGTACGAAGCGCTTGCCATGAGATCGACGATCATCTGCAGTTCTTCGTCCAGCAGTGCGGGAGCAATCGCGCGCAACTGTTCAGGCGTTGACTTGGCAGCCGGCACGAACGCAACGTTTCTCAGTTGCCGCTCCAGCGCTCGCAGAGCGTCATACGCCATCTTCGGCTCCACCGTCTGCGCCGAAATGCCGATCATCGTCCAGACATCCGCGGGGTTGCCCACCGCGCCGAACGACGGAAACGGCAGCAAGACCTGGTTCGCGAAAGGCCCCGAGCGCAGCCAGCCGTAACCCGGACCCTGGAGGGACTCGCCGAACATCCCAATGCTGCCCTCGGTATACGTAATCCAGACACGGTCGCCCGACCGCTCCGGCTTCGGCGCGAACTTGTAGGTATGGGCCATGTCGTGGAAGAACTGCGTAATCTCCAACGCCTCCGCGCTGCGCAGCGCCTCAAACGTCCCATTCGCACCGCGCAGGTCGCCCAGCGCCGCCTGCAAAAACACATACGCCGGCGGCCAGCTCGCGTAGTCGCCGCCCGGACCCGGCCTCGGATCCACTTGCAGCAGAAACCCCAGGCCATGCTCCCGTCCCTCGATCGACGGCCCGCCCTGCATCGCCAGTCCCGCCTGCAGAAACGCGGCTTGGTCAAACCCCTCGCGCTCGGGCATCTCGATCCCCGACTCCTTGGCCAGGTCGCGATTGAACACGATGCTCCACGGAGCCACCGCAACCGGCAGCGTGTACTGAACGCCCTCGTGGAACCCCGTCTCGAGCGTCCCTGGCCAGAAGGCATCGCGATCAAAGCCGGCATCGGACTGCAGGTGCTCGTCCAGCGGCAACAGCTGCTCCGACGCCAGCAGGTCCGGCAGATCGTGGGCATGGAACATCAGCAGATCGGCCCCACCTGGCAGCGAATCCAGCTGCGCTGAAAGGCTGTAATCACTCTTGAAGTGGTCGGTGATCGTGTTGCCTTCGTACGCGTACCTGCGCTCGCTGGCCGCCGACGCCGCCAGTCCCGCCGACAACAGCATCGGCTCGATCCCAAAGCCCCAGACGCTCCACGTCGGCGCCGTGAACGCCACATTTACCGATCGCATGGCGCCTGGCGCGGGGATGCCGCGCGTGTCCTGCGGGGTCGCCTCAGTCACCGTCGCCGCAACCGCCCGCGCTTGCACGGTCTCATGGCTTGCCGTCGGCGGTGCCGGGAGCCGAGTGTCGGGAGCTGACTCCTCTTCCCCGCAAGCAGCCAGCATCGCCGCGGCGATTCCGGCCGTGCCGGCGGTCAGAAGCCGTCGGCGGCTGATCACCGGCCCGCTGCCTGTCGCGGCGCGCGGGCCCACGTGATCGGGGTCTTCGATCTGCTTGGATTTTGTGTGCAACGAACCGCTCCTCGGATGAGGGGCGCCGCGCTGGCCGGGACGCCGCGAGCGGCCCAGACCGCTCGCCCCGGCGGCGCGTCGGGCCTGCTATCCCCAGCGTGTGGCGAGCCCGACGGCTTGAACCCCCATGGTAGCTGCCCCATCCCGGCCATAGAGACACGCGACGCGCCACTCTTCACCCTTTCCAAGGGGAGAGGCAGATTCGGCCGTCCCCGGCCGAAGTCGGTGAGGGGTCTTCCGCGCAACCAGTCTCGGGTTACGCAGTAGTCTCCCGTGG
>WTFW01000182.1 GCA_011523785.1 Chloroflexota bacterium | reverse complement strand
AAGCACTCTCGACCTCTTGCAGCAACTCGCGCACCAGCCCCGTGATCCCCTCCAGGAACCCCGCCGCCGATCCGTCGCCCGCCTCGATCTCCCGCAGTTCCCCCTCCCACTGCGCCGTCAGCGCCGCGCTGCGCAGCGGCGCCGACACCACCTCGATCAGCGCCCGGCCTTTCTCGGTCGAAACCAGCGACTTGCCCTTTCGGATCACGTAGCCGCGCCTGACCAGCACCTCGATGATGCCCGCCCGCGTCGCCGGCGTCCCCAGCCCGCCGGCTTCCTTCAGGACCTCCGCCTCGTCTTCGTCCTCGACCGCACGTCCGGCGTTCTTCATCGCTCCCAGCAACGTGGCGTCGGTGTAGCGCTTGGGCGGCGCCGATTTCTTCTCCACCACCTCCACGCCCCGGACTTCGACCGTCTGCCGGGCACGCAGCTCCGGCAAATTCGTGTCCCCGGCGCCGTTCCCGCCGTCTTCGCTTCGCGCCGCTTCCACCGCCCGCCAGCCCTCCTGCACCCGGCGCCGGCCTGCCGCCAGGAACGCGTGGCCGCCGATCTCCAGGCGCACCGTCGTCTCCTCGATCACCTCGTCGGGGAAAAACATTGCCACGAATCGGCTCACGATCAGGGCGTACAGACGGCCAAGACGGCCGTCCAGGGCGGTCGGCGACGGCACGGGCTCCGTTGTCGGAATGATGGCGTGATGGTCCGTCAGCTTCGCGCTGTCGATGAAATTCTTATCCGGGAACCCGTCCCCTCCTCGGCGCAGGTGGTCGAGGGCGAGGGCGGCGCCCCGGTGCTGCAGCGATTCCAGCAGGCCGGCCAGATGCGGCCGCATGTCTTCCGGCAGGTGGCGGCATTCCGTGCGCGGGTAGGTGATCACCTTGGCCTCGTACAGCGCCTGCGCCGCCTCCAGGGTCTGCGCCGCCGTCCAGCCGAAACGCTCGTTGGCGTCGCGCTGCAGCGCCGTCAGGTCGAACAGGGCGGGGGGACGGCGGCGCACCGTGTGGTTGTCCACATCATCCACCACCGCCGCGTGGTCGACGCACGCCGCCGCCGCAACCTCTTCGGCCTCCGCCCGCTCGTCGATGCGCCTCACCCAGGGCGCCCGTCCCTTGTCGTCCGGTTCCGCCTTTCGCACGTGGACGGCATCGAAGCCCGGCGCCAGATGCGCAACCACCTCGTAGAAGGGTGACGCTTTGAAACTCTCGATCTGCCGGTCGCGCTCGACGACGAGGGCCAGCGTCGGCGTCTGCACCCGCCCGACGCTCAGCTTCGTGCGGTGCTTCGCCGAATAGGCCCGCGTCAGGTTGAACCCCACCAGCCAGTCGGCCTTGGCGCGCGCCTGCGCCGCCTCGCCCAGCGGGTCGAAGTCGCTGCCCGGCCTCAGGTTCATGAATCCCTGCTTCAGAGCCTCCTGCGTCAGGCTCGACACCCACAGCCTCTCCACCGGCACCGTGCAGCCCGCCCGCTGGTAGATGAGCCGGAAGATGTGCTCGCCTTCGCGCCCGGTGTCCGTCGCGCAGATGACCCGCTCCGCGTGATTCATGAGCTTGCTGACGGTACGGAACTGCTCAGCCGATTCCTTGGCAACCTTGGTCAACCAGGTGTCCGGCAGCATGGGCAGGTCCTGCAGGTTCCACCTGCCGGACCACGCTTCGCCGTACTCGTGCGGCTCGGCGTAGCGCACCAGGTGGCCGAACGCCCAGGTCACGATGCGCTTGCCATCCCTTGTCTGAAGGTAGCCGTCGCCCTTCACGCCGGCCCCCAGAAGGGCGGCGATCTCACGCCCGACGCTTGGCTTCTCGGCCACGATGACCGTGCTCATTTCACGCCTCCTGATTCAAATTCCCTCGCCGCCGCCATCACCCGCCGCGCGTACCAGCGCCCGCGTTCCGGCCGCCGCGAGTGATAGCGCCCCAGTCGGGTCAGGAATGGGCCGTTTCCCGACAATGCCTGTGCCAGGACGCGGCATCCCATCTGCATGTTGGTCTGGGCGTCCAGAAGGTCGTAGGCATCCAGGCCCAGGGCGCCGACCGCCTCTCCCCACGTGCGCCAGTTGATCTGCATCAGGCCGATGTCCACGTTGTCGGTCAGCGCCAGCGACACCGCCAGGAAGCGCCGCGCCTCCGCGGCGCTGCGCGGGTAGAATGAATACCCTTTGCCGATCCCCACGTGCAGCGCCCAGGGACTGCCCCCGGACTCCACAAGAATGATCCCCTCGACCACGCTGCTGGGCAGCCCTTCGATGCCGCAGGCCCTCGTGCTCAGCGGACACCACCCCGCCCACGACAGGGCGGGGGCCGTCAAC
>WTFW01000212.1 GCA_011523785.1 Chloroflexota bacterium | reverse complement strand
TCCCCACCGTCCTCATCCGCACCCCCTACGACAACGCCTCCTACCAGAACATTCGCAAGGGCCGCGCCCTGGCCGACAACGGCTACGCCTGCGTGATCCAGGACGTGCGCGGGCGCTGGGACTCGGACGGCGACTGGGCCCCCTTTATTGCCGAGCCGGACGACGGCCGCGACACCCTGGCCTGGATTGCCGAACAGCCCTGGAGCAACGGCCGCATCGGCATGTCCGGCCGCTCCTACCTGGGCTCGGTCCAGTGGCTCAGCGCGCCCTCGGCGCATCCCGGCCTGACCTGCCTGGCGCCCCAGTCCATCTGCGTGGACTACCTGAGCGGCCTGGTCCGGCCCGGCGGCGCCTTTCAGCTTGGCGTCCTGATCAACTGGGGCCTCCGCGTCGCCGGCCGCACCGCGCAGAGCATCGACTTCGAAAACTGGACCGAAATCTGCCGCGTCCTCCCGCTGGACGACATTCCCCTCCACGCCGGACGCGACCTGGATTTCTGGCACGACTGGCTGCACCTGCCGGCCACCGATCCCTACTGGGCCGCCATCGACACCCGCCCCCACTGGAACGACATCACCGTCCCCGCCTTCGTCATGGGCGGCTGGTACGACCTCTACGCCGCCCAGGCCTTCGACCAGTTCAACGGCCTCCGCCTCCACGGCGGGTCCGAGGCCGCCCGCCAGTCCCGCCTCATCATGGGCCCCTGGCCGCACCACCTGGGCAGCGACCTCCCCGGCGCGCCGCGAACCGGCGACATCGACTTTGGCGCCGGCTCCGTGGTCAACATCAACGCCCTGGAACGCGCCTGGTTCGACCGCTGGCTGAAGGGCAACGGCGAGTCTATGTCCGACGAACCTCCGCTCCGCCTCTTCGTGATGGGCGTCAACCGCTGGCAGGACGAGCACGAATGGCCCCTGGCCCGCACCGACTGGCAGCCCTGGCGCCTGCACTCCGGCGGCGCCGCCAACTCCGTCCGCGGCGACGGCACACTTTCGCCCGACCAGCCCGGCGACGAACCCGCCGACACCTTCGAGTACGACCCCAACTTCCCGGTCCAATCCAGCGGCGGCGCCAACTGCTGCACGCCGCACATCGAAGCCTGGGGCCCCTACGACCAGCGCCCCGTCGAAGCCCGCCACGACGTCCTCTGCTACACCTCCGCCCCGCTCCAGCAGGACCTCAAAGTCATCGGCCCCATCAAGCTGATCCTCCACGCCTCCACCGACGGCCTCGACACCGACTGGACCGCCAAGCTTGTCGACGTCTCACCCACCGGCTACGCGATGAATCTCTGCGACGGCATCGTGCGCGCCCGCTACCGCCACGGGCTGGATCAACCCAGCCTGCTGACGCCCGGCGCCGTGGAGCAGTACGAAATCGAAGTCGGCGTCACGGCCAATGTCTTCAAGCGCGGCCACCGCATCCGCCTCGAAGTCTCCTCCTCCAACTTCCCCCGCTTCGACCGCAACCTCAACACCGGCAACGACCCCGCCACCGACTCCGACATCCGCGTCGCCCACCAAACCATCCTCCACAACCCCGCGCACCCCTCCCACCTGCTCCTGCCGGTCATTCCAGCCGATTCCCGGATGTGATCCCCGCGAGCCTCGAAGCCCAGCCAGCGGGGCCGAGGCGTCCGGTCAGCTCGCCGTTACCCTCGCATGGATCGCGGCCACCGCCGCATGCGCGGCCAGCGCGGCGCCCTCCTGCCAGCCGGGCAGCGCCGTCGCCTGGTCCCCGGCGAAGTAGATCGCGCCGTCAGGCTTCAAGAGCTCGGGCGGCGCCGCATAGTTCCGCGGCCAGCCGCCCTTCTGGAACGGCACGTTCAGCCACGCTCGGCTCACGCCCGACTCGATCTCGTCGATGTATCCGGGATGGATTTGCTCGCCCTCGGCCATCGCGGTTCGCAGCCGTTCCGGCGGCGTCATCTGGGTAAAGCGCAGGCCCTGGCCCGGCTTGTCGTCCCAGATGTACGCGCCCATGATCACGCCCTTGCGCCGGTGGTAGCCGTTCGACGGGTACCAGATCTGCGTGATGTCCTGGTCGGTCCACGAAATCCCGCCATAGATGGCGTGATCGTCTTCCCAGAAACGCCTCTTCGCCTGGAACCCAATCTTCACGGCATGCTCGAACTCGATTGACTCGATCGCCGCCTGCGTCTCCGGCGCGAAATCGTTGGGAATGTCCTTCAGCACCGGCGCCGGAATCGTGCAGATCGCAAAGTCCGCCTCGATCGCTGCCTGCTCGTTGCGGCGCGAATCCCGGTAGACGATGCGCACACCCTGCGGCCGTTTCAGAATCTCCTCCACCACGCTCTCGAACTGGATCAGGTGCCCCACCCGCGCCCGAAACGCCCTGGCGATCGCGTCCATCCCGCCCACCGGCTGGAACATCGTGGGGTTCTGGTTGAGGAACTGGCTGAAGTGCAGCTTGTACTGCCAGAAGTCCGACTTGAGCAGCTCGCTGAAGTCCAGCGGGTCGTTCACGTCGCCCGCCACGATTCCGGCATGGACCTGCTCGCCCTGGTAACCGCTGCGATTCGACCCGGCGTACAGATGGTCGGGGTCCAGCCCGCCGAACGCGGTGAGCATCGCCAGCACCTGTTCTTTGTCGTCGCCGGTCAACTCCTCGTCGAGGGCATTTCGATTGACGGCCTTGGCGAGGAGTTCGGCGATGTATCCGCGCAGGTCCGTCATCACCTGCCGACCTGTGACCGTCTTCCCACCAAAGGCTTCCGCGTTGTGGAACAAGGCGCCGCGGTTGTCGTTGGTGAAGACCTCCAGCTCGACCCCGAATTCCTTGCAATAGCCGAGGATGACCCGGTGGTGATACGGAATCCGCGCCGGTCCCATGTTGGCGTACAAGTGGTCTTCCTGGTCAAAGTCGACCCACTGCCGGTTGTCGATTTCCCGAATCACATCCCCGCCTCGCACCGTCAAATTCCGTCCGCCGGCTCGGCTCGTTGCTTCGAGAATCGTGCACTGATACCCGGCCTTCGAAAGCTCGTACGCCGCCGTCATTCCGGAGATGCCGGCGCCAAGGATCACCACGCGCTTCCCGTAGCCTGATCCAAGCGGAAGCTCGGGCGCCGTCGCCTGCGCCATGACCGGCCCAAGCAGGCCCATCGCGCTCATCGTGTGGTACGCCGCGCCCACCCCGGCAACCGCGCCGATCGATCGCAGGAAGTCTCGCTTGGTCATCCCCATTGATGCGCCCTCTCTCGATTGTTCTCTTAACATAATTCCTTAAGTGCACGCGGTCAGTTGCAAGCTAGTTCTCTTTGCCGATCTGTAGCCGGCCTAGCGCTCGTTCGGCCGGGTCCCCGCAATGCTCAACCCGCCGTCTACGACCAGTTGCTGTCCGGTCACGTACGACGACTCGTCGCTCGCCAGAAACAGCACGGCGTTGGCGATGTCCTCGGCCTCACCGATCCGCTGCAGCGGGATCCGCGACGCCGACTGGTCGATCAGTGCCTGGATGTCGGGCACGGTCGCAACCTCTGCCCGCCACATCGGCGTATCGATCCCGCCCGGCAGCACCGCGTTCACGCGGATGCCGTGGCGCCCGTAGTCAACCGCCATCTGCCGTGTCAGCCCCAGCATCCCCGCCTTCGCCGAGGCGTACGCCGAGTACGTGTCGAAGCCCATGATCCCTTGCACCGACGAGGTGTTGATGATCGATCCGCCGCCCTGCGCCTGCATGATCGGGGCCGCCACATGGCAGCCCCGGTAAACGCTCAGCAGGTTGATGTTCAGGCACTCCAGGAAATGCTCCTCGCTGGCCTCGCCGATCAGCGCGTGGAAGTTCACGCCCACGTTGTTGTGCAGCACGTCCAGCCGTCCCCACCGGTCCGTCGCCGTTTCGATGGCCCGCCGCACGTCGGCCATCTCCCGCACGTCCGCGGTCACGCCGACAGCTTGGCCTCCGGCCGACTCGATGTCAGCGGCATGCGCCGCCACGGCCTCGCCCATGTAGTCGGCCAGCACAACCCTGGCGCCCTGGTGCGCAAACAGCCGTGCCGTAGCTTCGCCGATTCCGCCGGCCGCTCCGGTAACCACCGCGACCTTGCCGGCCAGCCGATCGTTGCTCATGCCAGCGAGTAGAACTCTCGCGCGTTGCCGCCCAGCACCGCCGCGCGCTCGTTAGCGCTCAGCCGGTCCAGCGCGCCCGTTACCGTTTGGAACGTCTCCTCGTAGCCGGCCGCCAGCAGCGCCACCGGCCAGTCGCTGCCCCAGATCAGCCGTTCGATCGGAAAGTTGTCCAGCACGGGATTCACCGCGGCTCGAATCGTGTCGGTGGTTGGAGACGTCGGGCACTCCACCAGCAGCCCCGAGATCTTGATCCGCAGGTGTTCGTACGGTGCCAGGGCCAGGAAGCGCTCTTGCCACACCGCCATCCCCGGCGTCTCGAACGGTGGCTTGGCCAGGTGATCCACGATCAGCCGTCCGCCCTCGTTCTCACCCGCAATCAGCGGCACGTGCGGCAGGTGTGGTGTTTTTACCAACAGTTCCACCACGTGTCCGCGCTTCAGCACCGTGCTGATGCCGCGCCGCACATCGTCACGCGCCAGCCAGGCCGTGTCCGCCTGGTCTTCGGCCCCGGCCCGGATGCCCCGAAACCACGGACTCGTCGCCAGTTCGTCGATCCGGTCGCCCAGATCGGGTGCCTGCAGATCTACCCACGCGATCACGCCGGCCACGTAGTCGTACGTCTCCGCCATCTCCAGGTACGCCAGCTGGTCCTTCCACGCGTGCGACGCCTGCACGATCACCGACTGCGTCACGCCCACCGCATCCATGTGCGGCTTCAGGTCCGGCGGCAGATAATCCTTCCCCAGCACCGGATGCGTCGGATCGTCCAGCCAATAGAGATCGTCGACACCGACCTGCCAGTAATGGTTGTGCGTGTCGATTACGGCACCCGGCTCGGAGGGCATTTTGGATCCAGAATCCTCGGCAATCGCAAGAGGCTAGCAGCGCAGCGCCCGTCACGCGCCAGCGCCTTCGTCGTCGTGAATCTCCTCACCGCAATGCGGGCAGATCCGAGCCTCGGGCTCGCCAGCCCGCCGCCTGTCCAACTCCTCCACGAATGCCATCTCCAGGTACGCCAGCTGGTCCTTCCACGCGTGCGACGCCTGCACGATCACCGACTGCGTCACGCCCACCGCATCCATGTGCGGCTTCAGGTCCGGCGGCAGATAATCCTTCCCCAGCACCGGATGCGTCGGATCGTCCAGCCAATAGAGATCGTCGACACCGACCTGCCAGTAATGGTTGTGCGTGTCGATTACGGCACCCGGCTCGGAGGGCATTTTGGATCCAGAATCCTCGGCAATCGCAAGAGGCTAGCAGCGCAGCGCCCGTCACGCGCCAGCGCCTTCGTCGTCGTGAATCTCCTCACCGCAATGCGGGCAGATCCGAGCCTCGGGCTCGCCAGCCCGCCGCCTGTCCAACTCCTCCACGAATGCCGAACCCAGAATGCCGGCCGGCAACGCAAACAGCCCAATTCCCAGCAGCGCCACCACCGCGCCGAATCCGCGCCCCAGCGGCGTCACAGGAAACAGGTCGCCATATCCCACCGTGGTCAGCGTCACCATCCCCCACCACATGGCCGCCGGAATACTCGAGAAGCCGTCGGGCTGCGCCTCCCGTTCCGCGAGATACATGAGTGACGACGCGAACAGCAGGAGCACAAACCCCACGAACAAGGTGGAAATCAGGGAATCGCGCCGGCTGCGCAGCACGTCGCCGATGATCGACATGGACTCCGAGTACCGCGTCAGTTTCATCAACCGCAGCAGTCGCAGCACGCGCGCGAAGCGCAGATCCTGGCCCACGTAGAACGGCAGGATCGCCAGCAGGTCCACCAGGATCAGTGGCTGCACGGCAAACCGCAGTCGACCTTTCAGCGGGTGTGCGAAGTCAGGGTCTTCGGTACATGACCACACGCGCAGCACGTATTCGAGGGTGAAAACCGCCACCGTGACGACCTCGATGACGGCGAAAGCCCCGGTGGCGGCCTGGCGGATCGGCTCGATCGTTTCCAGCACGATCCCGAACGCCGTTAATCCGATCAGAACAAAGATGGTCTGGTCAAATAGGCGGCTCGCACGACCGCCGTCGTCCGGGCTGTTCACGATCTGGTGCGCGCGGCGCTTGGCTCGGCTGTACATCGCTGCTTAGCTCAGTCCGTCCAGGCGTGAGCCTCGGCAACCCTCGGCGTCACGCCCACCGCGTACAGAATCCGCTCAGCCAGCGCGTCGACCAGCGCCTCGACCGAATCCGGGCGCAGGTAAAACGCCGGGTCCGGCGGCAGGATCACGGCCCCCGCCTCGACCAGGGTCGTCAGGTTCCGCAGGTGAATCAGCGACAGCGGCGTCTCCCGCGGTACCACTACCAGTCGTCGCTTCTCTTTCAACGTCACGTCCGCCGCCCGGTGCAGCAGGTTCTGACCTGCGCCGGAAGCAATGGCGCCCACAGTTGCCATGCTGCACGGCACGATCACCATGCCCCGCGTTGGGTACGACCCGCTGGAAATCGACGCGGCCACGTCCTGCGGCCGGTGTACCGTCACCCGGCCTCGCGCCGACCAGCGCCTGGCCGCGTCTGAGAATCTCTCGTCGGTTTCCTGGTGCCACATCAGGGCGCCGTAGTCGCTGCACACGACCTCGAGTGCAACGTCCAGGTCCTGCAACCCGCGAACCGTTGCCTCGGTCAGCACCGCGCCGCTGGCCCCCGATATGCCAAGCACCAGCCCCGGCGGATCAGCCAAGCCACACCCCCAGGATCGTGAACACCAGTGCCGCTACCGCCACGTACCCGTTGATATTAAAGAACGCCAGGCTCAGGCGGCTCAGGTCGTCCGGCTTTAGTAACCGATTCTCGTAAACCAGCAAAGCCGCGATCACCGCAACGCCGACCCAGTAGGGCCACCCCAGGGCCGCCACGAATCCAAGCGCCAGCAGCACCCCGATCGTCAACCCGTGCGAGACCCGCGCCACCCACAGCGCAGCGGCCAGCCCGAATCGTGCCGGAACCGAGTGCAGCCCTTCGGTCCGGTCGAACTCCACGTCCTGTGTCGCATACAGCACGTCAAACCCGCCGATCCAAAACGTCACTACCAGCGCCAGCAGCGCCGCCTCGGTCGAGAATTCGCCGGTCACGGCAATCCATCCGCCCACCGGCGCGATCCCGTCCGCCAGCCCCAGGATCCAGTGACTGCTCCATGTGAAACGCTTTGTATACGAGTAGAACGTCACCGCCACCATCGCCACCGGCGCCAGCACCAGTGCCAGCGTGTTCAGCTGCCACGCCGCCACATGCAGCAGCGCGAACCCCGCCAGCGCCAGGCCCAGCATCTCGACTCTTGACATAATCCCCATTGGGATCGCCCTCGACGCCGTGCGCGGATTCCGCGCGTCCATTTCGGCGTCGATCAGCCGGTTCGCCGCCATTGCGCCAGTGCGAGCCCCCGCCATCGCCAGCGTGGTCCAAATGAACACCGGCCACCCCGGCCATCCCCGCGCCGCCAGCACCATCCCCAGGTACGCAAACGGCAACGCAAAAATCGTGTGCTCGAATCGAATTGCGTCCAGGTAGACCCGAGCGCGCCTGACCGACACCGCCAGACTCATCGAACCGGCCCGTGGCGCTCCATCAGTCCAACCCGAACCACGGCCCGCTGTTCAGCAGCCGCGCGAACGCCGCCCGCTCCTCCGCATCCTCGATTAGTTCCCCCGCCAGCCGCGCCGTTTCCCGGCGATTCGCCGCGTCCGCCAGCCCCGCGCAGGCGTGCGATCGCGCCAGGCACTCCAGCGCCGCCGCTCGGTCAAATGCCGTCTGGAGGTCGCCGTTGGCGTCGCTCAGCTTCATGCACGCATCCGCGTGATGAACCGAAAGAGAGACAATCCCAAGAAACGACACCGCCGTCGCCACCAGGTGCTCGGCCCGCTGCTTCTCCAGCGGCCCGCCAACCTCAAACCAGTGCCGGTGCGACGCGTAAGCCCTCGAGAGCAACTCGCCGGCGTGCAGGTAGTCCGGGCTGCTCTCAATCAGCTCCCACGCCTGGTTGTTGTTCTCTATGGCAAACCAACGCACCGCGCGCTGAACGTCGAATTTGGTTTCCGCGTCAGATCCCATAACTCGACCACCGCTCATCCACCAGCTTCACGATCTCCTCGTCCATCTTGATCTCCGGCGGCCACTCCCGCGGGAACCCCTCCTGCGGCAGCTTGCGCGTCGCGTCGATGCCCAGCTTCCCGCCAAAGAACTCGGTGGTCGTCGCGAACTCCAGGTGATCCATCGGCCCGCTCGCCTGTTCCAGGTCGCGCGCGGGGTCCGTGTTCGCGCCCACCCGCCACATCACTTCCTTCAGGTTCTGCACGTCCACGTCGTGGTCCACCACGATGACGTACTTGGTGAACATCAGTTGACCCACGCCCCAGATCCCGTGCATCACTTTGCGTGCCTGACCGGGATAGCGCTTGTTGATCGACACGATGCAGAAGTTGTGAAACACGCCGTGCACCGGCAGGTTCATGTCCACCAGTTCGGGCACGAACAGCCGTACCAGCGGCAGGAACAGCCGCTCGGTCGCCTTCCCGATCCAGGCGTCCTCCATCGGCGGCACGCCGACGATCGTCGACACGAACACCGGATCCCGCCGCCGCGTCACCGCCGTCAGGTGAAACACCGGAAACGGCTCGGCCAGCGAGTAGTAGCCGATGTGATCTCCGAACGGCCCTTCCAGCCGCGACTCCGACGGATCCACCCATCCCTCCAGCACGATCTCGGCATGCGCCGGAACCTTGATGTCGACCGTCTTCGCTTGCACGGTCTCAACCGGCGCCCCCCGCAGGAATCCCGCGAACACCATTTCGTCGATATCCGGCGGCAGCGGCGCGCTCGCCGCGTACATCAGCGTTGGATCCGCCCCAATCGCCACCGCCACTTCCATGCGGCGACGTTCTTCCTTGCTCCGCCGCCAGTGCTCCGCGCCGCCCTTGTGCAGCTGCCAGTGCATGCCCAGCGTGCGGTCGTCGAACTTCTGAAGGCGGTAGAGCCCCACGTTGCGCTTGCCCGTCAGCGGGTCGTGCGTCAGTACCAGCGGAAAGGTGATGTACGGCCCGCCGTCCAGCGGCCAGCAGGTCGGAATCGGCAGGTCGGCCAGCGACGGATTCTCGGTGTCGAACACCTCGTGCACCGGCGCGTTGCTCACCTCGCGCGGCCCGATTCGCCCGACCTTGATGATCTCGTTCAGCACTTGCAGCTTGCCCAGCAGGCTCTTCGGCGGTGGGCCCATCGCCATTGAGAGCAGATCGTCCAGCCGCCGCTCCAGTTCCGACCATTCCTCCATCCCCAGTGCCCAGGCCATTCGCTGCGGCGACCCCAGCAGATTGATGGCGAACGGGATGTCGCTGCCCTTGACGTTTTCGAACAGCAGCGCCGGTCCCTCGGCCTTCATCACCCGGTCCGCGATCTCGGTGATTTCCAGGTGTGGGTCCACTTCAACCCGAATCCGCCGCAACTCGTCCCGCTCTTCCAGCAGGTCCAGAAACTCGCGCAGGTTTGTGAACGCCACGCCCCACCCCGCCTACGGCGCTAGCAGAAGGTCGTACGGAAGCTGATAGAGATTATCGATCACCAGGTCCGGCCGTAGCTCACCCTCGGCCGCCTCAGCGGCTGTGCGCGGTGTACTCCCCGTCAGCACGAGCACGCCCGTCGCCCCGATGGCGTTCGCGCCGGCGATGTCGGCATCCAGCAGATCCCCCAGAATCACCAGGTCCTGAGGCGGCACCCCGCTCCGCTCCGCCGCCAGGCTGAACAAGTGCGGCGACGGCTTCCCAACCACCAGCGGCTCGATCCCTGTAGCCGCCGTGAGCGCGCCGACGATGGCTCCCGCGCCTGGCATCGGCCCGTTCGCCGTCGGTAGCAACGAGTCCTTGTTCACGGCGATGAACGCCGCATCGTGCACCACAAGCCCCCGCGTGGCCCGCGACAACCGGTCGTAGGTCAGCCCAAAGTCGCACCCGGCCACCACCACGTCCACCGGCTCATCGTCGTCGAAACTCCCCAACGCGAATCCCGCTGCCTCGATGTTTGCCGCCAACCCGACACCGCCCAGCACCAACACCGAATCTGGCCTTGGGTCCAGCCGATTCAGGTACTCCACGGTTGCAACCACGGCCGAGATGATTTCCTCGGGACCGGCATCCACCCCCATTTGCTGCAGCTTCGCCGCCAGCTCAACCGGCGCCTCGCGCGAGTTGTTCGTGACAAAGAACAGCGGCAGACCAAGGTTGCGAACCGTCGCCACCGCCTCCGCGGCGCCGTCGATCAACTGCCCGCCCTGGTACATCACCCCGTCCATGTCGAAGACAAACGCCCGTCGCCGCGCTGGAATCACGGCGGGCTCGCGGTCGGAGTGCTCGTGATGGTGGTGTGCGTTACACACACCGCTGACGGTCACGCGGGATAGACCCCGTTCACCACCATCTCGCGGTCCCAGTCGCCGGCCAGCACGCCCACCACGTTCCGGGCGGCGCCAATGGCCATCCGCTCCACCGATTCGACAGCGACCCCCGCCATATGCGGCGTGGGCAGCACCTTTGGATGCGCGGCCAGGTCGTCGCCTTCAGACGGCGGCTCGCTGGTCCGCACGTCCAGTGCCGCGCCCGCCAGGTGTCCCGAGTCCAACGCCACCCGCAGCGCCGCTTCGTCCACCAGCCCGCCTCGGGCCGTATTGACCAGGAACGATCCCTGCTGCATCAGCCCCAGCGTTCGTTCGTTCACGACCTCGCGCGTGTCGTCGTTCATCGGCGTGTGCAGCGAAACGAAGCGGGAGCGACGGAACACTTCGTCGACATCCACTAGATCCACTCCGTGCTCCTTTACGAAGTCCAAGTCCGGGTATGGCTCGGCCGCCACGACATCCACCTCGAATCCCTGCAGCCGCTGTACAACGGCACGACCAATCCGGCCAAGGCCAATCAAGCCAATGGTCTTGTCACGTAACTCGGTGGTCGGAGGACGAACCCAGCCGCCCGTCGACGTCGTCTCGAAATACTGGCCCAGGTCGCGCGCCAGCGCCAGCATTAGCGCCACCGCCGTCTCCGCCACCGTCGTGTCGTTTGTGCCCGCGGCGATCATCACCGGAACTTCGTGGTCTTGCGCTGCCTCCAGGTCGATCGCGTCGTAGCCCACGCCCATCCGTGCGACGACCTGCAAGTCCGGGAACATCTGGAAGGTCTCGGCGGTGTACGGCTCGCTGCTGGCCATCGTGCCGGCGATCCCCGCCAGTTGCTCGTGCAGCTGCTCGCCGTTCAGGTAGGCGCCCGGCACCGACGCAATCACAGGCTCGTGACCGGCTTCTCGAAGGACGTCCAGCGCTGCTTCCGCCGGGTTGGACGTGAAAATCCTGGTCGTTATCAGTACGCGCGCCACGGAGGCTCCTTCTAACGGGTGGGTGAAACTGCGCGCATTCTAGCCGCGAGGCGAGGACGCAACGTGGCGAAGCCCTCATCGAATCGGCGCTCCGCTACAAGCCCTCCGGCCGATCCACGATCGCAAAACTGATCTCGCCCGAGGCGCACAGCTTTCCGTCGATACTCGCCCGACCCGCCGCCCTTCCAAACCCGCGCCGATAGCGAATAACCTCGGCTTCCAGCCGCAGTTGGTCCCCGGGGCGTGCCGGCTGCCGGAACTTCCACTTGTCCAGGCCCGTCAACATCGCGATCTTGCCGCTGTTCTCCGGCATCCCCAGCGCCGCCACACCACCTACCTCGGCTACCGCCTCCGCGATGATTACGCCCGGCAACACCGGAAACCCGGGAAAGTGCCCTTTCAAAACGTGCTCGTGATGCGCCCCCACGTCATCCATGATCCCCACCGCCCGCTGGCCGTACTCCAGCTCCACGATGCGGTCCACGAAGATGAACGGTTCCCGGTGCGGGATCAGGGCCTCAATCCCCTCGCGGTTCAACAACGCGTCGGACATGGGCGACCTCTCGGCGGGTGCGGTGGCGGCCAGCATGGCACAGGCGTGCGCCGGCCCCGCGCGTGCGGCGGACGGCAACTGAGATTCATCCTCAGGAAACCTGTTCCGGCGCAAATTTGCGCCATTCCGACTTGCGCAAAACGATTCCAGACCGTATAAATGATGCACCGAGTTTGTGAATCCGTTCACAAGCTCGCCATATTCCCAATCGGCCGAGCTTGGTGACGGCGCCGCCGGCCCAACGGTAGAAGAGAGGCATTCCGATAGCCGCGCATCGCAACGGGTCCGCCAACGGACACATCAGCCTGCAGGATTCCACCATTCACCGACTGCTGGTCGGATCGCACCGCCTTGCCAGCCACCTCAATTCGGCCTGCGACGAAGCCGGCGTCTCGCTGCCGTTGGCTCGCGCCCTGCAATTCCTGGCCAGCGCGACCGAACCGGTCACGCCCACGCAGCTCTCGCGTGAGCTCGGCCGCAGCCCGGCAGCCACGTCCGAGCTGATCAAGCGCCTGGTGAGGTCTGAGCAGATCACAGCCGACGTGGACCCGGATGACCGACGCTCGTTCAAGCTCATGCTCACCGACGCCGGCCGCACCAAGTGGAACGAAGTCCGCGGCGCGCTGGAGCAGGCCGAAGCCGTGATCGAGCGCGGCTACGGCGGCCGACGGCTCGAATCCCTTGCCGGCGAGCTCGACGAACTGATCACCGCTCTCGACAGAGTTCCCGCATAACCCAACCCGCCGCTGTTTCCCCGAC
>WTFW01000104.1:5853-12846 GCA_011523785.1 Chloroflexota bacterium | reverse complement strand
GAGGCAGATTCCGGCGTCTTCGCCGGAAATCGGTGAGGGGTCTTCCGGGCAACCAGCCTCAGATTACGCAAAGGTCTCTTCTAGGAGCGGGTTGGGATGAGGGTCTTCCGGGCAACCACCTCTGGGCTATGCAAAGGACTCTCATGAGCGATGCCTCGATCCGCTTCGTCCACTTCGCGGATGTCCATCTGGGCTTCCGCCAGTACGGGCTCTCCGAGCGCGCCGCCGACTTCGTCCGCGCCTTTGACGACGCGGTGGACTACTGCCTGCGGGTCGCGCCGGACTTCGTGGTCATCGCCGGCGACCTCTTCGACTCCAAGTCCATCGAGCCGTCCACCTACGCCGCCGCCGACATGGCGCTGGAGCGCCTGGCCCGCGCCGGCATCCCGGTCGTCGCCAACGAGGGCAACCACGAGCGCTGGTTCCGGCGCGGCGAGCGTTCCTGGCTCTGGCAGCTGAGCCGCCACGGCCGCCTGCGTCTGCTCCGGCAGTTCGACCCGCTCACCGGCCGGCTCCAGGCCCAACCCTGGACCAGCGAACGCGGCTTCGGCGCCTACACCGACATCGGCGGCGCCCGCATTTTCGGCGTGGAGTACCTCGGCGCGCGCCTGGCGGCCCACATCCCGGAAATCGCCGCCTCGCTCTCCGCCCTGCCTTCTGGCAACCAGCGTGCCGTCCTGGGCATCCTGCACACCGGCGTCGACGAAGCTGTCCACCTGGGCGTCGGCGGCGTCACGCTCGAAGACCTGGCCCCCATCCGCGCCTTCACCGACTACCTGGCCCTGGGCCACGTGCACTACGCCTACCGCCTGCCAGAACACAATTCGTGGGTCTTCAACCCGGGCGCGCTGGAAGCCCACAACATCCTGGAAGGCCTGGCCAGCGAGCCCAGCGAGGGCAAGGGCCGCGCTCGCGGCCTCTACGACGTAACGCTTCGCCCCGGCCGCCCGGCGCAGATCGGCGCTCGGTTCAGAGATGACGTGGTTGCCCGCCGCCCGTTCCGCCGCCTGAGCGTGGAAGCCGGCGAAGCTGCGGACTTCGACGAGTTGGCGGCTGGCGTCGAAGCGGCCGTCTCCGGCCCACTCGAACTCTTCAGCGAACCGCCCGTTGTCGAACTGCGGCTCACCGGCCGCCTGCGCTTCGAGCGCATCCACTTGGACACTGATCGACTTGCCGAAATAGTCCATGCGGCCTTCCAGCCGCTGCACGTGCGCGTGACCCTGCAACTGGCCGGCGACCGGCACCGCACCGCGGCCGCCCGCTACGGAACCAATGTGCGCGCCATCGAGCGCGACGTACTCAGTCAGCTAATCGAGGAGTCGCCGCACGCCGACGAGGCCGAGGCGCTGATCGCCGCCGCGCTGGATCTCAAGGCCGCCGCCCTTGAAGGACAACCCCCCGAGGCGCTGGCCCAACACCTGGAACGACGGGTGGGCTGACGTGTTTGTCCACGAGGTCTCCCTCCGCAACGTCAAGAGCTTCGTCCAGGCCACGGTGCGGTTCCAGCCCGGCCTCACCGCCATCGTCGGTCCCAACGGCGCCGGCAAAACCACCCTGCTGGAGGCCATCGGCTACGGCCTCTTCGGCTTCATGCCCCACCGGCCCCAGGTGCGCTTCATGCGCCACGGCACCACCGAGGCCATGGTCCAGGTTGAGTTCACCTCCCCGCGCGACGGCCGCGTCTACCGCGTGCAACGCACCATGCGCCGCCCCCGCTCGCGCGCCAGCGGCGCCCTGTCCGACAACGCCGCCACCACCGTCTCGCTTTTCGACGTCGAGTTGAACCGCGCCATCGACCAGCCGGCCGCCGAGCTTGAGGCCTGGCTGGCCGGTCAGCTGGGCGTGGAAGGGCTCAGCAGTCCGGCCGATGTCTTCGAACACGTCGTCGGCGTGCCCCAGGGGCGCCTCACCGCCGACTTCCTCGACTCACCCCGCCTGCGCAAGGCCCGCTTCGATCCCATCCTGCGCACCGCCGAGTACCAGCAGGCCGCCGACCTGCTGCGCCGCCTCACGCAGCACTACGCCCAGGCCCGACACGCGCTGCAGGTCAGGGCCTCCCACCTGGAAGGCCGCCTGGCCGCCGAACCGGAACTCCTCGCGCGCCTGTCCGCGGCCCGGCAGGCGCTCGAACAGACCCGCACGGCCGAACGGCAGGCAGCAGCCGAATTGGAATCCGCGACGAAAGCCCTGGCCGAGCAGGACGCCCACCGTAAGGCCTTCCAAGAGGCCCAGCGCGAGCACCTGACCGCCGCGGAGCGCTCCAGGCAGGCCGCCGACCGAGTCAACCGCGCCGTCGCGGCCGAAGCAGAAGCCCGCGCCGCGGCAGGAGAACTGGAAGCTTCCCGCGCCGCGCACTCCGCCTATCAGGCCGCGCAGGCCCGCGTAGCCGAGCTCCAGCCCGTTGAGCAACGCGCCCGCGACCTCGACCTGGAACGCACCCGGCTGGCCGCGACGCTGGAACGCGCGCAGGACGACCTATCGGAGGTGCGCCGCGAGGCCGGCCGGCCCGCGCCCGCGTCGACCGCGATCGAACTCGACGGCGATCTCGAAGCCCGCTTTCGCCAGGTGCGAACCGATTTCCGCGACGGGATCGCCGAAGCCAGGGCGCGCAAGGCGGCCGCCAACGTCTCCCTGCGCCAGGCCCGCGAAGACACCCAGGCCCTGCACACACGCTGGATGCGCGAACGAGAGGCGGTCGTTCAGGCCTACAACGACGGACGCCGTCGGCTGAAACAGCTGGAGACGCGCGTCGCGGTCGCCACCGAGCTCCCCGACCGGCGCAAGCTGCTGGATCGGCGGCGACAGGAACGCGCTACCGTCGAAGCCCTGCTGGAAGCCGACCGCCACGCCCAGCGCCTGCTCACCGACACCCGCACCTGCCCGTTCTTCACCGACGTCTGCCGCAACCTGGAGACCATCCCGGATGTTGTCGGCGTATTTCGCCGACAGGCGGCCGAGCGGGAGCAGCGGCTGGCAGCGCTCAGTGCGGCCATTGCCGAGGCCCAGCGCGGCGTTGCCGAAGCCGAGCAGGCCGAGTCCCAAGCCCGCGAAGCCGACGCCGCCCGCGAACGCCAGGCCGAACTGCACCAGCGCCTGGATGCCGCCGACCTCGACATCGGCGCCGCCACCGTCCTGCTGGACGCGCTGGAAGCCCGCAGCACGGCCGATCTGGCGGTGCTGGCAAACGGACAGCATCAGGCGTCGAACGCCCATGACGCGCTGGCCCAATCCGCCCACCGCGCCGTCGACGCCCTGGCCGAACTGTCCTCAACCCGGGATCCCGCCGTGGAGGCCGCCGCCGCTGACCTGCTGGCGATCGCCCAGCACCGCCGCGATCTGGC
The DNA here is from genome assembly GCA_011523785.1 of Chloroflexota bacterium. GTDB lineage: Bacteria > Chloroflexota > UBA11872 > UBA11872 > UBA11872 > UBA11872. The sequence goes on along the minus strand of WTFW01000104.1, from coordinate 9,505 downwards.
CGAGACGTCGCTTCAGTCGACTGACCGCGAACTTCAAGCCCTGGGTAACGATCTCGCCGCGCTGGCCGCGGTCCGTGCCGCGCTGGCCGATCACGCCGATGCCCACCACCGCTACCTCCAGCACGAAGTAATCGCCGGACAACTCGAGCCCCGCACCGCCGAGCTTGCAACCGCCCGGCAACAGGCCGCCCAGGCCGAAACCGCCGCTGCCAGCGCCGAATTGGCCCTCGCCGAAGCGCGCGCCGGCTTCGATCCGGCCGCCCTGCAGGCGGCCCAACAGGCCCGCGACGCCGCCCTCGGCCTCGCCCGCCAGCTGGCCGAGCGGACCGCCCGCATGCAAGCCGACGCCCAGCGCCTCACCTCCGACGTGGAGGCCCTGCGCCAGGTGCGTGCGGACCTGGAAGCCGCGCAGGCCGGAATCGCTCGCGTGATGCACTTCGAGGACCGCACCGAATTCATCCGCCGCCTGCTGCGGGATGCCGGCCCTCAGGTCACCGAAATCCTGCTGGCCAGCGTGTCCGACAGCGCCGACGAGATCTACAGCGACATCATGGGTGCGCCCGGCGGCCGCCTGCGCTGGGCCGCCGACTACGACATCGTGCTCGGCCGCGGCGGCCTCGAACGCCGCTTCGGCCAGCTCTCCGGCGGCGAGCAAATGGCCGCCGCCCTGGCCGTCCGCCTGGCCCTGCTTCGCGACCTGCTGAACCTCGATATCGCCTTCTTCGACGAACCCACCCAGCACCTGGACGCCGAACGCCGCGAAAACCTGGCCCAGCAAATCCTCGCCGTCCGCGGCTTCAGCCAGCTCGTCGTCATCTCCCACGACGACACCTTCGAACGCCACATCGACAACATCCTCCGCGTCACCCACACCGGCCAGGCCAGCCAAGTCGAAGTTGGCTAGCGGTCCACCCAGAGGACCGTCACGCTAGGTTCGAGCGGCTTTGATCAATCTCCGCCGTGGTTACGGAGCCGTCGCGACCAGTTCAACCTTGAGCCGCTTCCCCAACGCGGCGGCGGCCTTCTGAAGCGTGAGCAGGGTCACCGACGGGTTGTCGGGGTCGAGCAGCCGATCCAGCGATGCCCGGCTGGTGTGCATGCGCCGCGCCATTTCAGCCTTGCTCAGCTGAGCGTCGGCCATCGTCTGGCTGATCTGCCACGCCAGCACCCGCTTGACGGCGGCCGCCTCGGCCTCGGCCAGCGTGCCATCTGCTTCCAGGAGGCTGTCGAGCGTCGATCCCTCGTGAGGATTGGGATTGTTCGTCATGCTGCGGCCTCCCAACCGCGCTTGCGGATTCGCGCAAGGGTCAAGTCGGCTTTCGGGGTCTTCTGCGACTTCTTCATGAACCCGTGCAAGAGAATCATGCGTCCGTCGCCAATGCAGAACAGGACCCGGGCAATCCGGTTGCCCAGGTTGGTCCGAACTTCGTACAGGCCGTGTCCGAGCGGTCGGCACGTCGGCATCCCGATTGGCCACCCGAACTCAACCGTCTTGATGTCCGTCCCGATCCTGAACCGGTCCTGCTTCTCCAGGGATCTCAGCCAATCTCGAACCGGCTCCGCGCCGGACTCAGAACGGTAGAAGACCGCCGGGAGGCGCTTCAGGTCCACGAATACCCATCAATATACCAACATTGGTACACATGCCGCCCCGGGACGTTCCTAAATTGGAATCCCAATCCCGGCTGCCTGCCACAGAACCAAACTCCCGGTCATGAAGCGAAAGCTCACAATCACCATTGACGATGCGCTGGTCGACGAGGCCGAGCGCGTAGCCCAGTCGCGCGGCCTGTCACTCTCGTCCCTGATCGAAACCTCACTCCTGGAAACCCTTGCCGCCGACGCCCCCACCTTCGCCGCCCGCTGGCGTGGACGCTTCCGCCCCGCCGACCGCGACGATCCGCGCTACGAGGCGCTGGCCCGCAATTACCTCTAGGGACTGTCCTAAGCCTGGCGAGTGGCCGACACCCGCAGCCCCAACCCCAACGCCTGCATGACCTTGAGCACGGTGGCGAACTCCGGGTTACCGTTGGGCGACAGGGCCTTGTAGAGGCTCTCCCGACCCAGGCCGGCGTCCGCGGCGACCTTCGTCATGCCTCGAGCCCTTGCAATGTCCCCCAGGGCGGCTGCGATCAGCGCCGGGTCGCCGTCCTCGAAGGCCGCCTCGAGGTAGGCAACGATGTCCTCGTCACTCTTCAGGTGCTCCGCCGCATCCCATCGACGAGTTCGCGTCGTGGCCATACCTAAGTCCTCTTAAAGCCCTCGCGCCGGGTCCCGAGCCTTGGCGAAGTCCCGCACCTGCCGGTCCCGGAGCCTTCCAAACCAGCGCATAGACATCGGTCTGCCGCACCTCGACTTGCACGATCGAATTGTATCCCACGGGATACGTGCACGATCATCCGGGATGGACTTCTGCCGACAGGGGCTTGGCGCGCCTGAACGGCCCCTGCCAGTACGGAGGATTCAGCCCTAAACCGCCCCCACCTCCCGCCACGCCGCCGCCAAATGCTCCTGCACCTTCACCGGCAGCCCCGTCTGGCTGCTCTCGATCGCGGCCGTCACCAGCGCCACCGACTGCAGGTTGTCGACCACGTTTGTCTCCATCGGCTCGCCGCCCTCCAGCCAGCGCACGAACTTCTCGATCAGCCACACGTGGCCCCAGAACGGCTGCTCCAGCCAGGGAACGGTGTGGCCGTCGCCTTCGGCCTTGATGCGAGCATTGCGCGCCGGGTCGAACGGGAAGCACTCCAGGCGCTCCTGCCCCAGGATCAGCGTCGCCCCTTCGCACTCTGCGCGCGTGTTCTCACGGCCCCAGCCGTCCATCCCCACGGCGTTCACCTTGGAGCCCTCATAGGTGGCTCGCACGCCATTCTCGAACTCCATCGTCACCAGCGCCTGGGCGTCGCCGGCGAACTCGCTCCAGGCGGGATTCCAGGTCCGGGCGTAGATCGTGTCGCACTTGGCGCCGGCCAGGTCGGCCAGGATGTCCAGGTGATGCACCGACCCTTCCACCAGCAGCGGGTCGTCCATCTCGTACCGGAACCCGAATCCCCAAGACCCCGTATTCCGCGCCTCCTGTGTGAACCGGAACACCAGGTAGTTCAGGTCTCCGTAGCGACCGGACCGCACGCTCTCCCGCATCGTCGTCTTGTACTGGTTGAAGCGATGACTCATCGTCACCGCCATCTTCCTGTCGGCCTTCGTCGCCTTGTCGGCAATCCGCACCGACCCCACCAGCGTGTCCGCGATCGGCTTCTCCGACAGGATGTGCAGGTCGTGGGCCACCGCCTGGTCAACGACTTCCTCGTGCGAATACGGCGGCACCACCACCGTGCAGAAGTCCGCCGGGTTCTCGTCGAACGCCCGCTGGATGTCCGTGTAGCACTGCGCCTCACCTAAGCCCAGGTGCTCCCGGGCGTTCGCCAGCACCTCCGGGTTCGTATCCACCGCGGCCACGACCTCGATCAGCCCCGCCGCAACGTGCGGTGGCAGGAAGTCCCGGCACCACGTCGCCCCCATCCCGCCAGTCCCAACCTGGATCATTCGCAGGGCCATCAGTGCTTCTCCAACTCGCGCCCGGCCGGCGCCGCGCTTCCCGTATCCGCTGCATCAGCCGCCACGATAGACGCCCTCCCGCCTATCGCGCAGCGCC
>WTFW01000104.1:0-5753 GCA_011523785.1 Chloroflexota bacterium | reverse complement strand
CGCAGCGCCTCGAACTGGTAGTAGATGGGCGTCTCGCCCGGCTCCGTCAGAAACAGCGAGTACACGCTGGCCCGCCGCGCCGTCAGCCGGATCCGCGTCGGCTGCCCCACGGGCGCTTCAGACTGCCCAACGCCCCGCCACTCCACCCGGTGCGCCGTGGAGTCCCCGCTGATCGGCCGGCAGTCCGCCGCCGTATATCCCGCCAGCGGCCTTGCCTCCGCGTCCTGCAACTCCACTCGAATCTCGCCATCGTCCCCTGTCCGCGCGTTGACAAACACGTCCACCGAACGCGGCTTGAAGGTAATCGTGCCCAACTCCGCCGGCGTCTCACCCGCCCGCAGCGCCACAAATCGGTCCGGCTTCAGCCGAGCCAGGCCCAGGCCCGCGTTCTGCGGCGCCACCTCCCAGCGCATGGAGTGCCGCGCGTCCGTGCCCGCGTAGTAGTAGCGAATCTCGTCGTCCAGGAATACCGGCTGCGAGGCCGGCTGCAGATTCCCGCAGTCCCACTCGCCCGGCCCGCCGTTCGGAATGAACGCCGTCCCCTGCTCGGCCCTATGCCACGCCGTGCCCGACCGCGCATACGCCAATTCCGGCGTCTGCAGCCCGTGCATCTTGGTCGATCCCCGGTCGCCGGTGTCGGTCGCGTAGATCCACAGCGTGCCCACTTCGTACGGCCCGTACGCGCAGGCCCCCAGACCGTAAAACTGCGTCTGCGGCGGGTCGCCCGCGTCCGGCTCCAGCACCATCCGCGGCTCGCCCGACCAGTGTGTAAAGTCCCACGACTCGCTTCGGAACACCCGTCGCCCGTACCCGTCCATGCGGTGATACGCCGCAAACCGCCCGTCCGGCGCTCGCAGAAAGCCGATCGGGCAGTCCGGATTCGTCGTGATCACCGGATGGATCCGGCCCACCAGCGTGCGCACGGGCTTCCAGTGGATGCCGTCCCCGCTATGCATCGCGGCAATGCACCGGGATGGCTCGGCGCCCATCAGCATCTTGTACCGCCAGTCCGGCCGCGGGTCCTCGCGGTCCTCCAGCAGGGCGGGACTGGTCTGCTCCGCGTCGAACACGATATTGGTCCGCCGCCCGTCCTGGCTGAACGTGTCCAGCTCCGGCTTGCGCCAGGTCAGCCCGTCGTCGCTCTCCGCATAGGCCAGCCGCGGGGTGAACGGCGGCACGCACACCTCGTACCAGGCGCGGAACCGCCCGTCCGCCGCCTGCAGCACGCTGCCGTAAAACTGCATGTTCCCGTGCTCCCACGGCAGGTCCGGCGTCATCAACGGCGCCCCCGGGTCCTTCACCGGCGGCTCCACCTCCCGCGTGAATCCGTCCAGCAGCTCCAGCTCGCGATAGTCAAAGAACATCAGCTTCTTCATCCGCGCCACTCCTCTGCCATCGGACCGTCTCAAGTATTTGGGCCGTCGCCATCCGTCACCGCGGCGCCCGAGTCCTTGGACGATTGTCGCCACTCCGCCGGAGACCTAACCCGGTGCCTGCAGCCGCCTACCAGGCCTGACTCTCCGGCCGCAGCCCCTCGAACTGGTGATATACCGGCGTCTCACCCGGCTCCGTCAGAAACACCGAGTACACACTGGCCCGCCGCACCGTCACCCGAATCCGCGTCGGCTGACCCACCGGCGCTTCGGCCTGCCCCACGCCCCGCCACTCCACCCGGTGCGCCGTCGAGTCACCATTGATCGGCCGGCAGTCCGCCGCCGCAAACCCCGCCAGCGGCCGCGCCTCCGCGTCCTGCAACTCCACCCGAATCTCCCCATCGTCCGCCGTCCGCGCGTTCACGAACACCTCCACCGACGGCGGCTTGAACGCAATCGTCCCCAGCTCCGCCGGCGCCTCCCCCGCCCGCAACGCCACAAACCGGTCCGGTTTCAGCCGCGCCATCCCCAGCCCGGCCTCCTGCGGCTCCAGTTCCCAGTGCCGCGAGTGCCGCACGTTCGTCCCCGCGTAGTAGTAGCGAATCTCATCGTCCAGGAACACCGGCTGCGAGGCCGCCTGCAGATTCCCGCAATCCCACTCGCCCGCCGCCCCGTTCGGAATGAACGCCGTCCCCGGCTCCACCCGGTGCCACGCCGTCCCCGCCCGTGCGTAGGCCAGCTCGGGCGTCTGCAGCCCATGAGGCTTGCCCGGTTCCCGGTCCTCGCGGTCGGTCGCGTAGATCCACAGCGTGCCCACCTCATATGGCCCATAGGCGCAGGCGCCCAACCCGTAAAACTGCGTCTGCGGCGGATCTCCGGCGTCCGGCTCCAGCACCATCTGCGGCTCGCCCGACCAGTGCGCAAAGTCCCACGACTCGCTCCGAAAGACCCGCCGTCCATACCCCGCCATCCGGTGATACGCCGCAAACCGCCCATCCGGCGCTCGCAGGAACCCGATTGGGCAATCCGGCGCCGTCGCGATCACCGGCTGGACCCGGCCGCCAAACATCCGCGCCGACTCCCAGTGCATCCCGTCCGCGCTATGAAACGCCGACACGCATCCCGAAGGCGCCGCCCCCGTCAGCAGCTTGAACCGGTACTCCGGCCGCGGATCCTCCCGGTCCTCGATCACCGCGGACCCCAGCGGCTCCCCGTCGAACACGATATTGGTCGCCTGCCCACCGTCCCTGAACACATCCAGTTCCGGCTTCTGCCAGTCCAACCCGTCGTCGCTCTCGGCATACGCCAGCCGCACCCGCCAGGGCGCCTCCACCACCTCATACCACGCCCGAAACCGCCCATCCGCCCCCCGCAGCACGCTCCCGAACATCTGCATGTTCCCCTGCTCCCACGGCAACTCCGGCCGCAGCAACGGCGCCCCCGCATCCTTCACCGGCGACTCCACCGCCCGCGCAAACCCCTCCACGTACTCCAGCTCGCGGAAGTCCAGAAAAAGCAGCTTCTTCATCGCCACCACTCCAGTCGCCCGGTAACCCCCACAGAGTTCGAGCTTACGGCCCCTCGCGCTCGCCTGAGCGTCCACCAACTCGATGCGGTCACCGAAAGGACAAGGGCGGCTAGACCCGCTCCTCGTACAGGTCCTCTCGCCTGAGGCTCAGGCCTTCCGCGGTCCGATCTCTAGACACGAAGGCGACGGAGGGTCCAGAGCTGCGGTTCTCGAAATATGAGGTGGTGCGGAGGTTCACCGTGCGCGGCGCTGGCCAAACAGATCGGCTCCGTGGGGACGTGTGGGCCGAGTGGCCGCCGCTGCGCCGGCCACGTCACCTACGTGGCTGGGTATAGCGCCCTAGCCGCCCTGGCTGACTGGCGTCCTCGTGCCACGCGGCTTGAAATTGAACTCGTCGCTGTCGGCGCAGGACCCAACGGTGGACGCCACCGCGGCTCCGAGCATCAGAACAGAAACCGCGAGCAGACGGCGACGGCCGAGTTTCGGATCACGTCTTCCCCGCATCGATGCGTCCCCTGCGCATGGCGAGCGGCGGGTGGCCCCCACGATTGCTCCTACGGACCATCGCCGCCCCAGGCGCCCGAGTCTAGCCCAGTCAGTTCTCCCAGGCATCTGGCCAGGGGCTGTCTGCGAGCACGTCGGAGATCCGCGACCAGGCTTGGTTCCCGCAGACATCGTTGATGGATCCGCGTGTGAAGGCGACCATGGCCCGCATGCGACCGGCTTCACGAGTCGGCCTGCCAGCCCGGTTGGTTCGCGAATACCAGGAACGACCCGTGCCACGGACGCCGGACAGCAAAACAGGCGGAGCCTGCTGCGCACCGCTGCGCCTTCCCGACCTGGTCCGCGATCTCCTCGCGCTCGGCGTCCACCCCGGCGACCTCCTCATGGTCCACAGCTCCCTACGCAGCATCGGACTCGTCGAGGGCGGCCCCGAAACCGTCGTCGACGCCCTCCTCCAGGCCCTCGGCCCCCACGGCACCCTGGTCGTCCCCACCTTCACCTACCCAACCGCCGGAAACCCCGAATTCGTCTTCGATCCAATCCACACCCCCTCGCAGATGGGCGCCATCTCCGAAGCGGCTCGCCGCCGCCCCCACGCCCACCGCAGCATCCACCTCGCCCACAGCATCGCCGCCATCGGCCCGCTGGCCGAAACCATCGCGACCTCCGGCGGCGCCTCAGGCTGGGACGCCCACAGCCCCATGCGCCAGGTCTTCAACCGCAACGGCCGCTACCTGCTCCTCGGCGTCCCCTACCAGAACCTCACCGCCATGCACCTGTGCGAGGTCTGGCTCGAACTGCCCTACCGAAAGCCCCGCGTCTCGCAAGGCCGCATGCGCCGGCCCGACGGCTCCACCACGCCCCTCGTCAGCATCGGCACCCCGCCCCTGCCCGGCCACCCCGGCAGCGACTACAACCGCCTCGGCCAGCGCATGGAAGACGCCGGCCTCGTCAACCTCGCCCCCGTCGGCAACGCCCTCGCCCGCCTCCTCAACGCCCACGACCTCCGCACGGCGGCCCGTGACCTTGCCCGCGAGGACCCAAACGGCTTCCTCCAGCAGGGCGACACAGTCACCCAACTCACCCACGGCCACACCATCGAGTCACCCAGCGGCGAACACTGCGTCATCGACCCCACCCGCATCTACGGCGCCACCTAACGCCCCTCGTCTTCGAAGGAATGGCGGCTCGTGCCCCCTCTCGCCCTAGGAGACGACTGGGGTGAGGGATCTTCCGCGCACCCCACGCCCCACACCACCAGCCCCCTTGCCCATCGCATCCCCGGGGCCGCCGCTCTTCCTCCTTCTCCCTTGAGGGAGAAGGCTGGGATGAGGGTGGCTGCCAGCCCTAGCGTCTTGCCTCGGGCGATAGCCCTTCCCTCCGGCCCACGCCGCCCTCTTGCGCCCTCGCCTTTGAGAGACCGCTCCACAGCTCCTCGCGTCCCCAAGCGGCGGCCGCTAGTAATCCCTCTCTTCCGGGATGTGCAGACCGGAGACCCCCACACCCGTTCGGACTCATGGTTTACACATCCAGCGCTAAGACGGAGGACCGGGATCTGGCACTGACGAGCAATCTCCAGGCCTGATCCCGAGTCCGAAGCCTGAACGCGTGAAGCCAAACACTTGACATGCAAGCCAACACTTGCCTGAGGCTAGTCGTGTGGACGTCTATCGCGCGATCGCTGACCCAACCCGCCGGGCCATCCTGGATGAGCTCGTCGATCGGTCAGGTCAATCGCTCTTCGAACTCTGCGCCCGCCTCACCATGAAGCACGGCATCAACTCCTCGCGCCAGGCCATCACCCAACACTTGGACGTCCTGGAGGCCGCCGGGCTGATTCGCACCAGGCGCGTGGGCAGATCCAAGCTCCATTGGTATCAGGGCGCCCCGCTCAAGGCCATCGCCCAGCGTTGGCCGACCGCAACAGATGAAAGGGACATGTGAACGATGAGAATCCACCTCGCCGGCGTCTTCGTAAACGACCAGCAGAAGGCGCTTCGCTTCTACACCGAAACGCTTGGCTTCCAGCTCAAGCACAACATTCCCTTGGGCGAGTTCTCCTGGATCACCGTCGTATCCCCGGAAGACCCGGAAGGGACGGAGTTCCTGCTTGAGCCGGATAACCATCCCGCGGTCCGTCCGTTCGTGCAGGCCTTGGTGGAGGACGGCATCCCCAGCACCTCCTTCGCCGTCGACGACGTGCAAGCCGAATACGAGCGTCTCCAGGCCAAAGGCGTGCACTTCACCCAGCCGCCAACCGACCTCGGACCCGTCATCACCGCGATCCTCGACGACACCTGCGGCAACCTCATCCAAATCCAGGAGCAAAAACCCCAACCCTAACCATC
>WTFW01000067.1 GCA_011523785.1 Chloroflexota bacterium | reverse complement strand
CGTAAGGACCGCGTTCACTGTGTCCATCATGTCACCCTCGGCCCGCTCCCCGTCCTCCCCGGTCCTTCCGCCGTCCCTGTCCCTCTTGCGTAGGGGCGGCGTCTGTGACCCGCCCGTCTTCCTCCTTCTCCGTCATCCCGGCGTCTTCAGCCGGGATCCAGTCCCCCCATCCCGTCTTCCGCGCACCTCGCGTCCCTTCTTGCCTAGGGGCCGGTTTCAAACCGGCCTCTTCCGGGCAACCAGCAAACCCCGGCCCTCCCAACCGCTACCGTTCATGGTGAGCCGAGCCACAGTCCGCCGTCGGCGGCTCCCCAAAACAGCGACCCCGCAACGACTCCTCCGTCGCCACCACCTCATGCGTCAGCTTCTCGTACACCGCCAGGTCCTGAATGAGGGCCATGAGCCGCGTTACGTCGTCCTCCGTCGCAGCCCGAATCGTGAATCCGGGCGATTGAGGCACCGTTGCCACCGTCCTTGCTGGTCTATAGGGTCTTGCGGACCCGTCACTCCACATCTCATGGACCCAGTGGACGTCGAACCCAAGACCTCCGCAATTCGAATGCGGCGCTCGTCCGACTGAGCTATCGGCCCCGGGACCATCTTAACGGAGTGCACAGAAACCGGTGCCCTGCGTTCCAGGCGGCTAGACCTCCGTCAGTCCGTACGCCTGCGGAGTCGGAATCGTCCCCCCGTCCTCTTCCAGCGCCTCCAGGTAAAGCTCAATGGCCTCGCGGATCAGCACTAGAACTTCCGTCTTCGTCTCCGCAACGGCTACGCATCCCGGCAAGTCGGGGACGTGCGCCCCAAAGCTTGTCGGGCCCCGTTCAATAACGACGGCGTACTTCATCGCCCCACGCATTTCAGGCCCACCTGACTCAAAACACTGTTCCAGGTGCCATGCGGAAGACCGACTCTCGTGCCACCCAGCTTCTCATCCCATCCCGCCGGACCGGCTACTGGTTGGGGTGGATCGTGACTTGACCGCCACTCACGACGTCTATGAACAGACGATGGTTGTCGAGCAGCCGCATACCTGCCAGCGGCGTCGTGTTTGACACAAAGGCGTCGACAAATCGTGGCCGACCATTCCACAGCAGGGTTATCCCGTAGACGTCAAAGGTTTCTTCGCTGCCATTGGCCAGGACGGCTTGGCTACTGGTCAGGTACAGCAGTCCCAGTTCCTCGACGAGCCCGGGCGGTACCGTCAGGAAGCCCGTGAAGCCGGTGTCGATCACGGCGTCGATTTGGCGGGTCTCCCCTGCAGGCCCACGCACGGGCAGACGCACGACAGCTTCATACGCAGCGTTCACGCTGCCCTCGATCACCCGGCGCTCCGCAGGGAGTTGCCCCCAAAGCTGTAGAGCGCCCGGTGCCCTACTCGCACGGACCAGACGTCATGAGCGTCCGGGTGCTGCGCCCGCAGCCGCTGCACGGCGCCGTAAATGCTCTCGCCGATAGCCCACCCACCGCTCGCAACGTCAATGGCCACAATCTCCCCGTAGTGGGCAGTTTCGACCTGCGACCGAATGTCCCGCTCGTAGATCTCGGTGCCGAGCCGGGCCGTGTCGTGTCGCGGCCGGCGCGGCGGATTAAAGCCCTCTTCTTCATGCCTGGACGCCGGCGGCCGCATATCCCTCCTCGAGTTCCCGTGTGTAGGCGTGCTGTAATGCACAACGCCCCAAGGACATCCTACGCCAGGATCTGCGCTGCCCAGCCGTCGCGTGGCCGGGATAGCTGCGTAGAACGCGCTTGGTGGACCGAATGGGATGCGAACCGACGACCTCCGCAATGCGAGTGCGACGCGCTTCCGTCAAAGCTTGCGTCCCTTAGGAGCGCCTAAGAGGCTCCGCGCTGTTCTCCCTCTCCCCGCTCCCCTGCTCCCCCGAGCCGACCGCGCTTCGGCCTCTCGGGCTGTGTGGCCCAAGCTGCGCGCAGCCTGGGATCCGTAATCGCTGGTGGCGCCGCCAAGCCGTTGAATCACCTGCGCCGTCGGGCATTCGCCCAAGACCTATCCCTGCCCACCACCGGGTCGCTGCCACCGCCATCCCTGCCGGCGCTGCCAGCAACGCCGGCACCGATTGCATTGCTGACATTGACATCATTGCCAGCACCGCCCATCCCCGGCGGTGTTTCCCTCGCCTCCATCCCGCGTCATCCCGGCGTCTTCAGCCGGGACCCAGCGCCGTGGTCAATCCCAGCCCAACCTGCCACCCCGTCCACGCACGCATCCCGAGCGCACCTGCCCCGCCGAAGTGGACACATCTGGCCGGAAACTGGACACATTCGGCCGAGAACTGGACACATCCGCCCCAAAACTGGACACATTGGCC
>WTFW01000089.1 GCA_011523785.1 Chloroflexota bacterium | reverse complement strand
GTTCGACACGGTCTGGTGGGTACACCGGCCCGGCTCACCACGAACGGGGCAGGGGGCTGGGTTTTGGTAGGATGCGGGGTTGACGGCGTGGCGCGCTGGGTTGGATTGGCGCGCGGTTGGGACGCCGCACTTCAGGTAGAACCAGCGACGGGATCGTTATGGGTTACGCGGTTTTTTCGACCGGGGGCAAGCAGTATCGCGTGTCGCCGGGGGACGTGATCGAGGTGGAGCGGCTGGACGCCGAAGAGGCGGGGCAGCTGACGTTTGACGATGTGTTGCTGGTGAGCGATGAGGATGGCGTGCAGGTGGGTCAGCCGACCGTCAATGGCGCCTCGATCGAGGCGAGCGTGCTGGAGCACGTGCGGGGCCGGAAGATCCGGATCTTTACGTACCAGGCGAGTAAGCGCCGGCGGCGCCGGATGGGTCACCGCCAGGAGCTGACGCGGGTGCGGATCGATTCGATCAGCGCGCAGCCGGCGTAGACGAGCGAAACGGAAGGACTACGAGCGATGGCACACAAAAAGGGGCTGGGCAGCAGCCGGAACGGTCGCGACAGTAACCCGAAGATGCTAGGGGTGAAGAAGTTCGCGGGCGAGGCGATCCGGACGGGTCAGATCATCGCCCGGCAGCGGGGCACGAAGTTGCTCCCAGGGGCTCACGTTGGCGTGGGCCGGGATCACACGCTGTTTGCGCTGGCTGACGGGACGCTGGTTTTTGAGCAGGTTCGAGGGCGGAAGCGCGTGAGGGTTACGCCTGCGGCCTAGACGGATTGAAGAAGAGACTTGCGGACGGATGTGGGGTATAGGGCGGGGCTGAACCAGGCATGGTTGCCGGGGCTAGCAGCCACCCTCACCCTAACCCTCTCCCTCAAGGGAGAGGGGAAAGACGCTCCGTCCGTATAGGCTCTGCTGAGGGCCGATAGCTCAGTCGGAAGAGCGCCGCACTCGCATTGCGGAGGTCGTGGGTTCGAATCCCATTCGGTCCACCATGCACGTGGTGAACCGTTTCCTGACCGCTCGTGCGGCCGATCACCGGACCCAGGATCACCCGGCCCAACCAGGTGTGGGCAGCGCACCTAACTGCCCATGGCCCGGGGTTTCTCTACCTCGTGGCGATCATGGACTGGCACCGCCGGTACGTGGTAGCTGTCCAAATGACCGGGTCTAGCCTCACCATGAATGTTAGCTGGTGACACCTGTGCTATATCTACAACGCCTTGCCGGATGAACGGAGGCGTTGAGGTGGCACAGCCGATGGGCAACGTCGTGCTTTTCATGGGTGTTGGAGAATCACTGGAAGAACGCTGTTTCCCGTTGCCGCAAGAACTGGAGCCCGGCGCGATCCTGGTCAAGACGACGATCGCCACGGTATGCGGCTCCGATGTGCATAGCTGGCGAGGCCGGCGGCCTTTCCCTGCGCCAACCGTATTGGGACACGAAGGGCTGGGAACAATCGTGCAACTCGGGCCGAACGTTAGGACCGATACCGCCGGTTATCGCCTGTCCGAGGGTGACCGAATAACCTGGAGCATCATGGCCAACTGCGGCTGCTGCAGCTTTTGCCGGATATATGATCTGCCACAGAAGTGTCTTAGCCTTTTCAAGTACGGACATGCACATAGCGACGTTCCACCGCATTTCGCGGGCACGTTCGGCGAATATGTTTACGTTAGACCCGGCACAAGCGTGTTCAGAGTTCCAGATGATATGTCCGACGAGGAGGCGTCACCGTTGATGTGCGCCGCGGCTACCGTGACCGCGGGTCTTGCCAGGATCGGTTTGCAGCCGGGCGAGAACGTCGTGATCCAGGGTGCGGGTATGTTGGGGATCTATGCGTCCGCACTCGCCAAGGAGCAAGGCGCCGGACAAGTCATCATGGTCGACGTACTCGACAAGCGATTAGAGATTGCCCGTGCATTCGGTTCCGACCAGGTCATTAACGCCGGCCAGTACGATGATGAAGACCTTGTCAACAAGGTGAATGACCTGACCGGTGGACGCGGCGCGGACGTGGTCGTTGAAGTGACTGGTTTCGCCAGCGTTATACCGTTGGGAGTCAAGATGCTGCGCATCGGCGGACGTTATCTCATGCAGGGCGCCCTGTATCCCGACGACAACTTCGTGCTCGACTCACACGATGTGATTACCAAATGCCTCACAATCGCCGGCCTCCACAACTATGACTCCCGGTACCTGGGCCGAGCCCTGGACCTCGTCTACCGAAGCCGCCACCGATATCCGTACAAAAGACTTGCCGGCCCGGCCTTCCCACTCACCGCAGAAGGCGTGACCGGCGCGCTCGAATCGCTGGAGACACACGAGGGTATGCGACCCATCGTGAAACCGTAAGCCATTCATACATGCAGGAAGGTGAGCGCCCATGAGCAAAATCGGCATGGTCATGTTCGATCTTTCCGGGACGACGGTGCATGATGACACTGGCGTGCGAGACTGCCTCTACCAGGCTGCGCAGGAACATAACTTAGACACGACACCGGATGAGATCCTGCTGCACATGGGAACGAACAAGATTCATCTTTACCAGTTTCTCATTGCTCGGTCGAGAGGAGACAGAATCGACATTGAGGATTTTGAGAAAGCACGAACTCTTGATACTTACGAAGAGGCGAAGACGGTCTTTGACCGTTACGAGGAGCTCATGATCGAGCACTATCGCAGGGAGGTCAGAGAAGTTTCTGGAGCCACCGACACATTTCGCTGGTGCCACGAACATGGCATCAAGGTCGCCACGAATACCGGCTTCCATCGTGCCATAACCGAGGCAATCATGGACAGCCTCGGCTGGGTGAGTGACGGGCTGGTGGACATCGCCGTGGACGTGGAGCATATCCCCGGACAGATCGGACGCCCGGCGCCATTCATGATTTTCCACGCTATGACACAGTTGAATATTCAGAGCGTGCACGAGGTTGTCAAAATCGGCGACACGCCAGCCGATATGCTGGAAGGCTACAATGCGGGATGTCGCGGTGTTGTCGGCGTACTGAGCGGACCCAGACCGGTCGAGGCCTGGGGCAATTATCGACACACGCACGTCATACCCAGTGTCAAGGAATTGCCTGAATTGATAACACGCGAGTTTTCATGATCGGATCTCGTTTACCATAAGGACAATTCGACCCGCGGCCATGCTCCGCGGGCGCTCCGCGTAGCTCAGAAGAGTGCCAAGGGACTTGGGTGTCAATGCCAGGTTTCCCCGCTCAATTGGGCACCGGCCCTTCGCGAAGTGGGGGACAAGTCCCGGCGAGGCGAATTGACGATGAGCCGGAACGGCGCAGCGGAGAGAGAGGAACGCCTGAGGTCCGGCTAGTCGTTGGCCTGGATGATGACGCGTCCGCCGTTTTCGACATCCATGTTCAGATTGTGGCGGTCGAGTAGCCGCATGCCTACGAGGGGGGTGGTGTCGGCGGCGTCCGCCTCGACGCGGACGGGTCGTCCGTCCCAGAGCACCGTGACATCGTAGACATCGAAGGGCACTTCGCTGCCATCGGCGAGGGACGCCCAACCCCTGGTCAGATAGCGCAGTCCCAACTACGACACCAGGGCCGGAGTCACGGTCAGGAATCCGGTGAAGCCGGTGTCGATTACGGCTTCGATCACACTTGCCTGCCCGGTCGGACCCTGAATGCCGAGAGTGACTATCGGCTCATAGGCGGCGTTTACGACGCCCTCGATCACTCAGCTCTCCGCAAGGGGCGTCCGCCGAAGTGATGCAGGGCTCGGTAGCCGACTCGGAGGGACCAGATGTCGTGGGCGGCCGGGTGGTGGGACCAGAGGCGGTCGGTTGCGGCGATCACGGTGTCGCCGACGGCCCAGTTGCCGCTTTCGACGTCGATGGCTACGACCTGGCCGTGGTGGTCGGCCTCGACCTGGTGTCGAATGTGCCGCTCGTAGATCTCGTTACCCAGGCGGGCCGTCTCTTCCATGGGGCGATCCGGGGGCGTGGAGGGTCTCTCTCGCAGGGTGAACGGCGAGGGTGGCGAATCCCCCATGCATCTCCTCCAGGACATGACTCTGTAGGACTGACTCTAGCAGCCTGCGGAGGGTCAATTGGGCAAGGTGAGAGGGAGTGATCCTGGTGATAGCGGCGGCCGCGGCCGGCCCGCTGGTGGACCGGTTCATCTCCATCATGCTGACGTCGGCGGCACTCGGGACGGCGCCCGCGCCCCGTGCCTAACCGGCCTCGCGCACCGTTCGCAGCGCCCAGCGCCAGTGGCTGAACGCGGACAACTCGTTGTGGTGGAAGTCGCTGACCAGCCCCTCTTCGTCAATCACGTAGGTCACCCGCAGGTTGTGCTCCCCGGTATCGGGCCTGAGGTCGTACAGGGCGCCCACGCGGCTATCGGCATCATGGGCCAGGGGCAGGTCAATCCTCAAGAATCTGAAGTACGTGGCCAGGCGCCGTAGCTTCCGCTCCTCAGCCGAGCTGATGCCGACCACCACGGCGTTGCGGTCCGCCATCCGCCGCTGGGATTTTCCAAATCCCACGTTTTCGGCCATTCAACCCGGGGTTAAGGCTCCCGGGAAGAAGAAGAGGACAACCCTGGTTCCCCGGAGGTCGGAAAGGGTGAACTCCCCGCCGGCGAGCAGGGGGATGGTGAAGTCTGGCGCCGCGCTTCCTGTCGCTAGCATGAACTCAAAACCACGACGTTCGAGCATTCCGCCCGCACTGGATGACCGGCGGCCGCCCAGTAGACCATTGGGATTTCGCCGTCAATCAAGCGCATCCGGCGCCGCCTCAGCGGGTTGGGCCGTCGGTTCCCAGGCCACAGCTGGATTATGGCACGAGCGCATTTCAGACTGCTATCGGGATGCGAAGGAAACTGAAACAGCGGCCCGAGGCAGGCTGGCCTGAAATAGATGGGGCGATGAACCGCGTTGGCGTGGTGGGCATCACGGCTGTCAACGGGGGTGGGAAGACGGCGGCGGCGCGGGGCCTGGCCGGGGTTCTGGGCGACGCCGTCGCGATTCACTTTGACGACTACGAGGAAACGAACGTATATCCCGACGACCTACATCGTTGGTTCGCCGACTGAGCGGACTACGAGGTCTACGAAACCCCGCTCTTTACTCGTCACCTACAGGCATTGAAGGCTGGCCACGCTATTACCTGTCCGATTGGCGCCACCATCGTCGGGCCCGCGCGTTGGGTTGTGGCTGACGCGCCACTGGGTCGGGCGCACTCGGAATCAGGAAGGCTGATCGATCTATTGATCTTCATCGACACGCCGTTGGACGTTGCCATGGCACGCCGGATTCTGCGAGACATTGCGCTGGCGGACGAGCCGCTTCAGCATGTGATGGGCGAGCTCGCCGGATACGAGGCTCGGGCCAGGCCGATCTACGAACACTTCCAGGAGCGGATGCGAGCCGACGCCGATCTGATTGTTGAGGGAACCCTGGGTATCGACCTGGTTGTCGAGCGGATACGTTGCGGGGTGGAGTCGCGTTGGGCGGGCCGGACCGGCCCGGCATGACCGGCCGGTTGGCCGGGTACGGTACGTAGACGACAGTGCGTTGGTTCTCGGGGGCTTCCGGGCGCTGACGAGTTCCCCGGAAGATGCATGTCCGTTTCTGAACAGCAGGTTGCTGCGAACGGGATCTCCATGTGGACGGCGACGCAGGGGTACGGGGCGCCGGTTGTGCTCTGTCATGGCGGGCCGGGGATTTATGACTACCTGGGGCCGGTTGCGGCGATGATCGATGATCTGACGACGGTGCACCGGTATGACCAGCGGGGATGCGGGCGGTCGGACGACGTTGGGCCGTACGACGTGCCGACGCTTGTGGACGATCTGGATGCGCTTCGAGCGTATTGGGGGTACGCGGCGTGGACGATCGTCGGTCACTCGTGGGGAGCGACGCTAGCGCTGTTGTACGCCATCCACTATCCCGAACGCACGGCACGGCTGGTGTATATGTCGGGGACGGGGATCGACCCCGCCTGGCACCAGGAATACCGCCGCAACCGCGAAGCGAAGCTGGCTCCCGCCGAACGTGAGCGCTTGCGGCTTCTCAATGAGGAACTGTTGACGGCCAGCGGCGAGGAGCTTGAGCGGATCCAGACGGAGAAGTCTTCCTTGCTCGGACGGACGGAGCTTTATGACGTGAGGCGGGTCGGCGATGTGCCCCGATATGACCGCTTTCCGATCAACTATCTGCTGAACGAGGTGTTATGCGCGGAGATGAGACTGATGGAGGACGCCGGACACCTGAACTCCCAGGTCGCCCAGGTCAGGGCGCCCACGCTGGTTGTGGACGGCGAAGGGGACCCGCGGCCGCGATTGGGACGAGCCCAGATCGCTGAGCTGATTCCCTCCAGTCGCCACACGACCATCGCGGGGGCCGGGCATGAGCCGTGGATCGAGCAGCCGGAGGCAACGGCCCGCGTTTTGCGAGACTTCCTGGTGGATCCTGTCTCGTGAGGACCGGACCTCAGTCCGCCCAGCGTGGCGTAGCTAAGCCGGCGAGCGCCGAAGACCAGCAAGGACGGTGACACGAGTGGCTGAGTCTCGCGGGTTCACGATTCGCGCTGCCACCGAGGACGACGTACCGCGGCTGATGGGGTTGATCTGGGATTTGGCGGTGTACGAGCGGCTGACGCATGAGGTGGTGGCGACGGAGGCGTCGTTGCAGGAATCGCTGTTTGGGGAGCGGCCGGCGGCGGAGGCGTTGCTGGCGTTTGCGGGTGAGGAACCGGCGGGGTTTGCGGTGTATTTCCACACGTATTCGACGTTCCTGGGTCGGCGGGGGATGTACTTGCACGATCTGTATGTGTCGCCGGCGTATCGACGGCGCGGGTTGGGCACGCAGCTACTGCGGCGGGTGGCGGCGATTGCGGTGGAACGGGGGTGCGGTCGCTTCGAGTGGGTGGCGCTGGACTGGAATACGGACGCGCACCGCTTCTACGAGGAGCTGGGGGCGGAGATGTTGCCGGAGTGGCGGACGTTCCGGGTGGTTGGGGAGTCGTTGCGGAGGCTTGCGGTGGAAAGGGAGAGGGCAGAGGAGTGAGACCGGATGAAGAGGAGTCAGATTGCGGACGGGAGTTGCGGGAAGTGGGGGTTGGTCGCTGGCGGGACCGTGTATTCGGCTGGACGGGCGCCGGATCTGGTTTTGGAAGGTGGTGGGTGAGAGTCCCGGTCTGTCTAGCAACATATAGGAAGACAGCAACTCGAAAGTGTTTCTAGTACTCTAGTATGTGCATCTGGCAGGTGTCCGGATGCGAAACTGAGGGTTTACGAGCGAATGTCCGTAGACGACGAGCTTGTTGCGAAAATAGAGTTGTTGATTCGTCGACCCGTGGCGCAGGTGTTTGACGCCTTTGTGAATCCAGATGTAATTACGAAGTTCTGGTTCAACCGCACGTCCGGTCCGCTGGTAGCAGACACATCGGTTACGTGGTATTGGGATCTGTACGAGGCCTCGACGGAGGTTCGCGTGGTGGCACTGGAGCAAGATTACCGGATCTATATTGAATGGGATGCTAATACGGACAGTCCATCGCGCGTTGAGTGGATGTTTGAAGATCGTGGCGACGACGGGACGTATGTCCGTGTTGTCAATAGCGGCTTCGATAGCGAGGCTGACGACGTAGTCGAACGAGTAGTCGATTCGACGGGTGGCTTCGCTCTGGTTCTCGCGGCAGCCAAGGCGTACCTTGAGCATGGAATCGAACTGAACATTGTCGCCGATCGATTCTGATCTCACACGTCAAGTCGGCAAGGGTTCGAACAGGGCTGCGATGCTTGATTTCGAGCGTTTCGAGTGGGTGAGCTTTGATTGCTATGGGACGCTGGTGGATTGGGAGTCGGGAATTTGCGGGGCGGTGTCGGAGGTGCTGAGGGCGCACGGGGTGCGCAGGTCGAGGGGCGAGATCCTGGCGCTGTTTGCGGATATCGAGCCGAAGGTGCAGAAGTCGGAGACGTATCGGACCTACCGGCGCGTGCTGCGGCGGGTGATGGCTGAGATGGGGGATGCGCTGGGAATCCGGTGCAGCGACACGGAGTTGAATTGCCTGGCGGACAGCCTGGCTGATTGGCCGATCTTTCCCGAGGTCAGGGAGGCTTTGCGGGCGTTGCAGACACGGTACAGGCTGGCGGTGATCTCCAACGTGGACGACGCGCTGTTTGCGGGGACGGCTGAGGCGCTGAGTGTCGACTTTGATGCGGTGGTGACCGCGGAGCAGGCCCGTAGTTACAAGCCCGACCGGCGCAACTTTGATCTGGCCGCGACCCGGATGGGGGTGGAGACGGATGCGTGGCTGCACGTGGCCGAAAGCCTGTTTCATGACATCGGGCCGGCCAACCAGCTGGGCATTGCGAGTGTGTGGGTGAATCGCGAGGGTCGAGGAGGGGGAACGCAGCGGATTGATGCCGTTGCGGACCTGGTGGTTTCCGACCTGGGCGAACTGGCAGGTTTGGCGGGGCTAGCGCAAGCCTAGGCAGCGCACTCTCATTGTTGGAGGCGTGGCTTTGACGAGAGTGCGACCCACTCATCTGGACGGCGCGGAGAGTCCTGGTGTTGCGGTTCGCGCTGGACCTGAAGCCGGCCGGTTGGTGCCGACAATCTCCAGGCAGAAGCCGCGAGCATCGCTCGGAGTCGCTCGGGGTTTCCCTGGTGTTGCCAGAAGCGTCCCGACGTTTTCGCGACGCCTGTCTTCCTCAACAGCGGCACGCTAACGGGCAGAATCAATCCCAGCCTTCACAATTTCAGGTGATATGATTCCGCCACAGTGCGGCCCGATTGCGGAGCGGGTGCTGGAGGCGTGGTAGGTCGCAAGCTCCAGTCTTGGAGTCTCGAGTTCACGAGAGGCAATTCGCTCCATTGGAGGCGAACGTATGCCGGCCTATGTGATCACGGATGTTGAGATAACGGATGCGAGTCTCTACGGGCAGTTTATTGCTGACGTGACGGGTACCGTGGAGGCTCACGGCGGCAAGTTCGTGGTGCGTGGTGGTGAGATCGAGGTGAGGCTGGGCGACTGGATGCCGAAGCGTCTGGCGATTCTGCAATTCGATAATCTTCAGCAGATTCACGCCTGGCTGGAATCGCCTGAGTACACCGCGCTCGACGACATTCGTTCGAGGTCCGCCAACATCAAAATGGTCGTCGTCGACGGCGTGTAGTACCAACCAGCCAATGGTATGTCCTCCTGGTTAACTTGCCATTGGCGAACCTGACGTTAGCAGACGGACTAATCTCAGCCTCAGCCTGAAACACGAGCATGTGATGATGTAGGCAAGCTTGTCATAGAGGTCAGTCTTGACATCAAGACGCAAAAGACGAGAAAGCTCTTCCCAAGCACCAGAAGCTCGGCGGGACCGGTCCGCAACTGTGTCCGTACACTTGTGACGTGGTTCAGCCTATCCGGTCATGTAGAATTACGCAGATCCACAGGAACAGAATGAAGGAGTCCGCTCACCTGTTAACTGCGGTATTCCGTCGACTCGCCGGATCGGTGCAGGATCTCGCTCCCATCATCCTGGTCATCGCCTTCTTCCAGATAGTGGTGATCCGGCAACCGTTTCCCAACCTCTGGAATGTGATCACGGGGTTGGCTTGTGTGGTTGTCGGCCTGGCACTCTTCATTCAGGGGCTGGAGAGCGGCCTCTTTCCTATTGGCGAGGCTTTGGCTCAGGGATTCGCCCGCAAGGGGAGCGTCATCGCCCTGCTGGCCTTTGCCTTTTGCTTGGGATTCAGCACCACTATCGCCGAGCCGGCGCTCATCGCCGTAGCCGGTAAGGCGGCATCAGTGGCCTCCGAGGCCGGCGTTATCCAGGACAGCGACCCTGCCCGGGACTCCTATGCCCTGAGCTTGCGCATGGTCGTGGCGTTCTCCGTTGGGGCCGCCATAGTGTTGGGCGTATTTCGCATTCTAAAGGGATGGCCCATCCATTATTTGATAATTGGGGGCTACGTGCTGGTGACCGTCATGACGATTTTTGCGCCCCCTGAAATCGTGGGTATCGCCTACGATTCGGGAGGGGTCACCACCAGCACGATCACCGTGCCGCTGGTGACGGCGCTGGGCGTTGGCCTGGCGTCGTCTATCCGGGGACGCAACCCGATGGTTGACGGATTCGGGCTCATCGCCTTCGCCAGCCTGACGCCGATGATCTGCGTGATGGGCTTTGGGATGGTGGTCTGACCTTGGAGTTACTGCTCCATGCCTTCCTTTCGTCGCTGAGCTCAACCGCGTTGGACGTGGCGCCTATCGTCGGGATATTGGTCCTCTTCCAGGTGGCCGTCCTGCGCCGCCCGCCCCCCAATTTGCGAAAGTTGATCGTTGGATTCATCTACGTGCTGGCTGGCCTGGCGCTGTTCCTGGTTGGCCTGGAACAAGCGCTGTTTCCCATCGGAGAGACCATGGCCAGCCAGTTGACCTCGCCCGAGACGGTGGGAGTCGCCGTGAGCGCCGGCGCCCCGGACTGGCGGAACTACGGGCTCGTGTATGCGTTTGCCGCGGCGATCGGCTTTGCCACCACCGTGGCCGAACCCTCCCTGATAGCCGTGGCGCTGAAGGCCGAATCGGTTTCCGGTGGAGCGGTCCGGGCGTGGGGGTTGAGAATCGCGGTGGCCATCGGCGTGGCGGTGGGCGTAGCCCTGGGCTGCTTCCGCATCGTCACCGGAACGCCGTTGCCCTGGTACATCATGGCCGCCTACGTTGTAGTGATCGTGCTCACCTTCCGCTCCGTCCGGACAATCGTACCGCTGGCCTATGACTCAGGCGGGGTTACCACGTCTACGGTTACCGTCCCGGTGGTCGCAGCCCTGGGACTCGGGCTGGCGGCCGGCATACCGGGCCGGAGTCCGCTGATCGACGGGTTCGGACTGATTGCTTTTGCCAGCGTATTCCCCATAATGACGGTGTTAGCATATGCGATTGTCGCGTCCTGGTGGAGGCGCTGGCGCTATGCGCGCCCGCGTAAAGACGGAGGAAGAGTCCAGACATGAGACTCAAGCTGGTAGTCGCACTCGTCAGCGACGATAAGACCGATGTTGTCGTCGACGCCGCACGGGACGCGGGCGCTACCGGAGCAACCATCGTTACCAGCGCACGAGGTGAGGGCCTGATACCGGAAAGGACCTTCCTGGGACTGGAACTGGAAACTACCCGAGACATCGTCATGTTCCTGGTGGTCGAGCCCCGCGCTCGGCTAATACTGGAGCGCATCAGCGATGCGGCGCATTTTGACTCGGAGCATGGAACTGGCATCGCCTTCCAGGTTGACGTAGAAGACGCGGTTGGCATGATCACCCAGCTGCCCACTATTTACGAGGAATTGACTCCAGAAATATGAGCACGAAACCAGAAGCCAGGGTTCGCGATGTGATGGTCACCGAGATTGTCAGCATCGAAGGACTGGCGGTCGTATCCGACGCCATAGCTCTGATGCGCCGGCACAACGTCAAGTCGCTGGTCGTCAATAGGCGTGACGAAAATGACGAGGTCGGATTAGTCCTGGTTTCGGACATAGCCCGCTCGGTAATAGCCCCCAATCGATCTCCGGACCGGGTCAATGTCTATGAAATCATGTCCAAACCAGTCTGGACGGTGCCGCCGGATATGCTGGCGCGATACGCCGTACGCCTGCTGGTGCGCTTTGGGGTTTCCAGGGCGGTTGTGGTGGACCACGACCGCAACCCCATCGGAATGGTCACGCTGCGGGACCTGACGCTGAGAGAATAGCGCCCGGTAGTCCCGATCCCTGCCGGCGTTGTAGCGCATCCGACGTTCGCGGCCCGAGGAACCACCAGGTGACCTTCTCACGCCCTGTCTCGAACGAATAGACCTCAAGATACGGACGACTTAAGCCTGTCTAACACTTGGCAATAGACGTCGATTAAAGGCAGTCATCCGGAGGCCACCATAGCTTCACACTCGAAACAATAGCCACGCAATCATGGAGCGATCCGGGCATCAGATGGGGCTTGAGCAACTGGAAGTTATCACGCGCGCTCTCCGCGAAGTCCGCCTGGAGCCTACGCAGTTCCCGAACCGCACGCTCTCGGTGACTGGACGGCGGGGACCGGAAGATCCACGGTGCCTGGGTCCAGGCTAGACGAGGGTTGCGTCTAAGTCGCCCTGGGTTCATGTATTGGGAGACAATGGAGGTCTGCGGCGGCTGTTCGGCACCGCAGTGGCGGCCGAGCGAGGACAGAAAAGCATGGCTGAGGGTGCGTGGACCGCTGAGCTGAGGCGGCGGTGGGACGAGGGGATTGTTCGGTATCCGGACGTGGCGGTGGAGGTGCTGGATCCGCGGTTTGGGGCGTATCGGCTGGGGAATGCGGCAGTGGAGCGGCTGTATACGGGGGCTCGCTGGGCGGAAGGGCCGGTCTGGTTTGGGGATTCCCGGTCGCTGGTGTTCAGCGATATCCCGAATAACCGAATGCTGCGCTACTGCGAGTTGACGGATGCGGTGACGCTGTTTCGCCAGCCTTCCAACTACAGCAACGGCAATACGCGGGACCTGCAGGGCCGGCTGATTACCTGCGAGCACCTGACGCGGCGAGTTACGCGCACGGAGCACGACGGGCGCCTGACGGTCTTGCTGGACCGGTTCGAGGGCAGGCGGCTGAACGGGCCCAACGACGTGGTGGTCGATTCCGGCGGCGCCGTGTGGTTTACGGACCCGGGCTACGGAATCGTGATGGCGTACGAAGGGGAGAAGGCCGAGGCGGAGCTGCCAACGCGGGTGTACCGGCTGGATCCCGTGACCGGCAGCGCGACGGTGGTGGCCGAGGACCTGGTGAAGCCGAACGGGCTGTGCTTTTCGCCGGACGAGTCGCGGCTGTACATCACCGATACCGGGAACTCGCACGATCCGGACGGGCCGGGTCACATCCGGGTCTTTGAGGTGGTGGAGGGGCGGACGCTGCGGGGCGGCGAGGTGTTTGCGGATATGTCGCCGGGATTTGCCGATGGGATACGGACGGATTGCGACGGGAACGTGTGGTCAAGCGTTGGTTGGGCCGGA
>WTFW01000032.1 GCA_011523785.1 Chloroflexota bacterium | reverse complement strand
GGCGATTGGGTAGGCTCAAGGGACGCGGAGCCCGCATTAAGCCTTGCGGATGCAGGCTTGGGGCCAGCGTCAGGGCCGGGACGGCCTTGCTCACCGACGGTCTTACGGGACCCAGGGATATTCGGTCTGTCCCGGCCCGCTTGCTGTGACCTTTCCAAGGCTCTGGCTAGCTGAAAGAGGGGAGAAGACTAGCCCGCGTCACGTCGGGTTGCTGGTGGGTTGGCGTGGGTGGTGGGGGTGGCAGCGGGAGCGGAAGACCCCTCACCGAATTCGGCGGGTACGCCGAGTCTGCCTCTCCCCTCGGAGAGGGTGAAGAGTGGCGTGCCCGGGGTAGGGAGCGCACAGCGGCGCGGGTGCTGGGGGGGCGTTGCGGGAGCGGAAGACCCCTCACCGCATTCCGGCGGGGACGCCGGAGGCTGCCTCTCCCCCAAGGAGAGGGTGAAGAGCGACGCGATCCCTGAGGACAGTGTTGCTGCTGGTGAGATGGTTGCCCGGAAGACCCCTCACTGAATTCGGCCGAAGACGGCCGAGTCCTTCGGCAAGCTCAGGACAGGTTCTGCCTCTCCCCTTGGAGAGGGTGAAGAACGGCGTCCCCTGAACAAATCGACACCGAACGCCGTGGCTCTCCGCCGGGGCGGGAGTAAGAGCAACCGCAGCCTCGAGGACGAGGGGCGTTATGCAAAGGTCTCCTCAAGGGCGAAGGAGCAAGAGCGGTGGTCAGTTCCATTTCGGATTACGTGGTGAATTGGTGGGTTCTGGCATTAGCCGCCATCGCGGGAGAAAAGGTTCGCGGAGTGGCGTGGGTATGATGGATGCACGGACTCGTTGGGGCGGCACGAGGTTTCTTCAGCGGGCGCGGTGGTCGCGCCACGACAGGGGAGATGACCAGCTGGCCGGCTCGAACGCACATGGCGCGCCAGTAACGCGGGTGGAGTTGCGCGAGGAACTGGATTGGTTGAGCGAGGAGCTCGATCGGTTCCGCGACGAGATGTGCCGCGAGTTGCGTCAACTCGCGACCAAGGCCGACTTTGCGAATCTAAAGACGTGGATCGTTTGCACTTTGCTGGTTGCCGTGGTGAATCTGGTTGGGACGGTTGGGACGATCGTCGCGGTTGTGGCGACTGGGTAGGGCGCGTGCCTGAAGTGGACGCGCGATGGGTGGAGGGGCACGAGATTTTGAAGCGGTTCGGTCGGGGGTTTCGTGATTGGACGGCGGAGGGGGCGAGGAAGGCGTAGCTCGCACCGTGACGGCGGTGAAGGTCGAGAATCGAGCGTGGGACGGAGGGGCGAGCCGCGCCAGAGCGATCCAGATCGTTACGGAAACTACAGACCCAGTGTTCAGTCCGGCGGCGGGGGGCGAAAGTTGACCTGACTCTAGCCACAGCTGTCAGCAGCAGCACAGGCCACCGCGCCAGGGAGAATCTCCGCCTTCCAAACCAAGGATGATCCAGAAGCGTCCAGATTCTCTGGCCTCCCGAGCGTTTCGTTGGTTGACTGTGAGTGACCCGCCTGGCCTCCTTAATCCGGATTCGAAGTGTCAACTACGAGAGATGTGATAAGATATGACTCGTAGCCACAATCATTCATCTCCAAAGCCATCGAGCGTCTCCGGAGAAAAGTCCCAACTTACAGCAATGTCGATCTAGTGCCATCTGCCAACCCAACCGAGCACGGCCATTCACGGGTCCTACAGAATTCTTCTCCAATTCGAGGCTGCTTGAGCGCACGCACTCATGCTTGTGTGGCGGAATCCGTAGGCAATAGCACCCATCACCAATCACTTGCCGTGAAATAGACAATGACACAAAATCTCTTTGAGCATGTACTGCGCAAAGCGCAAGATTGCCTATCGCAAACGCCCACGACAATTATTGGAAGCGGCGCTTCAGTCGACTACGGCATTCCATCGATGCAAGACCTAGGCGCCAAAGCAATTGCATTTGCAAAGAACCGCAGCGACTTGTCGTCAGATCAGATCTCCGAGCTCGAGGCCAAGACACAATGCGACGGCTTTGAGACTGCGATTGACGAGCTAGATTTTCCTGAAGACGTTAGATCAGGCATGCTCAAAGCGATATGGGCTCTAGTAGAAGAGGCAGACAGCAAGATTCTCGGACGTCTAACTGCCGATAGCAACATTCTTGCACTGACTAGACTTTATCAGCACTTGTTCAGTTCTACAAATCGCGCCCTGGATGTCATAAGTCTCAACTATGACCGCCTGACCGAGTATGCCGCAGAAGCAGGCGGGTATGCTCACTATACAGGATTTCACTACGGATACCTACGAAAGCAATCATCTGTCAATGCACTGCGCATAGTGGACGGTACGCGTCCCCTCCGAACAG
>WTFW01000171.1 GCA_011523785.1 Chloroflexota bacterium | reverse complement strand
GCCGTCCACGTCATGCGAACCTGACATGCTTGGGGCAGTGGTTTCCCAATCGGACCTATGACCTACGCCGCTGAACTCGCCTTTGCCGTCGACACCGTACGCCGTGCCGCCGACCCGGCCCTGGCGCTCTTTGGGCGACCCGATCTCCCCGTCTTCGACAAGCCCGACGGCACCATCGTCACCCAGGCTGACTACGACGTGAATGACGTCATCGTCGAAGCCATCGCCGCCGCCTACCCCGCCGACGCAATCCTCTCCGAGGAAGGCCCCGACGACCCGGATCGCCTGAGCAAGTCGCGCTGCTGGATCGTCGACCCCATCGACGGCACCTCCCATTTCGAGCGCGGCGACCGCGACTGGTCAGTCATGCTCGCGCTCGCCGTGGATGGGCGGCCCGTCGTTGGCGCCGTCAACCGGCCCGCCATGCCCGACCTCCGCTCAGGCGCCGTCGGCGTCACCCCCACTCTGGAGTTGGAAGACCGGACGATCGAGCTACGGCCGCAGCCATTGGACGCCTCGCCTCTCCGTGTCCAGCACAGCTATAGCGCCGCGGCCATCACCGATGCGGCCGACTCCGACAACGTCACGTTCACCGTCTCCTACCACGGCCTGATGAGCATGACCGTCATGCTCTCCGAGGGCATGCACGCCTTCATCGCGGCCCGCACCTCCGGCGCCGAGTGGGACCTCGCGCCCCACGCCGCGATCCTGGAATCCGTCGGCGGGCTGGTCACCGACTTTAAGGGCCGCCCCCGGACCTTCAACGCGCCCGATCCCCGCATTCGTGGCGGCATCATCGCGGCCGTCTCGCCCCAGGCACACGCCCGCGCCCGCGCCCTCGTCCGCGCTGCCGGTCTCAAACCCATCCGCGATGACTAGCGCCCAGGGCTCCCGGCTAGCGCGCCGCTACACTCACCGCCATCTACGCCCCGGAGCCGCGTCATGCGCATAGCCACCGGCAACATCGGGCACGAGTCCAGCACCTTTACGCCCATCGAAACGCCGTACGAGGCCTTCTCCGAAGCCTCCCGCGGCTTCCACCGCGGCCCCGAACTCATCGAGGCCATGCGCGACACCAACACCGGCTGCGGCGGCTTCATCGACGCCGCGGCAACTCACGGCTACGAGCTGGTCCCGCTCCTCTGGACCTTCGCCGAACCCTCCGGCCCCGTCCACGCCGACGCCTGGACCCGCCTGAAGTCTGAGTTCCTGGAACGACTCGAAGCCGCCATGCCGGTCGACGGCGCCTTGCTGGACCTTCACGGCGCCATGGTAATCGAGGGCATCGACGACGGTGAGGGCGATCTCCTGCGCGGCGTCCGCGCCATCCTCGGACCCGACCGTCCTGTCATCGTCACGCTCGACCTGCACGCCAACATCAGCGACACCATGGCCGAGCTTTCCGACGTCATCATTCCCTGCGACACCTACCCGCACGTCGACTTCCGCGAACGCGGCCGCGAAGCCGCCGACCTCATCGTCCGCACCCTGCGCGGCGAGATTCGCCCCACTATGGCGGTCGAG
Source organism: Chloroflexota bacterium (assembly GCA_011523785.1). Classification (GTDB taxonomy): domain Bacteria; phylum Chloroflexota; class UBA11872; order UBA11872; family UBA11872; genus UBA11872. The sequence continues at coordinate 11,844 of WTFW01000171.1, read as the reverse complement.
CTGCTGCCCCTGCTCTGGGCCGGCGGCAACGTCACCGGCTTCGAGCCCTTCGACGGCATCGTCGCCCGGGCCCACCAGCTCGAAGCCCAACCCGGCACCCTCACTGCCTCCGTCAACCCCGGCTTCGCCTGGGCCGATATCCCCGAAGCCGGCACCTCCGTCGTCGTGGTAACTGATGGTGACCCCGCTAGGGCCCGGCGCGAAGCGAAGGCCTACGCCGACTGGGTCTTCGACCAGCGCCAGCAATTCCTGGTCGATCTGGTCCGGTTCGACGAAGCGCTTGCCGAAACCCGATCCGCCGGACCAGGCACGATCGTCATCGCCGACGGCCAGGACAACCCCGGCGGCGGTGCCCCCGGCGACTCCACCGGCCTGCTGCGCGCGTTTATCCAGCACGATCTCCGGGACGCGCTCGTCCTCACCATCTGCGACCCCGAAACCGTCCAACTCGCCAAGGCCGCAGGGCACGATGCCGAGGTCGAAGTCGCCATCGGAGGCAAGTCCCATCCGGACCAGGGTCCACCCGTACACGCCCGCGCCAGCGTCGAACGGCTGCTCAATCTTGAATTCGTCATTCGCGGACCAATGATGACCGGCCTCACCCAGAAGTTTGGGCCCACCGCCCTGCTCCGCATCGGCGGCGTCCGTGTTGCCGTCACTACCAACCGCCTGCAGATCTTCAGCCTGGAGTGCCCCCGCACGCTCGGCCTCGAGCCAACGGCCTTGCGCTGGATCGGCGTCAAATCCTCAAACCACTTCCGCGCCGCCTACGGCCCCATCGCCACCCAGGTCCACCGCGTCGCCTTCCCCGCCGTCCAGTCCCACGACCCCCGCGACCTCACCTACCACCGCCTCCGCCGCCCCATCTTCCCGCTTGACCCGATCTAGCGCAGCGCATCGAGTTCTTTCCTGGCGACTCGCGAATTCGAGATGTCCAGGGCCTGCATTAAGCCAGTCAGAGTCTCCACTGGCGTGACGCGAAGCCGAAACTGGTTCGCTAGCTGCGAAGGGGGTCCACGACCTCTAGGAATGGAAACCGATGAAAGTCGGTGTCGCGAGTGCAGATCCGACTGATCCCGTGCTCTCGCATCAGGACCACGGTGTGAAGGTCGTGCATCAAGTTTCCGCGGGCTTCGGGTATTTCTGCCAACGTCCGGGCAAGCACCGCGGCATGGCGGGTCGTGGCAGCTAGAACCGAAATGCCCGGCGAGGCCAGCAAGCTGTGAATGAATCCCCAAGCCTGCGTTGAGTTCCACGGTTGAGGGAAAACGCGTGGGTGCGTGCTGATACGCAGAAACTCGTAGCAGATATTCCAGGTGAGGAACACCGGGGACGGATCACGCCGCCAGTGTTCGAGCCGCCGGTAGCAGGCGGAGTGAAACTCCGAACTCTCGTTCGCCGCGTACAGCAGGACATTGGTGTCGAGGACGAGCACTCATTCCTCGTCCAGCACAGCGGCAAGTTCCGCACGGTTGGCTATATCAACACGCGCCTCGCCGCCTCGCCACCGAGGCAACTCCGGCAAGGGATTGGCGGTCGCCGTGAAGTCAGGTTCGAGAACTCGCCGCAGGCCGGCCTCGACAAGAGCCGAAATGGTGGTCTCGCGACGCGCCGCCTCCTCGCGCACGCGCTGCATGACGGTGGCGTCAATGTTAAGTGTCGTCTTCATATGGAAAACCATATGACGGGGATGGCCATGCGTCAAGCGTGGCGGGATGCGCAGCATTTGCCGGCCGCTGTCAGCTTAGGCCTTTGGATTCGGCAATGTCCCAGCGCAAGACCGCCAAGTTGGTACACCCATCAACGGTGCCTGTCCGGGCGCCGAAGCGCGGCTTCGATCTCGGTGTGCCCCCGTCGTCGCGCCCACTCCGCCGGGGTGGCCCACGGTTCGCCAGCCCGGTTGGGGTCTGCCCCGCGCGCTAGTAGCAACTCCACCATGTCAGCCAGCCCGTTCCGCGCCGCCCAGCCCAGCGGCGTCGACCGGTACTCCTCGTCCAACGCATTGATGTCGGCGCCAAACTCAAGGAAGAGATCCAGCAGCTCATGCCGGTTTGGATCCGGCCGGCCGCGCCCACCGCGGCTGCAGATGTCATGCAGCGGCGTCACCCGCTGCCAGTTCGGCAGATTCGGGTTCATACCGTGCTCCAGCAGCACGCGTGTCATGTCGGGCGTGTTCCACAAGTAGGTCCGGCATCCCGTCACCACCTCGGGAACCCGCACCCCACGCTCCAGCAGCGGCAGCAGCAGTTCGCGACGCTTGAACGAGACGGCCATCGTGAGGATCCCGCCGCAGCCGTGCGTACTCACGGCATCCGGGTCCTCGTCCGCCATTGCCAGCACGGCCTGGTCATTGCCGTCCAGCAGGTGCCCGCTCGCGTCCACGTATCCGCCGTGCTCTTCGAACACTCGACGCAGCCCAGGCTCTTTCGCCATCCACGCGGCGGTCCCCGAGGACTCGATGCCGGCGTTGGGGTCCGCGCCCGCCTCCAGCAGTATCCGGGCCATTGCGCCATCTCCGCGCTGCGCCGCGTGCCAGATCGCAGATCCATGCGGAGCGTCCCGCCCCTCGCGCAGGTTCGGATCGACCCCATGCGCTAAGAGCAGGCGTACCACACCGGTGTGCCCCCGCCGCGCCGCCTCCCCCATCGGCCGCCCAGCCTCATCGCCAAGCGCGCGCAAGGCAGTCGAGTCGGAATCCAGGATTCGCCCCACCTCTTCGTCGTCGGCCATCGCCGCCGCCACCTCAATCGTCAACTTGGCCCCACCGGCCAGCAGCACGCGGACCATGTCGAAGTCATTGCGCTTCAATGCCAGGTCGATCGGCCGCTGGCCCGCCGGCCGGTACCAGGCGTCCGGCCGGTTGCCTCCGCCGCCTGCTTGAATCGCGTCCGGCGCCGCGCCAAGTTCCAGCAGTAGGCGCGCACACGCGGTTTCCCCCGCCTCGACCGCCCGATGCAGCGGGGTGAATCCCTCGTCATCCCCTCGATCCAGCAGCGAACGGTTGCCGTTGATCAGCGCTCGCAACCGATCCGCGTCCCCGGCTGTTGCGGCGGTGTGCACGTCGTGAGGCTCGCCGCCGAGCCCTAGCGCCGCCCGCGCGTCCTCGACGATTCGAGCGACGCCCTCGTGTCCGCGGTCGCGTGCGACCGTGGCCAGCGGCTCGTGGGCGTAACGGCGGTAGCTCGGATCTGCGCCCAGGTCCAACAGCGTCCGCACAACCTCCGCGTGCCCCTCGCGAACCGCGAAGTGCAGCGGCTGCGTATACCAATACTCCGCACGCACCAGGTTCGGCTCGCGTCCGGCCAGGGCCCGCAGTCGGTCAACGTCGCCCTCAAGCGCGGCGCGGAGCATCGACCAGATATCAGCCGGCTCGCAGCCCCACGTTCCCGGGTTGTCCTGCCAGAGCGAATCGGTCAACGCCGGCGCAATTAGCTTCACAACCCGCTCCTCCAATTCCCCGCGTCGGCTCCTGGTTCACGCTTGCCGACCTAGAACGGCAGAAACGCCCGCCCCCCGCCATCAACTGTAATCGCGCTGCCCGTCACATACCGGCACTCATCGCTGGCCAGGTACACGGCCGCCGCGGCCACGTCTTCGGGCATGCCGTACGCGCCCTGCGGAATAACCCGCTTCCGCTTTGCCTGTATTTCGGGGTCGCGTGCCCGCACCTCCGAGCGCTCCACCCGAATCGGTCCCGGAGCGATCAGATTCACAGCAATGCCGTACGGAGCCAGGTCCACCGCCATAGCCCGGGTCAGCAGCCACAACCCGCCCTTACTTGCGGCGTACGGCGACGCGTTGGCCTCAGACGCAAACGAGTCCACCGACCCCGTGTTGACGATCCGGCCCTCAATGCCCGCGTCCACCATGTGCCGAGCCACCGCCTGCGCCACCACGAACGCCCCCGTCAGGTTTGTATCGATGTAGCTATGCCAGTCCTCCAGCGCAACCTCCAGGAATGGACCCACCTGCCCCGTGCGCGCGGCGTTGTTCATCAGGATGTCCAGCGACCCAACCCGCGCCAGCGCTTCGTCCACAATTGCCGCCGCGCCGGCTGGCGTACCCACGTCACCTCGGAACCAGGTGACCTTGCCGCCGTCGGCCCGGATTCCATCTGCGGTAGATTCCAGCAGGCCCACGTCTCGCTGCGTCAGGACTACGTGCGCCCCCTCGGCGGCAAACCGACGGGCGATCCCGGCGCCAATGCCGCGACCGCCGCCCGTAATCAGCGCGCGCTTGCCCTCAAGTCGTCCCATCGGCCGCTCCCCGCCAGTCATTCACGCCCGCCGAGTGTGCGCTGCACGGTTCGCTCGTTCAATCCTGCCAGTCCGGCAACGCATCTCACGGTACAGCCGTGCGCCGTGCCGTAAGGTTGACTCTATGCGACGTACTCTTGCCGCCCTCTTAATGATTCTCCTGGCTGCCGCCTGCGAGCCGGCGACGTCACCAGCGACCGAGCCGCAGGCGGCGCCCCCAACGCCGCCTCCCGCCGTCGTGTCGTTGCCCGGTCAGTCTGCGGCGCCTGCAGCCGCCGATGGTCAGGCGCCAGCGACCAACGCCTCTGAGTCGGCCTCCAGTTCGCAGGCGCCGGTCACTACTCCCGCACCCGTTCAGACCAGTCCTCCGACGACGGCCATGCCGACGCTCGTTGTGCCCACGCCGACGCCCACGGCAGCGGTTGAACCGACACCGACGGCCGGTGTCGAGGTTGCGTCGGCGCCAACCGCCACGGCGTCACCGGTCCCGCCTGCGACGCCCGAGCCGACGCCAGACCCCACGCCAACGCCGGCCCCCACGCCCGAAGTCGTGGCTATGCCCAAGCCAGCTCTTCCCAGCGACCTGCGCTTTGACGCCCAGGTCGTAGCCACGGGGTTCGACCGCCCCATCTTCGTCGGCCATGCCGGCGATGCCAGCGGCCGCCTCTTCGTCGTCGAGAAGCCCGGCCGGATTCTGGTCGTACAGAACGGCAAGGTCCGCAACGATCCCTTCCTGGACATCACCGACCGCGTGCGCTCCGAGGCCTACGAGCAGGGCCTGTTCAGCGTCGCCTTCCATCCCGGCTATCCAACCAATGGCCGCATCTTCGTGGACTACACCGACCACGACGGCGACACCGTCGTCTCCGAGTTTGCCGCCGATCCCGGACAAGCCAGGGCCGATCCCCAGTCCGAACGGGTGCTCCTGCAAATCGAGCAGCCCTACCAGAACCACAACGGCGGCATGATTGCCTTCGGCCCCCAGGACGGCTACCTCTACATCTCCGTCGGCGACGGCGGTTCCGGCGGCGATCCCCTGGGCCACGGCCAAAACGCCGGCACCCTGCTCGGCTCGCTCCTCCGTATCGACGTGGACACCGACTCCGGCTATGCGGTTCCGGTCGAAAACCCGTTCATCAACCAGCCCGACAAGCGCGCCGAAATCTTTGCCTACGGCCTACGCAACGTCTGGCGCTTCTCGTTCGACCGGGTCACCGGCGATCTGTGGCTTGCCGACGTCGGTCAGAACGACCTCGAAGAGGTCCACCTGGCCCTGGCGCCGCTCCGCGGCGGCCTCAACTTCGGCTGGAACATCATGGAAGGCAGCGCCTGCTTTCCGCCCATCGTGACGGGCTGTGCAACCGAGGGCCTGCAGATTCCAATCGCCGAATACGGCCGCGACTTCGGCTGCTCAATCACCGGCGGCTACGTCTACCGCGGCCAGGCCTTCCCCGCCCTGGCCGGCGCCTACATTTTCGGCGATTACTGCAGCGGCCGCGTCTGGACGCTCCACCTCGACGAGCAGGGCGACTGGCAGATGGTCCAACGAGCCGACTTTGACTTCCTGATCCCGACCTTCGGCGAGGGCGGCGACGGCGAGGTGTACGTCACCGACGACAACGGCGGACGCCTGCTGCGCCTCATCGCCGTCAACGAACCACCGTCCGGCTAGTCCGCCGCCCGCAGTCCGCCGCTTCGCAGCGCCAATCTGCCAGCCCCCGTCCGGTTAGACGTCAAACACCTCGTCCGACACCGTCCCCGGAATCCGCTTCCCGCGGATGTGCACGTAGCCTCGCACCGCCGGCGAGCCTGGGACTTCCCTGTCGTTGATTGAGTTCGACCGCATGTAGTGCGTCGCGTACCCGCGTCGCCGCGTGTCGGTCTCGTTCGGCCCGCTGGCGTGGTAGGTCAGGCTGTGGTGAAAGCTCACGCTGCCCGGCCGCAACGGCACCGGCACCGTCGGATAGTCCCCGCCGAACTGACCCTCGATTGTCGGTCGCGACGTCGGCGGAATGATGGCCCACCGGTGACTCCCCGGCACCATCCACAGGCAGCCGTTTTCGATCGTCACATTGTCGATTGCTGTCCAGGCCGAAATCAGGTCCATCGGAAAGATGTTCTTGAACGACGCCGAGTCCTGGTGCCACTCCTTGGCCGACCCGTGCCGCGGCGGCTTCATGAACAACTGGTCGCCGTACAGCGTGATGTCGTCCGTATCCATCAGGTCCGCGATCACGTCCACGATCTTGGGGTTCCGCGCGTGCGCCCGCAGGATCTCGTCTTCGGGGACGATGTGCGCCAGCTTGCGCGTCACCATCACCCGGTCGTCGACCTTGTCCTCGGCCTCGCGAAACGGCTGTTCCAGCTGAATCGTGCCCTCGACGATGTGCTCGGCCTTGCCCGACGCAATCAGGTCCGCCCGCTCGGCCAGGGTCGCGATCTCGTCGGCGTCCAGCAGGTCTTCGACGACCGTAAACCCGTCGCGCAGGAACTGATCTACTTGTGCTTGCGAAAGCGTGCGGAGCGTGCTGACAGCCATGTCAAGCCTCCAAACCGGCTGAAGGACCATACGGTTCAATACCGAAAGAATAATACGACCGTGCGTTCCGCGCGCCTAAAGCCTTGGCCGAAACAGTTGGATCCCGACTCCGCGGCCCACCGCACCCGCGCCGCCGGCCACTCGCCGTTCTGGACTGTGCCGCGCGCCGCTTGGTCAACGCGTCCTCCAGCGTCTGGGATACAGTCGCGGCATCTATGCATCACGCAACGGCCGCACCCGCCAAAGCTGCCGCCGCCTGGTCGATCCGCGCCCTCTTCGTTCTTCCTGACTGGCAGCGCCGTGGCGTGGGCCGCGCCCTGCTCACCCATCTGACCGACGCCTTGCGGACCTTGGGCTACCAGTCGGCAATCCTCTGGACCTTCCGCGACAACCCCGCCGCCCGCGCGTTCTACGAAGCCGGCGGCTGGAAGCTCGACCGCCACGGCGACTTCGATCTCCACGGTCCTCGGCCAATGTCCACGCCGGCCGTACGCTACGTCCGCAGGCTGAATGCAGCGCCATGATCCACCTGCCGAGACATACCTCTCGCGCATTCACTCGATGCGTCTGGGCTTTCATCGCGCTCGCGCTGATGCCCGCCCTGGCCGCATGCGGACCGCCAGCGCACGAGGACTCGTTGTCGGCGGCCTGTACGTCCGACGGGCGGGCGCTTCACGTCGGCTTCTACGCCTTCTTCGAACCGGTCAGCCATAGCGCCGATCCCGATCCGAATGCCCCCGGGTTTCAAGAGCATCGCGGCTACGAAGCCGATCTGCTGACCGCCCTGGAAACGATGGACGGCGCTGGCCTGGCCTTTGCCCGCCACCCCATCCAGCCCTGGGACGACATCTGGCTCACACCTACCGGTGACGACATCGATATGGTTGGCGGCGGTATCACCATCCTGGACTCACGGACTCGTAACGCGGCAGGCGCTCAAGTCGTGCGTTTCACGTCCGGACACATCACCTTTCGCCAGTCGCTCCTGGTGCGCGCCGGCCAGGCCGACCGATTCTCCAGCTACGACCGCCTGACCAGCCGGCACCGAGTCGGTGCCCTGGCCGGTACTACGGGAGAAGCGCGACTGCTGGAGCTGACGGGCCTGGTCGACTCGGCCGGCGTCTTGGCCGCCGGGACTCGGGTGCACACACGGTCAGGGATGGTGATCGCCGACGGTAGTGCGGCCTACGGCATCACGGCGGCCAGCGTTTCGCCAGGCTTGGAGGGCCGTCAGCGCCTGGAACCGCCGGCGCCGGACATGCCGCAGGTCATCTACCTGGGTGAAGAGAGCGGCGAAATGGAACTGCTGCAGGCGCTGCGCGACGGCCGTATTGACGCCCTGGCGCGTGGCGAGATTGGCAATCGCGACGCCGTGCATGCGTCCGGCGATGCATTCGAAATCGCGGCGCTGGACGCTGAGGTGGAGCACGGCGGTTTCGCCCTCGCCGCGGATGCGGGCGAACTGGCGGCCTGTATCGACGCCAAGATCAATTGGCTGACCGACAATCGGCGCATCGGATATGCCGAGTGGCGCACCGATCCCAGCGTCTTCCTGCGCCGTGCCGAATCCTGGCGGCCACAGGCCTCGGGGGAACGCCAACAACCGTGACGACCAACCCCACTGAGCCCTGGACTGTTCGGCCTGCCACCCCCGACGATGCCGAGGGCATTGAGACCGTCCGTATCGCAACCTGGAAAGCCTGCTACCGCGGGATCGTTCCAGACGACTATCTCGACAGTCTCACGGTCAAGTCGTCCAGGGTGGCCGGGCTTCGAACGGCCATTGAACGCGCCGAGGTGGGCGGGAGTCTCGTAGCAGTCGCCGGTTCCCGGACCATCGGCATAGGTTACGCCGGTCCACCGCAAGACGGTCGGTTACAGAACGGGATCGGTGAAATCCACGCGGTCTACGTACAGCCCGATTGGCAGGGCCGCGGCGTCGGCCGTGCATTGCTTGAGCGCCTGACCTCTGGCCTCAGCGCCCTCGGCTACCGCAGCGCCATCCTCTGGACCCTGCGAGACCGCCCTCCGACCCGCCGCTTCTACGAAGCCAATGGCTGGGAGTTGGACGGCGCGGAAGACAGCCTCGACCTGCACGGCCCCGTGCACCTGGTCCGCTACGCACGCAACCTGGGCGAATCCTCGTGACCCGCCCTCGCCCCTGGAAAGTCCGTCCCGCCACTCTCGACGACATCCAGGCCTTCGAGGCCGTCCGCATCGCCACCTGGCAGGCCTGTTTCCGCGGCATCGTCTCGGACGAATTCCTCGATGGACTCACGCTCCCGCCGCACCGCATCCAGCGCTGCCGCGACGCGATCCGGGACGTCGATCGCTCGTCGGTGATGGTGGCCTTGGCCGGCGACGCGATCATCGGGATGGGCATGGCGGAGCCTGCGTGTGAGGACGATTTGACGGCTGACGCGGGCGAGATCCGCGCGCTCTTCGTTCATCCTGACTGGCAGGGTCGCGGCGTGGGACGGGCGCTGCTCGATGCTCTGGCCACGGCTCTTCGCGCCTGCGGATATCGCGCCGCCGTCCTCTGGACTCTGCGGGATCTGCCGCCAACCCGCCGCTTCTACGAGGCCAACGGCTGGGCCTTCGACGGCGCCGAAGCAACCCACGACTGGCACGGCCCGGTCCACCTCGTGCGCTACGCCCGCGACCTCGGCAACCCGGCATGAACCGTCCCCGCTGTCCCTGGGCCGGCGACGACCCGCTGATGCAGGCCTACCACGACCATGAGTGGGGCGTCCCCCTCCACGACGACCGCGCTCTCTTCGAGCTCCTCACCCTGGAAGGTGCCCAGGCCGGCCTCTCCTGGCGCACCGTCCTGCACCGCCGCCAGGGCTATCGCGAGGTGTTCGACGGCTTCGACCTGGAGCGCATCGCCGCCTACACCCCCGCCGATATCGAATCCCGCCGCGCCAACCCCCGCATCATCCGCAACCGCGCCAAGATCCAGTCCACCGTCGGCAACGCCCGGGCGGCCCTGCGCGCCATCGACGACCTCTGCTCACTCGACGCGCTCATTTGGTCCTTCGTCGATGGCCGCCCCCTACGCAACGCCTTCCGCACCATGGATGACATCCCCGCCGAAACCGAGATCTCCCGCGCCATGAGCCGCGACCTCAAGCGCCGCGGCTTCAAGTTTGTCGGCCCCACCATCTGCTACGCCTTCATGCAAGCCGCCGGCCTCGTCAACGACCACCTCGTCACCTGCTTCCGTTACGGCGAGGTGTGACCAGGCCGTTATCGAAAGACCAGTTGTACGCTCTGTCCATAAGAGCCTTCGAACCCGCCGCGCCTCAGGCGGAGGAGCCCGGCCATGAGCACCCAACCACTCTTCAAAGCCGCCAAGCCGTACCAGGACGACGTGCTGGCACTCCCCGTAGAGGACCTGGATCAAGCCTCCCGCTGGTACGCCAACGCCCTGGGCCTTACCGAGGTCGAACGACGCGACGACCCGGTCCCAACCGTCATCATGCAGCGCGACGGCGTCCAAATCGGCTTCGCCATCAACGGCGGCGACGCCTCCAACGACGGCGCCGCCATCCTCGTTACCGACATCGAGCGCGCCCGCCGCGAACTCGAAGCCAGCGGCCTCACCCCCGGCGAATCGCGCATCGACGACCACGGCGGCCAAGACATGAGCGTCTTCTTCCTCATCGCCCCCGACGGCCTCTGCTTCTACTTCCACCAACCCATCGACTAGACGGAGTCGGACCAGAGCCCATAGTCGTGACTCGCTGCTGATCAGCTACTGCTTGCTATCCGCCGATCGCAGCTTCGCCACAAACGACCCCTCACTCACCTCCACCGCCCCCGCCGGTATCGGCTGATCCGCCGCCACCGCCTCCCGCACCGTTGCCCCGTACGAAAGCCCCAGCGGCAACACCCCCTCCGCCGCAAGCGCCTCGGCCCGGTCGATCAGCCCGTACACCAGCCGCCCGCCCGAGCCATCCAGCCGGTCCCCCGGCCGCAGGTCGCGCTTCGCATACGCCAGCACCTCCGAAGTCGGAGCCTCGTGCGGATGTCCGGAGGACACCCCCAGCAGCGCCGCCTGCGCAATGCTCAGCGGCGTCTCGATCCCACACAGGTGGTACTCCCGGAACAGCGCCATCCGCCGCCCATCGCTTGAAACTCGCGTCCCGTGAATTCGCATGTCCTCCCGGATGTGCCCGTCCGCCGAAGTAACCACCGCCCACACCCCGTCCGCAATGTTCTCCGCGAGCTCAGACTCCCCGTCCGGCCCTACGCCGTTTGCTAAATCGACCACACCCTCGGTCGCCAGCAGACCGCCGGTGGCGGCAAACAGGTCAGGCAAGCCGTTCAGTCCAACCGACGGCTCATGCATCCCTCGTCTATCCGGCGGCAGCCCCGTCATGTTCGACACCGCGCACATCTCAATCTGCGCCTTCGATCCGTCGCGGAACGAGTTGTACATCTGCGCGTTCAGCCGCAGCCGAGCCGCCGCTTCGCTGTCGTAGCCCAGCCTCGCCAGCGCCCGCTCCGGATCCCCGTGCCGGTCCGCCGGGTATCTCCGGGTCCCGCGCCCAACCGCCACGATCTCCAGGCCCAGCGCCCTGGCCCAGTCGTAAAGCTCCATGATCGCCACCGGCTGATCGCCCGCCGCCAGGCTGTAGACCACCCCCTGCCGCCGCGCCTCGCGCGCCAGCGTCCACCCGCAGCTCACGTCGGCCTCCACCGTCACCATCACCACGTGCTTGCCCTGCCGTAGCGCCCCCCACGCATTGAGCGCCGCCACCTCCGGAATCCCCGTCGCTTCCACCAGCACGTCGATCGGCGCCGACTCCAGCACCTCTGCGTCCGGCGCCAGCACCGCCGCCCCGGCCTCAATGGCAGCCAGCGCCTCGCCCGCGCCCTCACGCCGCCGCCACTGTTCATCTGCCCAGCCGGCCGCTCTTAGCGCCGCTACCCCGTTGCCTGCGTTCGGATCCGCCACCGCCGCCAGCCGCAACCCGTCGATCTGCCCAATCTGCGCCGCAACGCTCGTCCCAAACCGCCCCGCCCCCGCCAGCGCCACTGCTA
>WTFW01000145.1 GCA_011523785.1 Chloroflexota bacterium | reverse complement strand
GGTTCCGGTGAATCACCTGGAGGGGCACATCGCGGCGGCGTGGCTGGACGTGGACGACGGGCCGGCGTTGCCGGCGGTGGCGTTGATCGTGTCGGGCGGACATACCGAACTGGTGTTGGTGAACGGGCCGGGGCGCTACCGGATGCTGGGGCGGACGCGGGACGACGCGGCGGGGGAGGCCTTCGACAAGGTGGCGCGGATGCTGGGGCTGGGGTTTCCCGGCGGGCCGGCAATTCAGAAGGCGGCGGAGCAGGTTGATGGCACGCCGTACACGTTGCCGCGGGCGTGGTTGCGGGGGACGAGCGACTTCAGTTTCAGCGGGCTAAAGACGGCGGTGAGAAGGCTGCTGGAGAACCGGCTGGGGCCGGATGAGTCGGCGCGGATCCTGGGCGGGGATGGGCTGGAGCAAGCCGAGGAAGGCGACGTGCTGGTCGGGCAGGTGGCGCTGGCATTCGAGGAGTCGGTGGTCGAGGTGCTGGTGCGGAAGACGGTGAGCGCGGCGGAGGCGATGGGTGCGCGGTCGATCATCGTGACGGGCGGGGTGGCGGCGAATGCGCGGTTGCGAGCGGAGATGCGGGAGGCGACGTCGATCCCTCTGTTTATCCCGGCGCCGGCGCGATGCACGGATAACGCGGCGATGATCGGGTTGGCGGGGGCGTGGGCGCTGGCGCGCGGGGACGCGAACGGGGAGCGGCTGGAGATTCAGCCGGGGATGCGGTTGGTGTGACGCAGTTCTAGGAGACCGTGGCCAGATCGGGTAGGGGCTGGGTGCGGCGGGTGGTTAGGGCGTCGGCGTAGAGGCGTTGGTAGGCGGCGGCGGAGACGTCCCAGGAGGAGTCGCGGGTCATGCCGCGGCGGACGATTCGGCGCCAGGTGTCGGGGAAGCGGTAGAGCTCCAGGGCGCGGGCGACGGCGCCGAAGAAGTCGATGGGGTCGTAGCGGTTGAAGACGAAGCCGACGCCGGTGTCGTTGGCCGGATCGACGTCGTCCACGGTGTCGGCGAGACCGCCGGTGGCGCGGACGACGGGGACGCTGCCGTAGCGCATGGCGATGAGTTGCCCGAGGCCGCAGGGTTCGTGGCGCGAGGGCATGAGGAAGATGTCGCTGCCGGCGTAGATGCGGCTGGCGAGCGGGTTGTCGAAGCGGATGGCGGCGGCGACCTGGTCGGGGTGGGCGAGGGCCAGTTCGCGGAGGGCTTCCTCGTAGCGGGGCTCGCCGAGGCCGAGGACGACGAGTTGGGCGCCGCGGTCGAGGATGTGGGGCAGGGAGGCGAGCAGCAGGTCGAGGCCCTTGTGCTCGGCGAGGCGGGTGACCATGCCCAGTAGGGGGGCGTCGGGATTGACTGGGAGGCCGACGGTCTGCTGGAGGGCGGCCTTGTTGGGGGCGCGGCGGTCGAGGGTCTCGATGGTGTATTGGCTGGTGAGGTGGGGGGCGGCGGCAGGGTTATAGGCCTCGGTGTCGATGCCGTTGAGGATGCCGTGGAGGTCGGGTTCGCGATCGCGTAGAAGGGGGTCGAGATCGTGGCCGAAGGCGGGGGTGAGGATCTCGCGGGCGTAGCGGGGGCTGACGGTGCTGACCTTGTCGGCAAAGAGGATGCCGCGCGCCATGAAGACGAAGACATCGCTGAGGTCCGCGCGGGTGGGGTGAGGGATGAGGCCGTCGGGTGCCAGGCCGGATGTCTCGAGGACCGATGCGTCGAAATGGCCCTGGTATTCGAGGTTGTGGATGGTGAAGACGCTGGCGGTTTCGGCGAACTCCGGCGCGTGGCTGTGGGTGGTGCGCAGCCAGTTGGGGATGAGGCCGGTGTGCCAGTCGTGGCAGTGGATGACGTCGGGGCGCCAGTCCAGCACGCGGGCGGTTTCCAGGGCGGCGCGGGCGAAGAAGGTGAAGCGGTGGCCGTCGTCGGGGTAGCCGTAGATGCCGGGTCGCGCGCTGACGTAGTGTTCGTTGTCGATGAGCAGGACTTCGAAGCCATCGAGCTCGACGGCGTCGAGGCGCACGGGTTCGTCGCGTCCGTTGAAGGGGAGGTCGAAGCGGGCGATGCCGGGGCGGCGCGTGACCGCGGTGAGGTCGACCGATCCGTAGCGGGGGATGGCGACGCGGACGTCGAGGCCGCGGCGGGCCAGGGCCCTGGGGAGAGAGGCCAATACATCTGCGAGGCCGCCGGTCTTGGCGAAGGGGTCGAACTCGGCGGCGACCATGAGGACGCGGAGCGGAGGGGACTGGTTTGTTGCGGACATGGCGGCGGGTTAGTGGCGGAAGTGGCGTTCGTCGACCAGGACGAGGATGCCGTTGCGGGCGTCCACGGCGTCGATGACTTCCTGGTCGCGAAGAGAGCCGGCGACGGAGACGATGGCGCGGACGCCGGCATCGAGGGCGGCTTCGGGACCGTCGGCGAATGGGAAGAAGGCGTCCGACGCGAGGTACGCGCCCTGAGCGGCGTCGCCGGCCTGTTCGGCGGCGTGGCGGACGGCGTTGACGCGGTTGACCTGGCCGCTGCCAAGGCCGATGAGGCGTCCGTCCCTGACCAGGACGATGGCGTTGGACTTGACGTGGCGGATGACCTTGAGGCCGAAGCGAAGCTGGTCGAGGTCGTCGGTCGTCGGTTGGGCCTTGCTGACCACGCGCATTTCGAGGTCGGGGCGGGGGGCACGGTCGGGGGCCTGGACGAGGTAGCCGCGGTCGATGCCCCAGACGTGGGCGGCCTCGAAGTGAAGGGGCGGGCGGCTAACGGCCGAGGGCCAGCGCATGATGCGGAGGTCCTTGCGGCGGCGGAGCCGGCGGAGAGCGGCCGGTTCGTAGTCGGGGGCGACGATGACGTGGTACAGGTGGCCGCGCATGGCGGCGACGGTTTCGGCGGTGACGGTGCGGTTGAAGCCGAGGATGCCGCCGAAGGCCGAGATCGGATCGGTCTTGCGGGCGCGACGGTAGGCCTCGACCTGGGACTCGGGGTGAGTCGCCAGGCAGCAGGGCATGGTGTGCTTGATGATCGAGACGGCGATGTCGTCGAAGTCGTTGGCGGAGGCCCAGGCGGCCTGCAGGTCGAGGATGTTGATGTAGGAGAGTTCGAGGCCGTGGAGTTGCTGGACGCCGGCAAGCTCCGTGTCGCCAAGCTCGGCGGCGCCAGAGGCGTAGAAGGCGCCGGGTTGGTGGGGGTTTTCGCCGTAGCGGAGGCTTTGGAGACGGCGGAGGGGGATGGTGAGGTGCTCCGGGAAGGACTGGCCCAGGTCCTGCTGCAGGTAGGCGGCGATGTGGGCGTCGTAGAAGGCGGTGAGGGCGAAGGCCTTGGCGGCGAGTTCGCGGCGGAGGGCATCCGCACTCGCTGAGTCGTCTATCGCTTCAAGGACGCGTGGGTAGTCGGCGGGGTCGACGAGGATCCAGACGTCGTCGGCGTTCTTGGCGGCGGCACGGATGAGGGCGACGCCGCCGATGTCGATGTTCTCCAGTAGTTCGTCGCGGTCGTCGGTGGCGGCGAGGGTGGCGGCGAAGGGGTAGAGGTTGACGGCGACGAGGTCGATGGTGCCGATGCCGAGGTCGGCCAGTTCGGCGAGGTGCTGGGTGGAGGAGCGGCGGGCGAGGATGCCGCCGTGGACGGCCGGGTGGAGGGTCTTGACTCGGCCGTCGAGCATTTCGGGGGCGCCGGTGAGGTTTTCCACCGGGCTGACCGTGTGGCCGGCGGCGGCGATGGTGGCGGCGGTGCCGCCGGAGGCGACGAAGTCCCAGCCGCGGGCGGCGAGTCCCGCGGCGAGGTCTTCAAGCCCGGTCTTGTCGTAGACGCTGATTAGGGCGCGGGGTGCGGCCATAGGGACTGGCATTCCTCCGAATCGATGTAGACGTGTCCGTTTTCCACGCGCGCCGAGCCGTCGACGAACCAGCGCAGGGCCAAAGGATATAGCCGATGCTCCTGTTCGAGAATCCGATCCGACAGTGAGTCGACGGTGTCGTTGGGCAGAACGGGGACGGCGGCCTGGGCGACGATGGGGCCGGCGTCGAGTTCCTCGGTTACGACGTGGACGGTGCAGCCGCTGATCCTGACGCCGGCGCGGAGGGCCTCGGTCTGCGGGACGGGTGCCATGCCGCCGGCGAAGGCGGGCAGCAGGGACGGGTGGATGTTGAGGATGCGGTTGGGGTAGGCGGCGACGATGAAGGGGCGGAGGATGGCGTCGAAGCCGGCCAGGGCGACGAAATCGGCGCCGGAGCCCTGCAGGACTTCGAGCATGCGGCGCTGTTGGGCGGTGCGAGAGGGGAAGGCGCGGCGTGGGATGGCGTGGCCGGGGACGTTGCGGGATGAGGCGACGTCAAGTGCGCCGACGTTCTCGCGGTTGGTGATGAGGGCGACGGGACGGGCGTCCAGTTCGTGGCTGGCGATGGCGTCGAGGATGGCGGCCGCGTTGGAGCCGCGGCCGGAGGCCATGATGGCGAGATTCATGGCGTGGGCGTGAGCTCCACGGGGATCTGGCGGCGGTCGGCGATGGCTCCAACGCGGAGGGCGTGCGGGAGTTCGTCAAGGAGGCGGGACGCGGCTTCGGGCGAGGCGATGAGGATGGCGCCGACGCCCATGTTGAAGACGCGGTACATCTCGGCGGGTGAGACGTCGAGGCCGTCGGCGATGGCTTCGAAGATTGGTGGCTGGGGCCAGGCGGTGGTGTCGATGAGGGCGGTGACTGAGTCGGGGAGGACGCGTTCGAGGTTCTCAGAGATGCCGCCGCCGGTGATGTGGGCGGCGACGCGGGCGCCAGGGACGGCGAACGCCGTGGTGAATTCGGAGAGGTAGGAGAGGTGGGGCGCGAGGAGGGCGTCTTCGAGGGTCTGGTCGCCAATGGGTGTTGCGCGGTCGTAGATGGTGAGCAGTTCGCGGGCGAGGCTGTAGCCGTTGGTGTGGGGGCCGCTGGAGGGGAGGCCGATGCAGACGTCGCCAACGGCGACGTTGGCGGGGTCCGGCAGGTTGGCGGCCGAGGCTACGCCGATGACCGCGCCGACGGCGTCGTAGCGGCCGGGCGCGTAGGTGTCGGGCATGAGGGCGGTTTCGCCGCCGACGATAGAGACGCCAGCGTCGCGACAGGCGGCGGCCATGCCCTGGACGAGCGCAGTCAGGACATCGGGATCCAGGCGGTCGGCGGCGACATAGTCGAGGAAAGCGATTGGACGGGCGTTCTGGACGGCCACGTCGTTAAGGCAGTGGTTGACGAGGTCGCGTCCGGCGTCGGCGGGGCGGCCCATTTCGATGGCCAGGTGGAGCTTGGTGCCGACGCCGTCGATGCTGGCGACGATGGCTGGGTCGGGGATGTCGTCGGGCAGCCGGATGACGCCCCCGAAAGCTCCGAAGGCATCGAGGGTCAGGGGTGTTGCGGTGGAGGCGACGGCGGAACTGAGGCCGGCCTTGGCGCGCTGCGCCAGGTCAAGGTCGACGCCGGCTTCCGCGTAGCTGGAGATTGGGGTGTCGTGCACGCGGTTTCGTCGGATCAGTCGGACGAGCGACTGCCGGACGCGACGCGGTCGATGGTGGCCTCGCTGGGGAAGACCATGGCGGTGGCAATGTTCTCCGGGCGTTCGAGCAGGAACTTGTCGAAGGTGAGCTGTACGTCCAGCGGGTAGGTGTGGGTGAAGCAGCCCAGGCAGAGGCGATCGCTGGAGCGACCGATCGCCTGGACGAGGTTTTCGGTGGACTGGTAGCCGAGGCTGTCGGCGCCGATGTCCTTGCAGATCTGTTCGACGTCCAGCTTGTGGGCGACGAGATCGTCGGGGTCGGGGATGTCGATGCCGAGGAAGCAGGGCCAGCGGATCGGTGGGGCGGTGATGCGCACGTGTACCTCGGTCGCGCCGCCCTCTTCGCGCAGCAGCCGGACCAACGAGGCCTGAGTGGTGCCGCGGACGATGGTGTCGTCGACCATCACCACGCGCTTGCCCGCGGTGATATCCGGGAGGGCGCTGTACTTGAGGCGCACCCCGAGTTTGCGGAGGCGCGGGGTGGGCTCGATGAAGGTGCGGCCGATGTAGCGGTTGCGGACGAAGCCATCGCCGTAGGGCAGGCCGGACTCCTCGGCATAGCCGGTGGCGGCGGCTGTGGCGGAGTCGGGAACGCCAATGACGATGTCGGCATCGACCGGATGTTGGCGGGCGAGCAGGCGGCCCATGGAACGGCGGGCGGAGTGGACGCTGGAACCATCCAGCATGGAGTCGGGGCGCGAAAAGTAGATGTACTCGAAGGCGCACATGGCGTGGCGCTGGGGCATTTCGAGCTTAATCGACTGCATGCCGTCGTCGTCGATGGCCACGATCTCACCGGGCTCGATGTCGCGTTCGAAGGTGGCGCCGATGGTGTCGAGCGCGCAGGTCTCGGAGGCGATGACGCGGGTGCCATTGACGCGGCCGATGGCGAGCGGGCGGTTGCCCATGCCGTCGCGCACGGCGATCAGCTGGCTGGGCGTGGCGATGATGAGGCAGAAGGAGCCGTTGAGTTTTGGCGCGACGTGGCGAACACGGTCAACCATCGTGGCGCCGGGCGCGGTGGCAATGAGGTCGGCAATGACGGCGGAGTCGGTCGTTGAAGTCTGCGGGTACGTATCCACCACAGCCTGGCTGCGCAGGTCGAGGGCGTTGACGATATTGCCGTTGTGGCCGAGCGCCATGGGGCCGATGTCCGTGTTGCGCAGGATGGGCTGGATGTTGGAGGCGTTGCTGGAGCCGGCGGTGGAGTAGCGGCAGTGGCCGATGGCCAAGTGCCCCTTGAGACGGGCCAGGCGATGGTCGGAGAAGACCCGGGAAACGAGGCCCATACGGCGTTCGGCGTGGAGGCGTTGGCCGTCGCCTACCGCGATTCCCGCGCTTTCCTGCCCGCGATGCTGCACAGCAAAGAGGGCGAAGTAGGTTTGGACGGCGGCGTCGTCGGTAGCGCCGTGGACGCCGATAACCCCGCAGGCTTCGCGCAGATTCGGCGAGCCGTCGGGGGCGGCCGGTTCGTAAGACGGACCCAGGCTCAGCGCCAGAGCAGGTTGTTCCGTTACGTGCTCCCCGTGCCGCATGTTAGCCGGGCGGGGCCTGTCCGGCCAGTGCCAGCTCCAGGCCCTGGGACCAGATCTGTTCGGCGCGAGCCAGCGAGACGTCGATGGGACCGATACTGAGGCGGTCGCCGCCGACGGTTCCGATTGGGGAAATGGGAACCGAGAGGGTGGCGGCGGCGGCGGCGACGGCCGCAGCCGCGAGGGGCGGATAGCTGACGACGATGCGGGATTGAGACTCGCCGAAGAGGGATTCGTCCAGGCGTCCGGACGTCGGCAGGTCGGATGCCTGGACGCCGAGGCCGCCGGCGAAGGCGGATTCGGCCAGGGCCACGGCGAGGCCGCCATCGGAGCAGTCGTGGGCGGAGGAAAGGAGGCGGCCGACGATCAATTCGCGGACGAGGCGCTGGACGGCGACTTCGTCGACCAGATCGATCTCTGGTTGACCGGCGACGAGGTCGTGGGCAACGGACAGGTATTCGCTGCCGTCAAGCCGGGGACGGCCCGCGCCGAGAACGGCGACTTGGTCGCCGTCGTTGGCGAAGCCCATGCCACAGCGCCATTCGGCTTCGTCCAACACGCCCAGCATGCCAACGACCGGGGTGGGCCAAATGGCCTCACCGCCGGACTCGTTGTAGAGGCTGACGTTGCCGCTTATGACCGGGGTTTCCAGGGCGCTGGCTGCGGCGGCCATGCCGTCGATGGCCCGGGACAGCTGGTAGTAGGCGGCCGACTGTTCGGGGGAGCCGAAGTTGAGGCAGTTGGTGAAGGCGAGGGGCCGCGCTCCGGTGCAGGAGACGTTGCGGGCGGACTCGGCGATGGCGGCGGCGCCGCCGACGAAGGGGTCGAGGTAGGTGGTGCGGCCGTTGCCGTCGGTGGAGAGCGCCACGGCCATCGGAGTGCCCTTGATGCGCAGGAGGGCGGCATCGCCGCCGGGGGCAATGACGGTGTTGGCGCCGACCATGTGGTCGTACTGGCGGTAGATGGGGCGGCGGCTGGCGATGTTGGGGGAGGCGAGGAGTTGCAGGAAGGCAGAGGTTGGGTCGTCGGGTTCGGGAAGGTCTTGCAGGTCGAGCGAGCCGACCTCATCAAGATAGGCGGGGCGCTCGACGGGGTAGGTGTAGGTAGGCGCGTCGGTGAGCATGGTGATGGGCAGGGTGGCGGCGGATCGGCCGTTGTCCCTGACCTCCAGGAGCCCGGTCTCGGTGACCTCGCCGATGACGTCGCTGTGGAGGCCCCACTTAGTGAAGACGCGCTGGACTTCGTGGGCGCGGCCGCGGGCGGCGACGACGAGCATGCGCTCCTGGCTCTCACTTAACATAACTTCGTAGGGCGTCATGCCCGAGGCGCGGCGCGCGACGTGTTCCAGGTGCAGGACCACGCCGGTTCCGCCGCGACCGGCGGACTCGACCGACGAACTGGTGAGCCCGGTTGCGCCCAGGTCCTGGAGGCCCAGGATGGCGTCGGAGGTCTGGAGGACTTCGAGGCAGGCCTCAAGCAGCAGCTTTTCCATGAAGGGGTTGCCGACCTGGACCACGCCGCGATGCGAGGCCTCCGGGTCGTCAACCGAGGCGAAGGTTGCGCCGTGGATACCATCGCGGCCGGTGTCGGCGCCGACCAGGATGAGCTCGTTGCCGGCGCCGCTGGCGGCGGCGCTGGTGAGCTGGGAGTGCTCGATGAGACCGACACACATGGCGTTGACGAGCGGGTTGCCGCGGTAGGAGGCGGAAACCTGGACTTCACCGCCGACGGTGGGGACGCCCATGCAGTTCCCGTACCAGCCGATGCCGCCGACGATGCCATTGGCCAGGTAGCGTCCCCGCTGGTCGTCCAGCGGGCCGAAACGGAGGCTGTCCAAGAGGGCGATGGGGCGCGCGCCCATGGTGAAGATGTCGCGCAGGATGCCGCCGACACCAGTGGCGGCGCCCTGGAAGGGTTCGACAGCGCTGGGGTGGTTGTGGCTTTCGACCTTCATGACGATGGCGAGGCCGTGGCCGATGTCCACGGCGCCGGCGTTTTCCTCGCCGGGGCCGATGAGGACGTGCGGGGCCTCGCTGGGAAGTCGGCCCAGGAGCGGGCGGGAGTGCTTGTAGCCGCAGTGCTCGCTCCACATGCCGCCGATGATTCCGAGCTCGACAGGGTTGGGCGGGCGGTCCAGGAGGTCGGCGGCGAAGTGGTACTCGTCGCGGGTGAGGGCGACCTCGCGGAGGACTTCGTCGCTGGGTGGATCGTGCGTCGGCGTGAGGGTCATGCGCCCGCCGCTGCGAGGAGCGAGTCCCAGATGGCGCGACCATCCTCGCCGCCGAGGGCGGCCTCGGACGCGCGCTCGGGGTGGGGCATCATGCCGACGACGTTGCGTCCGGCGCTGCAGATGCCGGCGATATCGTCGATGGCTCCGTTGGGATTAGCGCCGGCAGAACGCTTGCCGTCAGGGGAGACGTAGCGGAAGACGACGCGATCCTGGTCATGCAATTGGGCGAGGCCGTCAGGGTCAATGACGAAGTTGCCCTCGGCGTGGGCGATGGGCAGGCGGAGCACCTGGCCGTTGCCGGCCGCGGACGTGCAGGGAGTTTGCGTGGACTCCACGCGGAGGTGGGTCCACTCACAGCGGAACTCCGTGCTGTCGTTGAGCAGCATGGCGCCGGGGAGCAGGCCGGCTTCCAGAAGGATCTGGAAGCCGTTGCAGATGCCGAGGACGGGACGCCCGCGGGCGGCGTGGTCGCGCACCGCGGTCATGATCGGGGCGCGGGCGGCCATGGCGCCGGTGCGCAGGTAATCGCCGTGGCTGAAGCCGCCCGGCAATACGACCAGATCCACGTCGTCCAGCGCCGAGTCGGCGTGCCAAGCGTAGCGAGCATCCATGCCGGCCACGTTGTTGAGGACGTGCAGCGTATCGGCGTCGCAATTGCTGCCGGGGAAAACGACGACGGCGGCGTTCACGCGGGTTGCGGGGCTTCGCTGGCGATGGGCTCGAGGGCTTCGATCGCGAACGACTCGATCACGGGGTTGACCAGCAACTGGCGGCACATGGCTTCGGTTCGGTCGGCGGCGGCGGCCTCGCTTTCCGCCGCAAGCTCGATGTTAATGAGCTTGCCGATGCGGACGTCACGCACTTCGGCGAACCCGAGGTCGTGAAGGCTGCCGCGAACGGTCAGGCCCTGCGGGTCATTGACGCCGGCATTGAGCTGGACCGTCACCCGCGCGCGGAAGAGCTGGGCCGTCATCCAGCGAGCAACGCCTGGGCTTCGCGGTAGCGCGCGGCGGTGCGCTCGATGATTTCGGCCGGGAGGCTGGGGATTGGCGGTTCGCGATCCCAGCCGGTGGCGATCAGGTGGTTGCGCACGATCTGCTTGTCGAAGCTGGGCGGCGACATGCCGACCTGGTATTCGCGAACGTCCCAGAAGCGCGAGGAGTCGGGGGTCATGATCTCGTCGATCAGGGTGATTTCGCCGTTGACGTAACCGAACTCGAACTTGGTGTCGGCCAGGATGATGCCGCGCTCCTTCGCGTAGTCGCGGCCGAACTCGTAGACGGCGATGGTGAGGTCGCGCAGCTGGTCGGCGACGTCGCCGACGATGGCGCGGAATTCCTCGAAGCCGATGTTTTCGTCGTGGCCGCTTTCGGCCTTGGTTGCGGGGGTGAAGAGGGTTTCATCGAAGGGTTCGGCTTCCTGCATGCCGGCCGGGATCGGGATGCCGCAGATCTCGCCGTCGCGCTGGTAGTCGACCCAGCCGGAGCCGGTGATGTAGCCGCGGGCGACGCACTCGGCGTCAATCCGGTCGGCCTTGTGCACGAGCATGGTGCGTCCGCGCAGGGCGTCGCGGTGCGGAGCGACCTCAGGCCCCATCTCGTCGACGTCGGTGGTAATGAGGTGGTTGGGCACGATGTGGGAGGTGAGCCCAAACCAGTGCTCGGACATACCGGTGAGCACGGCACCCTTGCCGGGGATCGGATCCGGGAGGACGTGGTCGAAGGCCGAGATGCGATCGGTGGTGACGATCAACAGCCGGTCGTCCAGGTCGTAAATGTCGCGGACTTTGCCGCGGTTGAGCAGGGTGAGTCCTGACAGCGCGGTTTCGGTGATGGTTGCGCTCACTACGAGGTGACCTCCTGTGCTACCGCCGGCGTCGGTTCCGGCGTGGATTCCAAACCCATGCGTTCGTAGGCCGTGTCGAGCCAGCGCAGATGGGGCGCGGGACTGAACGCGGCGTCGAGTTGTTCCTTGCTCAGCAGGGCCGAGACGCGCGCGTCGGCGCGCACGGCGTCCTGGAAGCTGGCGCCACCTTCCCAGGACGCGGTGGCGTGTTCCTGCATGACGTCGTAGGCGTCCTGACGGGACATGCCGGCGTGGATCATGGCGAGCATCACGCCCTGGGAGTAGATGAGGCCGCCGGTGAGGTCCACGTTGGCCGCCATGCGGTCGGTGTAGACGCGCATGTCGCGAGCGATCGGGATGAAGATATAGAGCATGTAATCAAGGGCGAGGCAGGCGTCGGGAAGGATGATGCGCTCGGCCGAGGAATGGCTGATGTCGCGCTCGTGCCAGAGCGTGACGTTTTCGAGCGCGACCTGCGCGTGGGAGCGCAGGAGCCGGGCCAATCCTGAGACGCGCTCCAGGCGCGAGGGATTGCGCTTGTGGGGCATGGAGGAGGAGCCGTGGCGACCGGTTTCGAACGGCTCTTCGGCTTCGCGAATCTCGGTTCGCTGGAGCGAGCGCAACTCGGTGGCGAACTTATCGAGGGAGCTGGCGATGAGGGCCAGCGTGCAGACGAAGTGGGCGTGACGGTCGCGCTGGACGATCTGGTTGGAGACGGGCGCGACGGCCAGGCCGAGCTCCTCGCAGGTCCAGTCCTCGACGTCCGGCGGGACATTGGCGTGGGTGCCCACGGAGCCGGAAATCTTACCGACGGCGATGTGCTCGCGAGCTTCGGCCAGCCGGGAGCGGTGGCGTTGGACCTCGCCAAGCCAGATGAGGAGCTTGAGGCCGAAGGTGATCGGCTCGGCGTGGACGCCGTGGCTGCGGCCGATCATGAGGGTGTGCTTGTGCGCGAGCGCCTGGTCGGTGAGGACGTCCTCGAGAGTTTCGAGACGCTTGTCGAGCAGGTCGGTGGCGTCGACGAGTTGCAGGGCCAGGCCGGTATCCAGCACGTCGCTGGAGGTGAGGCCGAGGTGCAGCCAGCGGGACTCGGGGCCGACGGATTCGGCCAGGGCGTCCACGAAAGCGTTGGTTTCGTGGTCGTTGACCTTTTCCAGTTCGTCAATGCGTTCGAGCGTGAACGAGGCCTTCATCAGCATCCGGGCGTCTTCGGCCGGAATGCGGCCGGCGCGGGCCCAGGCGTTGACGGCCGCGAGTTCAACATCGCGCTGCTTTTCGAAGTAGATCTGCCGGTCCCAGACGGCGGCCATTTCGGGTCGCGAGTAGCGGGGAATCATGAAGGCACCGCCGCTTTCGATTGGCCGACCGGGGCCAGTTCGGTGGCGGCGATGTCGGTTCGCCACTGGGAGTCATGGAAGGTCACTTGATCCACCGCCGCATACGCAATTTCCCTCGCTGCCGGAACGTCCGGCCCTGTGCCAACGATTCCAAGAACTCGTCCGCCGGTGGTGTAGAGGCCGTCGCCGCGGGTCTCGGTGCCCGCGTGAAAGGCCAACGCGCCGGGGGGAAGAGCATCCAAACCTTCGATTTTCCGTCCCGTCTCGTAGGAACCCGGATAGCCGCCGGAGGCGAGGACCACGCAGACGGCGGCGCTGCCGTCTGGGACTAGGTCGATCGTGGAGACGTCGCCGTCGATTGCCGCGAGCATGGCTTCGACCAGGTCGCCGCGCATGGTGGGGAGGATGACCTGGGCTTCCGGGTCGCCGAAGCGGATGTTGAACTCGATGACGACGGGACAGTCTTCGGTGAGCATGAGACCGGCGTAGAGAACGCCGGTAAACGGACAACCGGCGTCCGCGGCGGCTTGCAGGGTTGGGCCGATGATGCGGTCGGCGACGTCCTGGAGGAGCGCCTCGTCGGCGTCCGCCACCGGGGAATAGGCGCCGACGCCGCCGGTGTTCAGACCGCGGTCGTCGTCGTAGGCGCGCTTGTAGTCGCGGGCGGAGCCGATGATCCGGAAGCTGACGCCGGCGCAGATGGCGAAGACCGAGAGTTCCGGGCCGTAGCAGCGCTCCTGGATGACGACGGACGCGCCGGCGTCGCCGAACTGGCGTTCGACCATGATGGCGTCGATGGCGGCGTGGGCTTCGTCCGGCGTGTGGCAGACGAGGACGCCCTTGCCGAGGGCGAGGCCGTCGGCCTTGACGACGAGGGGCTCAACGGAGTCGTCGACGTAGTCGTGGGCATCGCCTGGCGCTTCAAACGTGGCGGAGTCCGGGATGGGGACGCCGGCGCGGTCGAGAAGCTCGGTGGTCCAGGCCTTGCTGGATTCGAGGCGAGTGGCGGCGGCCGAGGCCGGCATCCGCGCCTTCGGTCCCTCGGCCAGGCGATCAACCAGGCCCAGGGCGCAGGGATCCTCGGG
>WTFW01000068.1 GCA_011523785.1 Chloroflexota bacterium | reverse complement strand
GTCCTGCCGCGCCGGCGTCATGGTCATCCGCCGGGGCCACTCCGGCCGGTTCCTCGGCTGCACCCAATTCGCCTCCGACCAACCCTGCACCAACACCCAGCCCCTCCGGCGACGATAAGCCAGCACCGCCCGCAATCCGCCTCCCGTAGAACAGTCACCGTCCCGAACCCCATAAGACCTGCGACTACCACACAACGGCTCGACTTCTGTCCTTCGGACGTTTCGATCTTTCGTAGCAACTGTGTCGAGCGGGCAAGTCCTAGGTGGCCCTGGTGGGATCCCACCGGGTCTCGTGTTTGCACAGCGCGTTGCAGAGGATGAGGAGTTTGCGCAGGCAGGCGGTGAGCGCGACCTTGGGCCGCTTGCCCGCGGCGTCTCTGCAGCCCGACTGCCGTCCTCGGCCATCTGCGTGCCTCATCAAGGAGAAGGACTCGGCGCTCGGTCTGGTCTAATGCCATCCAGGGGTCTTCGGAAGATGCCAGTTCAGATCTGGAAGCAGATGAGTGCCTTTACACATCGGACTCTCTGCATCGTCTGGGGCCCTAAGAACTCAGCCAGTCGAATGGGTTATCCTTGGCGCTCGACTAGTTCCCAACTGTTGCGGAATGGACAGCGGAGCAACATGGCACTTGACGATCTTGTCGATGTGATTTCGAGTCTTCAGGAACGCATGGAAAAGTACGGCGCAGAGTTAAGGGAAAACGAAACAAGAACGCGCATGGCGATAGTAGACCCTATGCTCAGCGCCTTGGGATGGAATACCGCAGATCCTGCGCTGGTTAGGGCGGAATATCGCGTCGCCGATGGCAAAGCGGACTATGCGCTCTTAGGACCTGATCCCAAACCGGTTGCCTGTATCGAGGCCAAGAGACTAGGTGAATCCTTGGAGAAGCATCGATCGCAGATGCTGAACTATTGCAACGTTGGGGGAATCCAGTTTGCCGGACTCACCGACGGCAATCATTGGGAACTATACGAAGTCTTCAGTCCCAAGCCACTAGGATTAGATGAGCGGCGTCGGCTAGACTTAACGATTTCGGATCTCTCTCCCGCTGAATGCGCCCTGAAACTACTGCTTCTCTGGCGGCCAAACTTGTCCAGTGGTCAGCCGATGGTCGCGAATCCTCCTATCGTAGGAATTCAATCTGATCCACCACTTCCACCACCACCGCCGCCAATCGATGAGATTCCGAAACCACCATGGGTGCCCCTATCGAAGTATGATCCGCCATCTAAAACACCCCCGCCATCGCACATAAGACTTCCTAACGGCGATGTGCACGATATCGAGAAGTGGTACGACATCCTGCTTCGCGTGGCTCAATGGCTATGGTCAAGCAGAAAACTCACTGAGAATACGGTTCCAGTGTCCAGCAGTGCCAAGCGCTATGTATTAAATACGGGCCCGCGCCATCCGGATGGGACCCCGTTCCGCAGCCCGGTGGCAGTTCCGAGTTCCCCGCTATCTATGGAAGCCCATCGAAGCGCTGCGTCGTCGAGGTCAGAGGCCTCGAAACTGCTGAAACACTTCGGAGCAGACCC
The DNA here is from genome assembly GCA_011523785.1 of Chloroflexota bacterium. Classification (GTDB taxonomy): domain Bacteria; phylum Chloroflexota; class UBA11872; order UBA11872; family UBA11872; genus UBA11872. The sequence goes on along the minus strand of WTFW01000068.1, from coordinate 12,435 downwards.
GTCCTCCGTCTGGGTCAGGCAATCTGGCTAATCAAGTTCCAGTCTCAGATGAAGTGTGGCCTTAGGTCGTCTTGCCTGCTATTTGCGATTCAATCGCTGCCAAAGATTTCCCATTTGTAACCTCGCAATGAACTTCGACTTCGCCAATAGTAGGAAAGTTTAATTTCTAATAATATAGATAGGTCACCAAGAATACCCCTGAGCTTCTCCCCTTTCCACCGTCTATGGTCCTGCAAGAAAGCCAAGTGGTAAAACGATGTCCACAATACGGCGGCCTCTGCGAATCTGACTTCCTCTGTAGGTCCGGCGATTGAACGGCAACCGGAAGGCATGACGACTTCAGCGAGTTGTTCGTTGACGACTTCGCACGAAGATACGAACAGTCTACGAGATTTGAGATGTGGGTTTAATATTCTACCGAGTTCTTGAAACCGTATGGCCTCATCAAGTGTTGTGTCTATGGAATCTTGGTCCCCGTGACACGACAAGTGTAGGTATCGATATTGACTCTCTCCGAACCTGTTCAGTACGGCATCCAATTCCTGGTACGTTCGTACGTAGTAGTAAATGGGACTCTTGCCGATCATTCGGAGAATCTCGGACAGAATTCGGCCTTCAAAGAACTCTTCGTTCTCGTCCGCAAACGCGAGGGACTCTATGATGAATACGTCAGGCTTCGACATGCGGGACTACCTTTCTATTGATCCTGATCAATCAGAACTGGCTATCCGTCATTCGTCAACGCCACGACGTTGAACTCGATAGTCTCCGAAGTCAGAGCACACAGTACCAACTTCGTTTCGGCTCGAGCCACACATGCCGGCAGGTTAGGCAAATAGGATCCATAATTCATGTCATCCCGCGCGACGTCGACGGCGTCCCGCTTCAAGACAGACGCGACTACAAAGGGCACTGTGTCGCAACCGCCTCCACGAATAAGAATTACAGCGACCGGCTCCTAGTCATAAGCAGCCGGTTCCTCTTGGTCCCGCCGAAATACAGGTTCGCGCTAGGTTCCGGAAGCACAATCCGCTGGATCAGTTCACCCTCTGACGTCAGGCTAGGCAGCCCATCCGTTCCTGGTCCCATCCAGCCCATACCGAACCACGGATTGCCGTCGCGACTGGTCGGAACGCGGTCGGCGAATCCCCGGCACATTTAGGCAGAAGCCTGCTCGCCACGAAGCCTCCGACTCTCCACGACCTCTAATTCCAGGATGTGCCTCGGCCAGTCGGGGTCGTTCGACTTACCGCTGTCGGCGCCGTCACCTCAGTCCGAGTCTGACGCGGCGTCGAACTCTGAGCGAGTCCTCGCTACAGATCAGTTCTCACAGACGCCGGCGCGAGCCGTCTCACCTGGAATTCATCCGCCCGTTCCCGCGCCTCCCAGAGGTCATACGCCATCTGCATCCCCAACCACGTCTCGGGACTCGACCCAAAGGCCTTCGACAACCGAATCGCCATCTCCGCCGACACCGCGGACTTCTCGTTCACCAGCTCCGACAGCGCCTGCCGGCTCACGCCCAATCCTTCAGCGGCCTTGCTGACAGAAAGCCCAAGCGGCTCCAGGCACTCACTCTTGACAATTCCGCCCGGATGCGGCGGGTTGACCATAGCCATCGCTCGACTCCTTCCAGTCCAAACGATTATCCCCGCCGCCCACATCGGTCGCACGCCCCCTCCGGCTCTTCGTAGGGGCGGCGTCTGAGACCCGCCCGTCTTCCGCGCACCATCGCGTCGCGCTTTCCTAGAGCCTGCCGAGTGGGCCGCTCTCAGACCCGCCGGTCTTTCCTGATAGTCCGTCTCCGCCGCCACGGCTTCCAGTTCAGGTCCAGCCGACGACCACCACCGGTCAGTTCCCGCGCACGGTCCCCGTCAACGCGGGATCTGTTCGTGCGTCTCCCAACAGACGACCAGAACTTCGTTTCCCTCCAACCCGTCCCCCGGAACGAAATCAGGGGACGTCGGATCGACTCGCAAAACCTCCCGGCGACGACGTCATCCACCATCTCCTTCAGCCGTTCGATCTCGCCTTCGGCCGACTCATCGCACGCGTCGCAGCCACAACTCGGGAATGGCTCGCTGAACCACCTCCCAAACCGGACATTCAGACCCGGAAACGTCGAGAACACCACGGCAATTGGGGCGGCCTCGGGATCCCTGGGCGTGAGCCGCACATGCGGACGCGCAGGCTCCAGTCCCCGCTCCAGTTCCGCGTCCAGGCCATGCCCCTCGCTGCGCTCGACCTCGAAGTCGCTCTCCAGCCGGCCCAGGATCTCCAGCATTGCCGCATGCAACGGCCGAAAGCGCTCGGGGTTGGTTACGCGGCTATACGCCGAATCCTCAGGCGACTCCGCGTTCTGGGAACTCGCATACCCATACCAACCAGCCATCTCTTGTTGCGCTCGCTGTTTCTCGCCACTCGCACGCCGAAAGGCAGGTCAATTGTGACAAGCGGGCGCCGCGCAAGTCTTTCCGCAGGCCACACAAGACTCGGATTTCGCAACGGGCCCGTATGGACGGCGCGCGTTCACGCACAGCGACGGCAACTGTCCAGACGCAGCGATTTGGCGACCCAACACGGCGGGCGCAGCGGCCCCTCACGCCAGATGGTGATCAGTCGGCCTGCCCGTGCGCGCGGGAGGCAGGCCAGGCCGCACGAGGCGCCGGAGGCTAAGCTCGCCGGAGACGGAAACTCCCCAGGGACACAACTTGACAGTCCACGCATCCGCGGAATCGAACGCAACGTCCGGCGGACCCGCCTTTACGATCCGCGACTTCATCAAGCTGGAATCCGCCGGCGGGATCCTGCTGTTCGGGGCGGCGGTGGTCGCCATGGTCGCCGCCAACTCACCGCTGTCGGGCGTCTATGCGTCGCTGCTGGACACCGTCGTTGCTGTACAGGTTGCGGACCTCGTCATCAACAAGCCGCTGCTGCTGTGGATCAACGACGGCCTCATGGCCCTCTTCTTCTTCCTGATCGGCCTGGAGGTCAAGCGCGAAATCCTGGAAGGCGAGCTCTCGTCCGTGCGCGCCATCGCGCTGCCCGGATTCGGCGCCCTCGGCGGCATGCTGGTGCCGGCGGCCATCTACATCGCCCTTAACTGGCAGGACCCCATCGCGCTGGATGGCTGGGGCGTCCCGGTCGCCACGGACATCGCCTTCGCCCTGGGGCTGTTGAGCGTCTTTGGCCGCCGGATTCCGACGCCGCTCAAAACCTTCCTGCTCACCCTGGCAATCTTCGACGACCTGGCGGCGATCGTGATCATCGCGATCTTCTATTCTGGTGACCTGGCCGTTCCGGCGCTCCTGGTTGGCGCCACGGCGCTGGTGGCGGGGGTCGTATTCAACCGGCTGGGCGTGACCCGCGTGACGGCCTATGTTCTCGTCGGCATCGTGCTGTGGGTCGCCGTGCTGAAGTCGGGGGTGCACGCCACGTTGGCCGGAGTCTTGATCGCATTCTGCATTCCCATTCGCGACCCGCGGGGCGAGTCGCCGCTGCGAAAGCTGGAGCACGATCTGCACGCGCCCGTGGCGTTCGTCATCCTGCCGGTCTTCGCCTTCGCGAACGCCGGACTGGCGCTATCCGGAATCGGCCTGGACGAGCTCCTGCATCCCGTGACGGTAGGCGTTGCCGCCGGGCTCTTCCTTGGCAAACCGGTCGGCATCCTTGGCTTTGTCGCCGTTGCCACCGCCCTCGGCCTGGCGACCCTGCCGCGCGGCGTGACCTGGGCGCAGATTGCCGGCGTCGCCTTTGCCTGCGGAATCGGCTTCACCATGAGCCTGTTCATCGCCGGCCTCGCCTTCGAGCACGGCAGCGGCGACTACTTTGCCGGCGACCGGCTGGGAATCCTCGCCGGATCGCTGGCATCGGCCGCGGCCGCCTACCTGGTGCTGCGGCTGAGTTGCCGGCGTTCCCCAGAAGGAACGGCCGCCACCACCCCCTGACCGGACGCATCGGCGGAGCTGTCCTGCCCCTATGGGCTGATTGGTGCCGGCTCGTCGTCGCGGGAGTTGAAGCCTGGACGCCACCCCCGTTCGCAGACCTCGCCGACTGCAAGACGGGTGTGTGCTTGCCATTCGTGCTCGCTCAGTGTACACTATTCCCGATGTCTCCACAACCCCATTCCCGGATGCCTGCCGATCCCGCCGTTCGTCCTGATCCTGTCGACCGATGCGCCGCCGTGACCTCGCCCGGCGGCGTGCCGCTCGCATGGCTCCAGGCCGCCGATCATCGGCCTCCAGTCCACGCCGCCCAAACGTGCCCCGCCGCAGCTCAAGAGTTTTTTGGAAAAAACTCTTACGCGCACGACGGCGCCCATTACGCAGCCCCATTCGCCGCCGCGGGATGCCGACTGCGCGGCGCGCTGGCACCATGGTCGGCCAGGGCAGTTGTTACGCATTTCGGAGGGCTTGATGCTAGGTATCGGAGTGATCGGACTGGGCGGAATCGCGAAATCGCACCTCACCGCGCTGCAGATCGCCGAGGACGAGGGGTTCGCGCGCTGCGTGGCCGCGGCCGACCTGGTGGAAGAGCTGCGGGAGTCGCACCGCAAGGAGTGGGAAATCCCAGCGGTCTACCCCAACCACCACAAGCTGCTGGAAGACCCCAACGTGGACGCCGTGGCCATCATCCTGGGCCACCACCTGCACGCCGACCTGACCATCGACGCGCTCAACGCCGGCCGACACGTCCTGGTCGAAAAGCCGATGGCCAACACGCTGGAGGAATGCGACCGCATGATCGAAGCCGAGCAGGCCTCCGGCAAGATCCTGCAAATCGGGCTGACCGGCCGCTTCCACCCGGCGACGCGCAAGGCGCGGGAAATCCTGGACTCCAACGAGCTCGGCCCGGTGGTCACGGCGCTCTCGCGCTTCAACAAGAACTGGGGCTACGGCGGGCGCCGCTACCAGTACCGCACCCGCTGGATGGGTGGCGGCATGTGGATGGGCAACGGCGTCCACGCCGTGGACTGGCTGACCCACTGCATTGGGTCGAGGGCCGTGGCCGTGAAGGCCAAGCAGAGCACCTCCATGCACTACCAGGGCGCCGACGATGTGACCACGGCGTTCGTGCAGTACGCCAACGGCGTTCCCGGCCTCCTGGTGGTGGTGGGCAGCGTCAACGGCTGCGCCACCGACGGAATCGAGGCGCACTGCGCGCTGGGCGAAATCCAGTACACCATCCGCGGATCGGTGCGCGTCGGCCAGAAGAACGAGTGGCGCGAGGTGGAACACGACGGCAGGCACGGATTCTGCGAGCAGTACCGGCACTTCGCGCAGTCGATCGAGATGGGGATGCGACCGCAGACCAGCAGCGAGTACGGCCGCCACATCATCGAGGTCCTGCAGGCCGCCGAGACGTCCAGCATTACCGGCCGCGAGGTGCACCTGACCGACTACCACCGCATGCCCTGGTAGACGCGGTGGGTCGGACCCTGGTCCACAAGCGATGACGCGCTGATGGCGGCGGGCGTGGCGGGCCACACGATTCCGCCATTCAGGGAGCGGCTGCGCGAGGCGCTGGAATCGGAGTCGCTGCCGGTGGCGTTGGGACGCTCGCTGCCGCAGCTGAGCGAGCGGCGCAACGCGGCTTTCAGCGCTCGCGACTTCGAAGGAAGCCAGGCCGACCTGGGCGGCCGCCGCCAGGCCGCGCTGGACCGCATGCCGGAGCTCGTCGAGGAGTTCACGGCCGCCGCCGAGGCGGTCGGGACCGTCGTCCACGGTCCCACCGACGCCGCGGGCGCGGTGGCGACGGCGCTGCAGGTGCTGCACGACCACCAGGTCCAGATGGTGGTCAAGAGCAAGTCGATGGCCACCGAGGAGATCCAGCTCAACGCCGCCCTTGAGGACGACGGCGTCGAGGTCGTCGAAACCGACCTCGGCGAGTTCCTGGTGCAAGTGGCGGGGGAGCGCCCGTCCCACATCGTCGCGCCCGCCCTGCACATCGTCCGCGAGCGCGCGGCCGAACTGATCAGCCGGGCCACCGGCGAAGACCTGCCGCCGGATCCCGACGTGCTGGTGGGCGCGGCGGCCCGCCACCTGCGCAGCCGCTTCATCGAGGCCGGCGCGGGCATCACGGGTGCGAACGCGCTGGTAGCCGCGACGGGGACCGTGATGCTGGTGTGCAACGAAGGCAACACGCGGCTGGCGAGCGCGCTACCGCCGGTGCACATCGTGATCGCCGGCATCGACAAGCTGGTGCCCACGCTGGCCGACGCCACCACGATGCTGGAGAGCCTGCCGAGAAGCGCGACCGGCCAGCCGATTTCGACGTACGTCTCGTTCATTTCGGGCCCCAGCCGAAGCGCGGACATCGAGCTTTCGCTGTCGATGGGCGTGCACGGGCCTCGGCACGTGCACATCGTGCTGCTGGACAACGGGCGGGAGGCTATCCGCACCGATCCGCGGATGCGGTCTGCCTTGCAGTGCGTGCGCTGCGGGGCCTGCTCGAACGTCTGCCCCGTCTACCAGCAGGTGGGCGGACACGCGATGGGGCACATCTACACAGGGCCCATCGGGCTGCTGGTGACGCCCTATCACCATGGGCTCGAGCATGTGGAAGGTCCGCAGTCGCTCTGCGCCGGCTGCGGAGCGTGCGCGAGCGTGTGCCCGGCGGGAATTCCGATTCAGCAGTTGATCCTGGACGTTCGCGAGCAGGCGGTGGCCAGCGGGAGTTCCGGCAGCGCCGTCAAGAAACGCGCCCTGGGTGCGCTGGCGGACGAACGACTGCTGGAACGCGGGGCGCGGCTGGCCGCGACCAGTCCGTGGTTGCAGGCGTTGGGACGGCGGCTGCCTGGCTCGCCGCTAAAGCGGCGGCCGGTGCCGAACGTGCAGCGGCGCCCGTTCCGGGACCGGTTGGGTGAACTGACGACCAAGGGTTCCAAATCGACGACGCGGGTGGCGTACTTCCCCGGTTGCCTGACGGACTGGCTATCGCCGGAGACCGGCGAGGCTGCGGTGACGGTCTTGGAGGCGCTGGGGGTTGGCGTGGAGCCCGTGCAGTTTCCATCGTGCTGCGGGCTGCCGGCGATCAACGCGGGATACAAGGATGAAGCGACCCGGATGATGCGGCAGACGGTCGAAGCCATTGAACGGCTTGAGGTAGACGCGGTGGTGAGCACGTCAACCAGCTGCGCCGGGGCGATGCTGCATGACTACGCGCGGTTGTCGGAGGACGATCCGGCCTGGGCCGAGCGTGCCCGGGCGGCGGCCGCCAAGGTGCGGGACTTCACAAGCTATGTGGCGGAGCGAGGGATTCCCGACGAGATGCTGGGACGGGCACGCGGCGTCGTGACGATCCACGACGCCTGCCAGTCAAAGCACGGCCTGGGGCTGGGACCTGAGACGCGCGAACTGCTGACCGACGCCGGCTACACGGTCGTCGAAGCCCCGCCCTCAGGCGAATGCTGCGGCTTCGGCGGCTCCTTCTCCTTCGATCACCCCGAGGTCGCGCGACGCATGCGCGCCCGCAAGCTGGAGGCCTTCGCCGCAACGGGTGCGGAGACGGTGTGCGCGGACAACCCCGGGTGCCTGATGCACCTGAACGAGGGGCCGGCAGTGCCCGGGGCGGGTCGGCCAATGCATCTGGCCGAGTTGCTCAGGGCAGCCGTCGACTAAGGCGCGGACTGCTTAGGACCAGAGCCGATCGACGGCGATGATGAGGCCGGTGGCGGCTCCGACGATGCTGAGCATGCGCAGCGTGAGTCGCAGCTCAAGGTCCTTGAGGTCGGCCTTGGTCGCGAGGTGTTCGTAGGCGCCTTCGAGCCGGCTCATGCGGTGGCCGAGTCGCGAAGCTTCAAGTCCCGTGCCGGCGCTGGTCTCGCCTGCGGTCATGGTGGTTCTCCGTTGCCAGCGGTCCACCCTGCCGCCGCGCGTGGCGCTCGGTCGATCCTGGCGTCACGCGTCAAGTCTAGGCGATCGCTAGTCGATCTTCCCGTCGTGCCGGTCAATGACCTCCCAGAAGTCCGCGGTTACCGGCCAGTCGAGCTGGTGACTGCCGACCCAGAGCTTGCGCACCATGCCGGCCGGATCGATAAGGAATACGGATGGCCGCGCGGTGTTCCAGGAGTCGTAGCGGAACCGGACGTACACGCCGTAGTCGCGGGTCATCTGGCGATCGGGATCGGCCAAGATGGGAAACGGAATCTCCTCACGCGTGGCAAACCCCGAGACGGCGTCATACCCCTGGGGGAAGACGCCGGCGACCGCAGCACCCCTTCGCGTCCACTCGTCCAGCTCGACCTCGAGCCGCGCCAGGTAGCCCTGGCAGCTCAGTCACCAGGTGTGTCGCAGGAAAACCAGGCACAGCCAGCGACCGGCAAAGTCCTGCAGGGTGACACGTTCGTCGGTTCCGGCCACGGGAACATCAAAGTCCGGTGCGCGATCGCCAGTCGCGAACGTGGTTGAGCCTTCGGCGCGGGGCATGGTCGAAACTCTGAGTCACAGCTCTCCGGCGGGGTCACGTTAGTACCGAAGCCGCGGGGCCGGCAACACAGCTACGGCGTAACCATGACCTTGATGTTGGCGTCCTTGCGGGTGCGGGCGCTCTCAAGGGCCTGGCCGGCGGCCTCCAGCGGGTAGTGCGCGGTGATGAGGGGCTTGAGGTCCACCGCACCGCGGAACAGCAAGTCGACGGCGAGCGGCCAGGTGTTGGCGTAGCGGAAGACGCCGGCAACGTCGAGGGCCTTGTCAACAAGTTCGTTGGTATCGATGGGAGTCAGGTCAGCGTCCGTCATACCCACCAGCACGACACGGCCGCCACGGCGGGCGATGCGGGTGGTCTGGGTGAGGGTGGTGGAGTCTCCGGCGGTTTCAAAGACGAGGTCGAACTGGGTGGCGCGGGTCTGGCCGACGTCTTCGGCACTGGCGTCGATGGCGTCGGTGGCGCCGAGATCGAGAGCTTTCTGGAGGCGGAAGGGTTCAACGTCGACCAGTGTGACGTCGCGAATGCCCTGACTTTGGAGGGCCAACAGGGTCATGAGGCCGATCGGGCCCGCGCCGAGGATGGCGGCGCGGTCGCCCAGGCGGGCCTGACCACGACGAGCAGCGAACAGGCCGACCGAGAGCGGCTCGATGAGGGCAGCCTCGTCGTAAGAGACGTGCTCGGGGATGCGGTAGGCGAAATCCGCGGGGTGGGCAACGTACTCGACAAAGGCGCCGTGGACGGGTGGCGTAGCCATGAAGACGACGTCGTCGCACAGGTTGTAGTGGCCGGTTCGGCAGTGCATACAGGCGCGGCAGGGAACGCCGGGTTCGATGGAAACGCGGTCTCCCACGGCGAGGGAATCGACGCCGGATCCGAGCCCGACGACCTCACCAGCGGGCTCATGGCCGAGGATGAGCGGCTCACGGACGACGTAGCGGCCGATGCGGCCATGCTCGTAGTAGTGAACATCCGAGGCGCAGACGCCGACCGAGCGGACGCGGATGAGGACTTCGCCGGGACCGGGATCGGGCAGCGGCACGTCGCGGGTGTGGACCTGGAGGGCTGATTCGAGGTATGCGGCTTTCATCGGCGGCTCCGAGGTTGGTGGGTCAATTGCCCGATCTAGGCGATGGCGATTGGGCGGACCGGCGAGGCGGTGGCGCCGACGATCTTGAGCGGGGACATGACGAAGAGGAACTCGTAGACGCCGGCGGCGGCGAGGGACTCGAGATCAGCGTTCTCGAGGATGTGGATGCCGTGGTCCACAAGAAAAATGCCGTGCACGGGGAGGCGTTCATCGCCGGCGGGGATGAACTCGAAGGTCATGGTGTCCGCGCCGCCAAGGTAGACGCCGGTCTCGGCCAGCCATTCGGCGCAGTCGGCGGCGATGCCGGGCTGGCCATTTTCGAGGTCCAGAAAGGCCGGGTCGTTCCAGCGTTGCATGAGGCCGGTGCGCACCAGGAAGGCGTCGTCCTTGCGGATTTCGACGCCATGCTCGCGGGCGACCGCCTGGGCGACATCGGCGGTGATGGCGAAGTCGTTGGGCAGGATGTCGACGCCCTCGGCGCCAGCCACATCCAGCAGGACGCCGCGGCGCACGATGGGGGGTACGCGCTCGATACCATGCTCGGTCATGCCGCGGCCGCCGCTTTGGACCTCGGCCGCTTCGAGGCCGCCGCACATGATTCCGTCGCGCGCGAAGTGGGCAAGCGCGTCGAGATGCGTGCCGGTATGGCCGCACATGACGATCAGCTCGTTGGCCGAGCCAAGGCCGCCGGGGCGCATGGTGTCGCCGTGGCGCCGCTGCAGGGTGAACACATAGGGCGGATGCGACGGATGCACCGGCATGCCCATGTTGTAGGGCGTGCCGAGGTCAAACACGGGTCGATTCACGACCGATTCGAGCAAACTCGGATCCATCGTCAGGCCTCGGGCGCTGGCGGCTTCCGAATCCTGCCGGTCCGTGCCGGGACAGGCAAACGCGCATAATCGGCAACACTCGATCAGCTCACCGGAGGCAGTGCTCCGCTGAGCGCCCCCGCGGTTGCGCGACGACCGCGGACAGACGCACAGGTCCGAATGCGAATCGACACCCAGAGCCATATCTGGCCCGAACCCTTCCTGGACTACCTGCTCACCCGTGACGGGGAACCGCTGGCGTTCCGGGACGGCGACACGCTATTCATCGATACCGGGAAGTGGCGGCGGACGGCCATGCCGGGGCACTCGGATATGAACGCCAAGGTGCGGACGATGGATGCGGCGGGGATCGACCTGACGGTGCTGTCGCCAAACGATCCAGGACCTGAGCGCTTTGGGAACGACGGGCCGATGGTGGCGCGGCTGTTCAATGACTACATCGCCGAGCAGACGCGGGCGTATCCCGGACGCTTTGCCGGGCTGTGCGTACTTCCGCTTTATCAAGAGGCGGCCGCACGCGAGGAGCTGGACCGAGCCGTGCACGACCTGGACATGCGGGGCGTGCTGCTCTACGCCAACCTGGACGGACGGCACCCGGACGAGCCGGAGTTTGAGTGGCTGTTCGGGCGGGCCGAGGAACTGGGCATTCCGCTCTATCTGCACCCGGCCTGTCCCGTGACCATCGACCAGGTGGAAGGCCGGAACCTGACCGGCGCGCTGGGCCTGATGTTCGACACGACGATCGCGCTGGCTCGCATCATCGTGAGCGGGCTCATGGACCGCTATCCGGATCTGACAATCGTGTGCCCGCACGTCGGTGGCGCGCTGCCGTACCTGATCGGCCGGCTGGACCACCAGACGATGGTGCTGAAGCGCGGCGCGGAGAACCTGACCAGGCCGCCCAGCGAATACTTGCGGCAGATCTGGTTCGACACGGTTTCGCCCTGGCCGGCGGCGGTGCGCTATGGACTTGAGATGGTTGGCCCGGACCAACTGATGTTCGCCAGCGACCACCCCTGGGTGGAGCCGGACGTGATCAGTGCAATCGTGGACGACTTGCCGGTGAGTGAGGAGGAGCGGGCGAAGATTTACGGGGGAAATGCGGCGCGGCTATTTGGCTTGGGCACGTAGAGCGACGAACACCGCACGCTAGTCGACCATTGATCCGTGCCGCACTGCGGTCTGGCGGTCTCTTCGCCAAGCTCCCGGCACAAGAGCGCGATTGCGCCCTCGGAACCTAGGGGTCCAGATAGCCCAGCCGTACGGCTTCGTTGATCAGGTTGCGAGCAAAGGTCCACAGAGTCGCGGAGCCGTGGGCGATGTGGGCGTTGACGGTGAGGACCTGGTCGCGGGTGACGCCGTGCTGGCGCCAGGCCCGGCCCTGGGTGTGGAAGTTGAGGAGCAGGGGCTGGAGACGGTCGAGGGCCGCGGCGAACCGGGCCTCGGGGGTGTGACGGGCTTCGAACTCCTCCCAGAGGCTCCGGAGGTTACGTCCCTGGCCAGGCGGGAGGAGGCCATATAGGCGGTCTGCGGCGGCACGCTCGCGCGCGGGCTGCTGCGCCTTGGCTTCCTCGTCGTAGACGAAGGCATCACCGGCATCGATCTCCACGATGTCATGCACCAGCAGCATGGCAATGACGCGAGAGATATCGGTATCCGGCGGGGCGTAGTCGGCCAGAACCAAGGCAAACATGGTGACGTGCCAGCCGTGCTCGGCGTCGTTCTCGCGACGCTCCTCAGCCGTGATGAGGTTGCGGCGCAACACGCCCTTGGCTTTGTCGAGCTCCAGCAGGAACTCGACCCGGCGTTGCAGGTCGGCGTCGGCGCCCGGCGGTTCGGCGCTCAGGGAATCAGGAGCACCTTGCCGCTGGTTTCACGGCCCTGGAGGGCGATGTGCGCGTCGGCAGCGTCTGCCAGCGAGACTTCGCGGTCGATCATGAGGGTCAGATCGCCGGCCGCGACCCCAGACAAGACATCGCTCGCACGCCAATCCATCTCGGCGCTCGTGAGCGTATAGTGGCAGAAGCTGGGACTGGTAAGGAAGAGCGAACCCTTGGCGTTGAGGATCTGCGGGTTCAGCTCTCGCAC
>WTFW01000181.1 GCA_011523785.1 Chloroflexota bacterium | reverse complement strand
AGGTAGATGCTCAGCGACATCCGTGTCTCCCTGGAGCTAGCCGGCTGGCAACTGCGGCTCCCGCCCGTATCGCATCGATACGAACCACGGCTGAAACTGCCGGACCAAGATGAACAATTCTAGCTGTGTCAGGCTCGCGTCGGCCCGATCAGACCGCCCCTTCGCCTACTCGTCGTTGCTCCCGCCCGGCAGCCCCTGCACATACGCCACGGCCGACTCGCCCAGCCGTTCCAGCGCGTACCCGCCCTCCAGCACGTGCAGCCGCGGTCTCCCCAGGCTGGCAATCCGCTCCGCCACCCGTCCAAAGTCCTCGCTGTACAGCCCCAGTACGGCGATCGGATCCTCCCGGTGCGTGTCAAACCCCAGCGACACCACCAGCGCCTGCGGATCGAACGCCGCAATCGCCGCGCATCCCCGGTCCAGCTCATCCAGGTACGCGTCGATCTGCATGTGCGGCGGCAGCGGAAGATTCAGGTTGAACCCCTCGCCCGCGCCTCGCCCTCGCTCGTTCGCATGACCCGAGAATCCCGGATACGCAAACCGCGGATCCGCGTGCAGCGACACGTACAGGATGTCGTCCCGCGCATACGTCAGGTGCTGCGACCCGTTCCCGTGGTGATAGTCCACGTCCAAAATCGCCACCCGCCCGTCGCTGCTCAGCAGGTTCGCCGCCACCACCGCGTTGTTGAAGTAGCAGAACCCGCCCATCCGGTCGTGCTCCGCGTGATGCCCCGGCGGCCGGCACAGCGCAAACACGTCCTCGGCGCCCTCCCGCAACAGGTCCGCCCCCGTCAGCGCCACGTCCACCGCCTCGCGCGCCGCCCCATACGTCGCCTGCATCAACGGCGCGTCCTGCCCAAACGAATAGAACGCCGCCCGCTCCGCCGGATCCGACCGCTCCAACACCCCGGGATCCATCGACACCCCAACCGGCGTCACGATTTCCTCGGGCCCCAGTTCGGCGCACGTATCCCGGATGAACGCCCGGTACTTCGGCTCATGCACCGCGTCCAGCAGCCTGTCGTCATACCCCGTCGGCGCCACCAACCGCACCAGCCCCGCCGCCTCCAGCGCCTCCCGGATCAGCCCCGGCCGCGCCGGCGTCTCCGGATGGTCATACACCTGCCCATCCACCGTCTGCAACACCGGCGCATGCCCCGCGTGCCCATCCGACCAGACCAACGGAACAGCCAGCACGCACCTCCAGAAACGCTCAGGGGCCCGTGATTCTCCCACGAGCCCCCGAGTCTGCCTCTGGCTTATCGATCCCTACGCCATAAACGCCTTCAAATGCCCCGCCATGCTCGGCCGCCGCAGCTTGCGCAGCGCCATCGACTCGATCTGCCGGATGCGCTCCCGCGTCCGCCCGAACTGCTGCCCAATCTCCTCCAGCGTCAGCGGCGTCCCGGTACCCAGGCCATAGCGCAGCCGCAGAACCTCCTGCTCACGCGGCTCCAGCTGGTCCATCGCCTCCGCCAGGTGCTCCGTCAGCATGCTGTCGGCAATCTGCTCCAGCGGCTCCTCGGCGTCCTCGTCCGGAACCAGGTCGCCAACCGCCGTCGCCCCGTCCTCACCAACCGGCGCGTCCAGCGACATCGGCGCGCGCGAAATCCGGTTCAGCGCCGCCATCTGCTCCACGCTGAATCCCAGTTCGTCTGCAATCTCCCGGTCTGTCGGCTCCCGACCCAGCATCAGTTGCATGTCGCGCCGCACCCGCGAGGCCTTCGCCAGCCGGTCGTGCGTATGCACCGGCAGCCGGATCGTCCGGCTCTGCTCCGCGATCGCCCGCGTGATCGACTGCCGGATCCACCACGTCGCGTACGTGCTGAACTTGTACCCGCGCCGCCAGTCAAACTTCTCCACCGCCCGCATCAGCCCGCTGTTGCCCTCCTGCACCAGGTCCAGCAGCGGCACATCGTGGCCTGTGTACTTCTTCGCCACGCTCACCACCAACCGCAGGTTCGCGTTGATCATCTGCTGACGCGCCGCCTCGTCGCCGCGCTCGATCGCCTTCGCCAGCCGCACTTCGTCCTGCGCGGAGAGCAGCGGAATCCGCCCAATCTCGTTCAGATACCGCCGCACCGGGTCCCCGGCCGTCTCGCCGCCCGTCGACGGCTCCACCGTCGTCCGGTTCGACTGGCGGGTGCGCGCCACCGGTCGCTCCTCGCCCAGCTCCTTCTCGGCCCACACCACGTCATCCAGCCCCAACTCGTCGGCAATCCCGGTCGCCATCGCCCGAACCGTGTCCGCTGCCATCTCGGTAGTCATCGCCCGCTGGCCCTTTCACGTCCTTCGCTGGATCCCCCCGCCGCCGACCCCGTTGTCCTTGGCGGGTCTCCCGCGGGTTCCCCCGCTGGATGACTGAGTAAACCACCTGTCAGAGCGCTGTTTCTGTAACGCATGTGACGCAACCAGCCCCAAAACCCCCGTTTCTCATCCAAC
>WTFW01000041.1 GCA_011523785.1 Chloroflexota bacterium | reverse complement strand
GCGGTCCCATGCGCCGGGTCATCCGTGAAGCCGGCGTCAGGGTCATCGGGGTTAATAGCAGTGACGTCCAGTTGAACAAAGCGAAAACGCTAAACGCCGAGGCGGGGCTGGACCACATGGTCGACTATTTGCCTTGTAGCTTCATGGACATGGGCGCCGTCGCGGACGACACCTGCGACCGCGCCTACGCGATCGAATCGACCTGCCACGCGCCGGACAAGGTGGGCGCCTTCGCCGAGATCTACCGTGTGCTGAAACCCGGAGCCCTCTTCTGGGGCCAGGAAATGTGCATGACGGACCTGTTCGATCCCGACAACGAACGGCACCGGTCCGTCAAGGAGGAGCTCATGCACGGCATCGCCCTCAAGGACATCGCGACAATGGGCGAGGTGAATCGAGCCCTTGAAACTGCGGGCTTTCAGGTTATCGAGGGCAAGGACCGGGCCGTGGCGCAGAACGGCCCGACCACGCCCTGGTATCAACCGATGACGACCGGGCGCAGTACCCTGGGCAACGCCCTGCGCCGGACGCCACTGGGCCGCAAGGCGTTCATTGGGGGGTCACGTCTGGCCGAGGTGCTAGGGGTGTTTCCGAAGGGCGCCGCCGACGTCGTCGGGCTTATGGATCGAACCGCCAACGCCTACGTCGCCGGCGGCCAGACCGGGATCTTCACGCCGCTGTACTGTTTCCTGGCTCGCAAGCCCGGCTAGGTTGGCTCCGGCTGGGGCGCGCCGCTGCTCTCGGGAGTCTCAGACGTTGAGTTCGCGCCGCTGTTCGGCAATGCGGAACTTCAGCTTCTTGCTCGGCTTCATCGACGGCAGCGGGTTGAACCCAAGTTCAAAGTTTGGCGGAGACACTTCGATCGTGAAGTGGTGCGCCACCAGGAGCACGTTGACGGCAAGTTGCAGTTCCATCCACCCCACCCCAAGGCACCGGTGCGTGCCCAGACCGTACGGGGCATACCCGGAACTGCGATGCTCGTTGCGCGGAGGCAGATAGCGGTCGATATCGAATTTGAGGGGGTCGGGGAACACGTCGCTCATGTAATGCGCCGCCGTCTGCGCAATGTAGACCTGTGACCCGATGGGTATGCGATAGCCCTCGACCACGCACGTGTTCATCACGGTTCGCAGAGACACCGGGACGATCGGATACACCCGCAGGCATTCCATCAGGAATCGGTGTGTGACGTCGATCGCTTGCGGTCTGAAGGCCCCCGCATCCGGATCGCCGTCGGCGAACAAGGCGTCGGCTTCGGCGCGGATTTCCTTGTAGAGATCCGGCTTTGACGCCATGGCGTACAGCACGAAGCTGAACGCATCGCCAAGGTAGACACTGGCAATCAGCGCGGCTGAGAGAACGAAGCGCAGATTCGTCTCCGGGACGAACTGCGGATCGCTGGCGTGCAGGCTCAGAAGGTCATCCGCCAGGTCCCGTGGACTGCCAACTCGCTGGGCGGGTGTATGCCCGCTTTGGACCTTCTCCACGAGCTGGTCCAGGATCTTAATCCGGCGCTTCATGCTCGGAGTCTTCAACATGAACTTGGGTAGGACTTTCAGTATGTGAACGTTGAGCGCCCGTTCCTTGAAAACAGTCAGATCGTCGAAGATATCCTGGGAATCAATGCTGATCATGAGCGGCGAGAGCTGCGCGTTTATCATTCGCCGGCACATGCGCGTGGCGGGGTAGGAATCTCCCACCGTCCAGTCCGCCATATGGGTCCGCGCATCCTTGTAGACCTGGTCCAGTTGCCCCATCAATCTTCCGCGGGAATATGCTGGCCCCAACGACTTACGAAGCCGGAAGTGATCCGCGCCGTCCAGGGATGGCAATACGCCCGACGCGCCGTAAACCTTCTCGAAGTCCGAAAAATAGTCCTTGGTTCTGAGGTACATCCGCCCGTTTCGATGCACCCAGCGATTGGTCTCGGGACCGGCCAGGAAGATCATGGGATCCTGGAAGGGCGGTCGCAGCTCGAACACCGGGCCGTATTCTTCGGCCAGATCCGCGAAGAGCGCGGGAAAATTGCCGGCACGAAGATGTCGATTGAGCAGCAACCGGCGCAGCGAGACAACCGGGATCTTCTTGGTCAGGGCTGAACGTTGTAGCAACGGTCCGGCGAGACTCTCGGATACCGCGGCGGCGATGGACCGGCCGATCAGGTCCATGTTGCAAATGAGATTGATGCGTTCCTCGTCCCGATCTTCGAGTTGAAACATGAAGCGAAATACATCGCATGTGTTGACCAGGCAGACGATGATCACATCGCGGGGATCAGGTATCTCATTGTTAAAGATGACTTTGCCGATGCGCGTCCTGACGAATTGAGCCGCCGTGCCTTCGTCGGCACTCCCGGAAAGTTCAGTCTGCCAGGCAGTCCGGGACAACGTCCAGAACTCACCCTCGTGGTATTCCAGGATTTTGAGATCAACCAGCCGTTCGAGTGTCGCATCAACTATTGATTCCGCGCGTGGCGCCAGGCGCTCGATCCAGTATTGAGCGTTGCGCTGGTTGGACTCCTCGGCAATCTCCTTGAGTATCGAGTCAAGGATGGGATTCCCTGTTTCGGTAGAGTCCACGAGAAACAAGGAGTCCATGTCCGTGTCGATGCGCGACAGCAGTGAGAGTTCCGCAAGCACGGCGCCCACGACCGCGCAGTTCAGGTGCCAGCCGGGTACCTGGTGGAAGTAGCCGGACTCCTCGTTGAGGAGCATCAGCACAAGCTCGTCGGGCAAAGTCAGTTGTTTAGTTGCAACCGGCTCCGAAGTGAGAGTCATTGCTCTTGCTCCCCGCAGCTGGCCCTGGTGGGTCTGTAAACTGACCCTATATCAGGCGAGCCGCGACTCATTCGACTCTATCATATGGGGTGAGGGATACGGACGCTCGCCGAATCCGAGGAGACGCCCCGCGAATGACGGTCCAGCCGGATACCGATCGTGCCGGGGCGGACGGTCCCGAGCCCGGGACAGCGGCGGCCCAGCGCCGGCAGGCCATCCTTGCTTCAGAGCTCTCCCCGTTCCCCGAAGGCTGGTATTTCGTCGCCTCGCGCAAGGCCGTCCAAAGGGCCGGGCTTATCCAGAAAACCTGGATGGGCGAGAACATCGTCGTCTGGTCCGACGCTGAAGGCCGCATTTGCGTCGCCGAAGCCGTCTGCCCCCACCTCGGCGCCGACCTGGGGCCTTCAGCCGGTGGCGAAATCTGCGACGGCCGCCTTGTCTGCCCCTTCCACGGCTACGAGTTCGACGCCACCGGCCAGTGCGTCGCCACTCCGTTTGCTCCGGCGCCCAAAACAGCCAAATTGCGAGTCTTCGAAGCCCATGATCTTCACGGCCTGATCTTCGCCTGGTGGGGCATCGACGGCCGCCCGCCGCAATGGACGCTGCCCACCGAACCGTTGGAGCAGGAGGGCTGGTGCGACTACCAGATCACCACCCTCCGCTTCCCCGGCCATCCGCAGGAGACCACCGAGAACTCGGTCGACCTGGCCCACCTGCGCTACGTCCACGGCTACGACAACGTGGACCGCCCCGAGCGAATGCTGGTGGACGGCCACCGCCTCCTGAGCCGCTTCGACTTCAGGCGCCCTCGCACGGTCGCAAAGTTCGCCACGCTGACCTTCGACGTGTCCGCCGACACCCACATCTATGGACTGGGCTACTCGTTCGTCGAAATCCGCGAGCACTCCATCGGCATGAACATGCGGCTGTGGGTGCTGGCGGCCCCCGTTGACGGCACGCTCATCGACATGACCCTGGTCTCCCAGGTGCGTGAGATCCGCAAGCCCAAGCGCTGGATTGTCGGCCTCGGCTTTCTGCCCGCAAGATTTCGCGCGCCGCTCATCAACAGGTTCATGGCGAGTCAGCAGAAAGAGGATGTCCTGCAGGACGTCGTCATCTGGGGACGTAAGCAGTACACCAGCCGTCCCCGCCTCTGCCGATCCGACGGCGAGATCATGCCCTTCCGCTACTACTGCGCCCAGTTCTATCCCGAACCCGGCGACAGCAACGGGGCCGCAACCTGAGGCTCGGCGCTACGCCTTCCTGAACCCGGGTCCGTACATGATGCTCCCGTAATAGTTGAAGGACCGCCGTGCCGCGGCATCGTCGAACGGGTAGTCGGCCCCAATCTGCCGCGCCGTGGCCAGCCCGGTGACGAAACACGTTTCCTGGCTGTTGATCAGCGTGTGCGCCCCGCAGTGCCACGTTCGCCGCCGGCCCTGGATGAACTGGAACAGGTTGATCAGCAACGCCACGTGCTTGACGTCATGCACGATGTGCTGAAACCACCACCGCTTGACGACCTTGTCCGCGTCGATGGGACTGATCGCGTTGTAGGTCACCAGGCACGGCTTGTCCGACCGGTTCGCCCACGGCTGCTGGTTATGCATGATGTACGTGATCTCGTAGTTGTCCGGCCTGGCCCCGTACTGCTCGATGTGATTGCTTCGGGTTTCTAGCGCCTTTACGTCATTGTCTGGAAGGACCGATGAGTCGGAGTGCACGACCGCATGGTTGTGCAGCTCGCTCTCGTAACGTATCGATGAGAGAAGATAACGTTCAAGCAACGTCGGCTTGTCCAGGATCATCAGCGTCTGGTTCGCGTTGCAGGCGAAGATCACGTCGTCAAACGTCTCGCGTTCACCGGCCTCGTCTTCTATCTCCACATGCGTCCCCCGTCGATACACCTTTCGAACAGGCCGGTTCAAATAGATCTTGTCGCGAAAATCAGCCGTCAGGTTCTCGTAGATTCGTCGCGTGCCCCGGTCCCACGTTTGCATGGGTGTTGAGCGTTCGATATCGAAGAACTCCAGGTAGCGACTGAAGAGCGCCGCCGGCATGTCGAACACGTTCGTCGCCATCAGGAAGTTCACGAACATTGGCTTCAGGACCTTGTACCTGAAGTCCCCGGAAAACCCGCCCAGGTTCAGCACCGTCCCCATGCTGATGTAGTTGAACGGGTTCAGCGCGTTCAACAGCTTCGACTGCGCACGGGTCAGCCAACCAATCCAATGCAGGCGCCGTAACAGGCGCTGGAACTTCCTGATCTCGGGCTGCAACTGTTCGCGTATGTCGGAGTCGAAATCGTGGGCGTACACGCGGCCCTTGTACTTCACGCTGTAGCTGAACCTGGTGTCGATCAGCTCGATGCCGAACTTCTCCATCAACAGCAGGATGTGGTGGTAGACCGACGGGATACAGGCGGTTACGGAGATATCAAAGGGAATCGAGGCGCCGTCGTCCTGCCGCATCTCGGCGGTAATCGCATTGCCGCCAACCTGTGCGTTGGCCTCGAACAGCCGGAAGTCAAAGCGCTCCGGATGCTGCCGCAGCGCCCACGCCGCGCCTAAACCAGAGACTCCGCCACCGATTACGGCGATCCGTCGCAGCGTTGCGCTCCGCTTGGCTACCTGCCGCGCTCTCGAACCTACCACCACGCCTTGAGACTCTCGGGTACCATTTGGCGCGGCGGCCTCTCCTTCAGCGATTGACGCGGCCGAGCCGCCCTCGTACGGTAATTCCGTGGCTGAAGCACCTGCGGTACAAGAGAGTTCCGGGATTCTGATTCCTACGGAAGGAATCCCTCGGAAAGTCCTGCGAAAAGTCGGAAAGGCCGACCGCAGGCAAATCATCAGCGACTCCTATCCCTACCCCACCAAGATGGGGCGCCGGACCTACGAGGCCCGCAAGGCCGAGCTTCAGGTTGAGTTGCTGAAGCTGCAGAATTGGGTCCAGGAGTCCGGGCAGCGCGTCGTCCTGCTGTTCGAAGGTCGGGATGCGGCCGGCAAGGGCGGCACCATCAAGCGCTTCATGGAGCACCTCAATCCCCGCGGCGCCACCGTTGTCGCGCTGCCGGCCCCAACTGAGCGCGAGCGTGGCCAGTGGTACTTCCAGCGCTACGTCCAGCACCTCCCGACTAAAGGCGAGATCGTCTTCTTTGACCGCTCCTGGTATAACCGCGCGGTCGTGGAGCCCGTCATGGGCTTCTGCACGCCGGCGGAGACGGTTCGCTTCCTCCGCGACACCGTCCTGTTCGAGGAAATGCTGGTCAACGAGGGCCTCCGGGTCTTCAAGTTCTGGTTCTCGGTCAGCCAGGAGGAGCAACTCCGGCGCGTCATCTCACGGGCCAACGACCGTCTCAAGCAGTGGAAGCTCAGCGACGTCGATCGCCGGTCCCTGCCCCTTTGGGACGACTTCACCGAGGCCAAAAAACTCATGTTCGCCGCCACCGATACCAAGGCTTCGCCGTGGGTGGTCATCAAGGCGGACGACAAGAAGCGGGCCCGCCTGAACTGTATGGGCTACGTGCTGCGCAGCTTCGAATACGATGCCTGGGTTCGTCAGCGCGTGCCCAAACCGGATCCCAAGCTGATCGGGCCCGCCAAATCCCTCTACGCCAAGGACGAAGTCTGGTAGCGCCCGCTTCCACCAGTCCAGCCCACCATTCGATTCGCGCACGTCAGGTCCAGGGGTCGGCAGTTTCAGCGCCGTCTTGGTCAACGCATGGCATCCGATGCCGTCGCGTCTGATTGACCGTTTCCCGCCCCATGTCCATACTCTCCGCATCGCTGGAGGGCGGGGCTTTCGGTCATGATTGAGTGGCTCGGAATCGAGCATCTATTCGATCTTTCCCCGACGGAAGCGGTTCTCGGATTTTTCACGCCGCTGATTATATTCGCCGTATTCTTCGTCGTTCAGCTCATCCTGCCCGGAATCCGCGTTACCGGCTACGTCACTAATCCGGAGACCGGCGAACCCCGTAACTATCGTCTCAACGGCCTCCTGGTGTATGCCATAGCGGTCATCGTGTGGGCATTCGAGCTCACTGGAATGCCGCGTGAGTGGTTCTATCAGTCCTCCGTCTACGCCGTAGCCGGCGGCACAGTTGTCGTAGCCATAGCTACAGCCATAGCCGTCTTCAGTCAGCCAAAAGACGAAACCGGAAACCCGATTGCCGCGTTCTGGCTCGGGCGCGTCCAGGAGCTGTCGTTCCTGAAGGAACGCATCGACCTGAAAATGTACTTCTACGTCGTCGGCGGATCCATGTTTTCGCTCAACGCCCTGTCCGCGGCCGCCTGGCACCTGGAGCGCTTTGGCGAAAACGCCAATCCGGGCGTCTTCCTGGTCGCCGCGTTCTATACGTTTTACGTAACCGACTACTTTATCTTCGAGCGAGTCCAACTCTATACCTTCGACGTGATCTACGAGAAGCTCGGCTTCAAGATGTTCTGGGGCGGCCTCATGGTCTATGGCTGGATCTACATCCTCCCCCTCTGGGGCATGGCCGTGCATCCCAGCCCCGGATTCTCCACGGTCTGGACGTACGTCTGGCTCATCGCGGCGGCGGCCCTGTATCTGACCGGGTGGGTGATTTCCCGTGGCGCCAACATGCAGAAGTACACCTTCAAGCGCTGGCCCGATCGCAAGTTCCTCGGGCTCATCCAGCCCGAGTACATCCAGGCCGGCGACCGCAAGATCCTGGTCAACGGCTTCTGGGGCGCGTCCCGCCACATGAATTACCTCGGCGAGTGGTTCCACTCCTCCGCCATCGCGCTGGGCTTCGGCCACTTCACCAATCTCTGGGCCTGGACCTACTTCATCTGGATCGTCACCCTCTTCGTCATCCGCCAGCGCGAGGACGATCACTACTGCGCCCAGAAATACGGCCCCGAGAAGTGGGCCGAATACCAGGCCCGCGTCAAATACCGCATCTGCCCGTGGGTCTACTGAGCCAAGACTCTGTGAGTGCCAAAACGTGTGCCGCCGGCGCTGCGAGGAAAGGCTCTTCACGTATTGACCGTTTCACTGTCCGTGTACATACTCGCCGCAGCACTGGTAGTTGGCGGATTCGATCATGATTGAATGGCTGGGTATCGAACATCTCTTCGAGCTTTCCCCAACCGAAGCCGTCCTTGGGTTCTTCACGCCTCTCATCATTTTTGCCGTGTTCTTCGTTGCCCAGGTCGTCCTGCCGGCTCGCCGGGTTCCCGGATACGTCATCAACCCGGAAACCGGAGAACCCCGCAATTATCGGCTTAACGGTCTCCTCGTCTTCATCATCGCCATCGCCGTATGGGCGACTGAAATCACCGGCATGCCGCGCGATTGGTTCTATCGCTCCGCAGTCTACGCCGTGGCCGGGGGCACCGTATTTGCCGCGCTCATTGCCCTCGTCGCCATGCTCAGCCAGCCGCAAGGCGAGATCAGGAATCCTTTCCACGCGTTTTGGACCGGCCGGTCCCTTGAGCATTCGCTATTCAACGAGCGATTCGATCTCAAGATGTACCTCTACGTCGTCGGCGGGACCATGCTGGTGCTCAACGCGATGTCTGGAGCCTCATGGCATTACGACCGCTTCGGCGACAACTTCAATCCCGGCGTCTTTCTCTATACCGCATTCTTCACGCTCTACATTTTCGACTACTTCATCTTTGAACGCGTCCAGCTCTACACCTACGACCTGATTCACGAAAAACTTGGCTTCAAGTTGATCTGGGGCGGACTCATCATCTACGGCTGGCTGTACATCCTTCCGCTGTGGGGCATGGCCGTCTATCCGAACCCCGACTTCTCGACGGCCTGGACCTACGTGTGGCTCATTGGAACCGCGCTTCTCCTCGTCTTCGGCTGGTCCATCTCGCGCGGCGGCAACCTGCAGAAATACTGGTTCAAGCGCTGGCCCGACCGCAAGTTTCTGGGGATCATCGAGCCCGAATACATCCAGGCCGGCGACCGCAAGATTCTCTGCAGCGGATTCTGGGGCGCGGCTCGCCACTTCAACTACATGGGCGAAGGATTTGCCTGCTTCGCCATCGGCCTCTCCTTCGGATACTTCACCAACCTCTGGGCCTGGACCTACTTCATCTTCATCGTTTCGCTGTTCACCTGGCGTCAATGGGACGACGAAGCGCACTGCGCCGAGAAGTACGGGGCCGAGAAGTGGGCCGAATACAAGGCCCGCGTCAAATACCGCATCTGCCCCTGGGTCTACTGACCGGGAGCTCCGCGCACGCCAGATAGCGTGCTGCCCGCGGTTGCTGCCCTCAGATCCGGTAAATCTCCTCCGCCGTCCCCGAGAACAACCTGATCTGCTCGTCCCGGCTGAAATCCGCGACAATTTCGGTGTAGGCATCGATCACTGCGTCGTACGTGCTCCACAGCCAGTCCACCGGCCAGTTGGTGCCGAAGAAACAGCGCTCCACGCCCACCGTCTCGATTGACGTCAGCACGTACGGCCGGATGCTGTCCACGGTCCAGTCGTGGTCGCCCATCCCCAGGCCCGAGATCTTCCAGCGGACGTTGTCGCAACTGGCCGCGATGGCTACGCCCCGCTTCCAGTTCTCGAAGTACTCCGCCGTCCGCTCATCCGGCATCCCGGTGTGGTCCACCACGATCGTGATGTTCGGAAACTTGTGGGCCAGGTCCCGCACCTTTTCCATGTCCTGCCACTGGGCCGGCATGCTCGACACCAGGTTGAACCTCTCCAGCAGCGCGAAGCCCCGGTGATAGTCCGGCTCCACCAGGTAGTCCCCATACGAGAAGTCCCGAATCCCCCGCATGTTGGGCGACTCGCAATGCCGCGCCAGCACCTCTTCAATCCCCGGATCCCGCAGGTCCGCGTGCGCCACGATCCCGTGCGGAAACCCCGTCCGCTCCGCCGCCTCCTGCAGCCACTCGGTCTCCGTCACCGGGTCCGGGCTGCCGATCGCCGCCTGCACGTGCACCGCCTTCGTCACGTTCGCGTTCCGCGTCTCGGCGATATAGTCCTCGGCGACGTAATTCCGCTCGGCCAGCTTCTGAATCTGCCACCCCAGCGTGTGATGCGGAACCCCCGGCTGCCAGTGGCCGTATATCAGTTCCGGGTGCTGCATGTCGTATAAGTGAATGTGCGTATCGACAAATGCCAGCTTGTCGCTCATTGCTTCTAGCTCGTTTCCTTAGCTGGGTCGACCGTCGGAATCCAATCGAAGCCTAGCGCGAACGAATCCGCTTAGCCTTTCGTCGCCGCTCCCCTCCGGTTCGCCATCGACCTCGGCGTCAACTCAAACAGCGGCTCCTCACCCCGGAAGAACCGCTCAAGCTCATCCACCATCAGGCTGAAGAATCGATGCCGGCTCGCCAGCGTCACCCCCGCGATGTGCGGGCTCAAGAAGACGTTCGGCAGCCCGATGATCTCGCTGTCCGGCGGAATCGGCTCCGGGTCGAATACGTCCAGCCCCGCCACGATGTCCCCGCGCTTGAGCCGCGCGATTAGCGCCTCGCTGTCCACCACGACCCCGCGCGACACATTCACGAACACCGCGTTGGATGGAATCAAGTCCAACTCCCGCCGCCCGATCATTCCCTCCGTCGCCGGCGTATGCGGTGCCAAGCAGACGATCGCGTCGGACTTGGAGAGCACGTTGTCCAGCGACGTCTTTACCACCCCGATCGCATCCGGCATCTCGCTCGCCAGGTACGGGTCGTAGACCCGGACCTCCACCTCGAACGGCTGCAGCAACTTCACCAGCCGCCGCCCGATGTGCCCGCACCCGATCAGCCCAACCCGCTTGCCGGTCAGCTCGCCGTGCACGAACCCAAAGTCGTCCCGATTCGGCTTCGCCGTATCCCCTGCCAGGATCTTCCGGAAACTCTCCCCCGCATTCCGCAGCGAAATCAGGATCAGCCCCAGCGCCCACTCCGCCACCGGGTACGACGACCCGTGCGTGGTATCCACCGTCCGGATTCCCCGCGCCCAGGCCGCTTCCACATCGATCCGATACGCAAACCGGTCCCCCTCCAACTCACCGACGATCTTCAGCTTCGGCGCCGCCTCCATCACCTCGGCGCCGATCCTCGGCGACCCATGCGAAACCACCACCGCGTCAACGTCGCCTACCCGATCCATCAGCTGCCCGATCGCCCCCGCATCCTCATTCGCCCCAAACGCCTCCCCGCCCTCCAGCTCCAACCACTCCCACTCCGCCACCGCCGACAGCCGTTCCAGGTCCTCCGCCAGAAAACTCAGGTCGCGCACCTCCCGGCTGCACACGAGCAACACCCGGGGCCGGGCACTCGTCATTTCGCGCGGCGTCTGGGATCCGCCCGTTTGGTCTTGTCTAGCGTCTGGCGCGCGGCCCGTCGAGCCGCCTCGATCTCATGTTCGATGTCGGCGACGGAACGCAACTCGCCTCGCTCGAATCGGTCCAGGACGTCGCGCTCTTCAGCACTCAGCTTGTCATTCACGTCGGTCGCCTCCCCTGAATAGTCTATCGACGCTTCAAGGCTCGCCGGATGCTTCGTTCAGTCTCGTCCGGCCATCCAGAACGGAGGTCTCCGTCCGTCTTCGAAGCTACGCGCCACGTCCCTCCTGGTCTTAGCGCGCCACTCCCACCGTTAGCGACACCACGTACCCATCGCCGTTCTCTGTCAACTTTCCCATCAGCGCTTGCTGGTCGGCGTCGTCCCTTCCGACTGAATCGTTCGCATTCCTCGTGCGGCGGGGTCCGCGCGCGGAATACGGCTCGGACTCGAATACCGCGTCGGAGACCTCGTCTGGAAAGTACAGCTGCGACGCGACCAGCCGCCCCTCGCTTGTGAAGGCCCTGAAGTGAATGTGAACCGTCCGACCCGGATACCAGCCCGGATAGATCGTCTCGAACTCCACCCGCCCCTCGGCATCCGTCACCTGCCGCCCGCGCAGAAACGTCTCGCCCGAGGTGTCCGCGCGATCGTCGCCCTGGCCCGGATACCCCGAGTACTGCCCGGCCGCGTCGGTATGCCAGATGTCCACGAACACATCGCGAATCGGCTCGCACGAACCCGCCGCCACAAACCGCAACGCCACCAGCAACGGTGTCCCCGGCTTCCCCTCCGTGATCTCCCGCCGCATCTCACCGATGTCGAAATAGAACGGCCCTTCGGTCTGCCGCGGCGTCGCCTCGCAGTCCGCCTCCGAAGCCGCCGCCGTTTCAACCGCCGCTGACCCAACGCCTGTGGTCAAGTCCTCCCCGCTCGGACCGCAGCCAACCACCGCCAGGGCCGCCAATACGGCAAGGGCCGACAACCTCACCACCCGCATGGACGCTCCACACCCTTCATCGGCCGCCTGATTCCTGCGGCGCCCCACGGTACGAACCTCCGGACCGGAAGCCCTCCGCGGATTCCCAGCGCCGCTACATCGTGTCAAACCCATACCACCCCGGCACTGCCGCCGCCTGGCGCACCCACGTTTCCATCTGTGCCTCGTCCAATTCGCCCTCGTGAATATTGATCCAGCGCGAGTCGGGGTCCTTGGCCTCGCCGGGCGGTAGGGGATCCAGCCGCATGCCGTTGGTAAACGTCACCTTCACGTATCGCGTGAACACGTGGTAGCTCAAAAACCAGCCCATTCCCTCGACCCCGTACCACGGCGAGTTCCAGCGCACCGCCTTCCGCACGTCCGGCACCGTCCGCTCGATCAACGCGTCCAGCCGCCGTCCGACGTCGTGCTTCCACTCCGGCATCGCCGCGATATACGCCTGCACCGGCGCGTCCCCGTCGGCCTTCGCAATCTGCGGATTTCCGCCCGACAGCAACATCGGCTTGCCGCCCGAGCGGGTCCTGCGCCGTTCGTACGAGTTCTCGATGTTGTATTGCACCGCCTCGCGCAGCAGCGTCTTCATCGCCTCACGGTCGATCTCGTCGCCCTCGAGAATGTCGATCGACCGCCACTGCTTCCCGCCAAGCCCCGCGTTGAACACCTTGCCGGGATCCTTCAGCTGCGCGCCGTTGATAAACCTGATCGTCACCTTGTCCTTCTGCGCGTTCCCCACGGCCAGCGTCCCGTCGCGCGACCACACCGGGCTCCCCCGGTACTTCCATTCCTCCACCACCTCCGGGTCCACCTCGTGAATCAACGCCCGAACCTCGGCCAACCGCTCCCCGCGCCAATCCCCCAAATCAGCGATCGCTTTGTCGATCAATTCGGATGCGCTCAACTCGCCTCCCGACATCTTCCCCGCACTCCGCTCGGCAGTTCGCTCTACATTAAGCCACGGTCGACAGCGGAGCGACGCCAGTGCAGGACTTCGACGACTACCTCATGCAGTCCTACGAGCTCCGCGAAAAGCTCGTCGCCGACAAGCACCGCCCCCGCTACCACTTCGTCCCGCCGGAAGGCCGCTGGAACGACATCAACGGCGCCATCTTCTGGAACGGCCGCTACCACCTCGGCTACCTCCAGAAGATCCCCAACCCCGGCAGCCGGGTCGACTTCTCCAGCTGGCAGCACATCAGCAGCCGCGACTTGCTCCACTGGCGCTACCACCGTGCCTCGTTGCGCGAGCCCTTCGAGGGCGCCAAGGGCGACTACTTCAACAGCGGCGACGTCATGGAAGGCATGCCCGTCCCCACCATCATCACCAACATGCCCCGCCACGGCATCTGCATCTACCAGTCCCACGACCCCGAGCTCGACCGCTGGGTCCCCCTGCCCCAGAACCCCGTTATCCCGCTCGACCCGGCCCCCGAAGGCTGGCCAACCAGGTCCAACAGCCAGCTTCCCGAGTGCGTCATCTTCGACCCCAGCGGCTGGAAGGAGGGCGACACCTGTTACGCCCTCGTCGGCAACAAGAACCACCGCCCCGGCTTCCAGGGCGACTCCACCAGCCTCTTCAAATCCACCAACCTGGTGGACTGGCAATACCTCGGCCCCTTCTACAAGTCCGACCGCCAGTGGACCGACGAGATCGAGGACTGCGCCTGCTCCAACTTCTTCCCCTTCGGCGACAGGCACATGCTCCTCATGCACACCCACCAGCCCCACGGCCGCGCCCAGTACTACATCGGCCGGTACGAGAACGAGCGGTTCCACCCCGAAACGTACGGCCGTCTCAGCCACCTTGGCAGCCTGTTGGCGGGCCCCGAAACCCTCATCGACGACAAGGGCCGCCGCCTCTTCTGGGGCTGGATCCGCGAAGCCCGCCGCGACTGGGCCGACCACGGCTGGAGCGGCGTCATGTCCCTCCCCTGGCACC
>WTFW01000044.1 GCA_011523785.1 Chloroflexota bacterium | reverse complement strand
CTCCCCATTCCCGACGCCCCCACCCCGGCGTTCCATCCCCTCGTGGCCGACTGGTTCGGCGCCGCGTTCCAGGCCCCCACCGACGCCCAGGCCGCCGCCTGGCCCGCCATCCGCTCCGGTCAGGACACCCTCGTCGCCGCCCCCACCGGCTCCGGCAAAACCCTCGCCGCCTTCCTCATCGGCATCGACCAGCTCATCCGCCGCGGCCAGTCCCAGGGCCTCGACCCCGTCACCCGCATCGTCTACATCTCACCCCTCAAAGCCCTCGGCCACGACATCGAGCGCAACCTCCAGACCCCCCTCGCTGCCATCCGCGAGCTCGCCGAGGAGCGCGGCGTCGACCTCCCCGAAATCCGCGTCGGCCTCCGCACCGGCGACACCAAGCCATCGCGTCGCCGCACCCTGGTCACCCGCCCGCCTCACATCCTCATCACCACCCCCGAGTCCTTCTACCTGATGCTCACCTCCCAGCGGGCCCGCGAAACCCTGCGCCAGGTCGACACCGTCATCGTCGACGAAATCCACGCCCTCGCCCGCGACCGCCGCGGCAGCCACCTCTCGCTGTCTCTGGAGCGCCTCAACCACATCTCCCGCCGCCGCCCCCAGCGCGTCGGCCTCTCCGCCACCCAGCGCCCCATCCACGAACTCGCCACCTTCCTCACCGGCGCCGACGACCAGGGCGATGCCCGCCCCTGCGTCAGCGTCGACCTCGGCCACCAGCGAGACCTTGACCTGGGCGTCGAGACGCCCCCCTCCGACCTCGAAGCCGTGGCGCCGCGCGAGCAGTGGGACGACATCTACAACCGCCTCGCCGACCTCATCGTCCAGCACCACACCACCCTGGTCTTCGTCAACACCCGCGCCCTGGCCGAACGCGTCTCCCACAACCTGCGCGACCGCCTCGGCGAGGAGGGCGTCGCCAGCCACCACGGCAGCCTCTCCCGCGAACGCCGCCTGCACGTCGAACAGCAACTCAAGGACGGCCGGCTCAAAGCCCTCGTCGCCACCGCCTCCCTTGAGCTCGGCATCGACATCGGCAGCATCGACCTGGTCTGCCAGATCGGCTCGCCGCGCAGCATCGCCGTCTTCCTGCAACGCATCGGCCGCTCCGGCCACGCTCTCGGCCTCCGCCCCAAGGGCCGCCTCTTCCCAACCACCCGCGACGAACTGGTTGAGAGCGCTGCCCTCATGCGCGCCGTCCGCGCCGGCGAACTCGACCGCATCGTCCAACTCGTCGCCCCCCTTGACGTCCTCGCCCAGCAGGTCGTCGCCGAGGCCGCCTGCGAGGACTGGCAACTCGACGACCTCTTCAACCTCTTCCGACGGGCCACTCCCTTCCGGTCCCTGACCCGCGAGGCCTACCTCGAAATCGTCGACATGCTCGCCACCGGCATCGGCGACGGCGGCGGTCGCGCCGCGCCCCTCATCCACTTCGACCGCATCAACAACGTCATCCGCGGCCGCCGTGCCGCCCGCCTCACCGCCCTGCAAAACGGCGGCACAATTCCAGAGCTCGGCGACTTCCGAGTCGTCGCCGAACCCGACGAGACCTACGTCGGCTCGGTCAACGAAGACTTCGCCATCGAGAGCATCGCCGGCGACATCTTCCTGCTCGGCAACACCTCCTGGCAGATCCGCCGCGTCGCCCAGAACACCGTCCGCGTCATCGACGCCCAGGGCGCCCCGCCCACCATCCCCTTCTGGCTCGGCGAAGCCCCCGGCCGCACCATCGAGCTATCCCAGGCCGTCGGCCGCCTGCGCCGCGACGTGGCCAGCCGTCTCACCGATCCGGCGCTGGTTGACTGGCTGCAAGCCGAGTGCAATGTCTCCGAACTCGGCGCCCACCAGATCGCCGACTACCTGCGCGCCTCCCACGACGGCCTGCGCGTGATGCCCTCCGACCACGACGTCGTCTTCGAACGCTTCTTCGACGACTCCGACGGCATGCAACTGGTCGTGCACGCCCCATTCGGCCAGCGCATCAACCGCGCCTGGGGGCTGGCGCTCCGCAAGCGCTTCTGCGTGCGCTTTGACTTCGAGCTGCAGGCGGCGGCCAACGACGACGCCATCCTGCTCTCGCTCGGCCCCCAGCACGCTTTCCCGCTCGAAGAAACCTTCCGCTACGTCACCCCTAAGAACGCGCTCAAGTCGGTTGAGCAATCCATCCTCTACACCCCCATGTTCCCCACCCGCTGGCGCTGGAACCTCACCCGCGCCCTGGCCGTGCCGCGCCTGCGCGGCGGCAAGAAAGTCCCGCCCAACATCCAGCGCATGCGCTCCGACGACCTCATGGCTGCCGTCTTCCCCGAGCAGATCGGCTGCCAGGAGAATGTGCACGGTCCCCTGGTTCCCCCGGACCACCCACTCATCCGCCAGACCCTGGACGACTGTCTCTACGAGGCCATGGACGTTGGCGGCCTGAAGAAGGTGCTCCAGCGCATCGACG
>WTFW01000065.1 GCA_011523785.1 Chloroflexota bacterium | reverse complement strand
GGCGTGCGTCTGGCAGGTCCGGCCGAACTCGAAGCCCGTGCTCGCCGGCAGCCGCAACCGGACCTGGTGGCCGTCGCTGCGGCTGAAGCCCGTCTCCCGCATCGCCACCAGGGCAATGTCGAACACTCGCCACGTCGAGTTCGCCAGCGGCTTGAATTCATAGTCCTGCGCCACCCGCACCCGCACGTCAAAGACCGTGAGGTGCAAGGCGATCTGGGCCGACCGGTTGGCTGCGTCGGTCACCGTATAGGTGTACGTCGTGCGATTGGTGGCCATCTGCGGCGTGCCCGAAAGGATGCGAGTCGTCCCGTCGAACGACAGGCCGTTGCCCACGGCCGGCGCGAGCTGGTACGTCAGCGTCCCGGTCCCGCCGCTGGCGGCGGGCAGGGTCCCGGACTCCCGCTGCCCCACCAGCAGGATGGACGTCAGGGAGCCCGTGCTCCCGAAGCTGGGCGCCCTTGGTGCCGGCGTGGGCGTGGGCGTGGGCTCGGGCGTGGGTGTGGGCGTGGGCTCGGGCGTCCGCTTCGTGGTCGCGTCTTTGTTCGTCCAGCCACTGCAGCGGCTGGGCCCGTTGCAGGCCTGGATGCTGAACCGGTAGGTCGTGTTCGCCGCCAGCCCCCCGAACGTGCGGGCGCTCGTCTGCGCGTTCACCACCGCCTGCGCACTGGACGGCTCGCGGTCCGTGCCCGGCCGCCAGTGCCGCAGCCCGTAGCCCGTCAGGCCCACCCCGCCCGTGTCCTGCGGCGCGCTCCAGGTCACCCGGATCTGCGTGGCCTCCGCGGTGAACGACCCCCACGTCGGCTTGTCGGGGCGGCCGATCGGCAGCGTCACCGAGGCCTGCGGCGACCAGCCCGAGCAGCGGGAGTGCTGGGCCCCGTTGCAGGCCTTCACCTTGAACCAGTAGATCCGGTTGGGTGACAGCCCGCTGAACCGCTGGCTGCGCGTGCTCGCGCCGACCTTGGTCGCATCGCCATCCGGCGGCCAGGCGGCGGCGTTGGGGCGCATGAGCACGTGGTAGCCCGTCAGCGCCGTGCCCCCCGTGTCCCCCGGCGCCTGCCACCGCGCCGTGAACTCCCGCGGCTTCGGGTTCGGCGCCGTGGGCCGCGCCGGCGCGGCCGGCGCCCGCGCCTCCACCGTCACCCCCTGGCTGTACGCGTTTTCGTTGGTCGTCAGCCCCGACCGCCGCACCACCGCCGTCACCGTCCCGGTCCCGGCCGCGCAGCCATGCACCGTGAAGCGCAGGTCCTGCCACCCCACCCCGGACACGCGCTGCGTCTGGGAGCTTGTCCCACAAGCCCCGATCCCCAGCGTGCCGTTGTTGCGCGAGACGATCACGTCGTACCCCACCACCGTCGTCAGATTCGAGGCCGTGACCGTGAA
Organism: Chloroflexota bacterium; assembly: GCA_011523785.1. Taxonomy (GTDB): domain Bacteria; phylum Chloroflexota; class UBA11872; order UBA11872; family UBA11872; genus UBA11872. Next base: position 1,083 of record WTFW01000065.1, on the reverse strand, counting down.
GCTGTCGCTGCCGCCATACGTCAGCGACCCGCTCAGCCCGCTGATCCGCACCTCCGCCACACTCTTCGGATCCGCCGCAGCTGCCCGGCGCGCCACGCCCACGCCATGCCCCGCCATCGGGGCCTCACCCGCGCGTCCGTCCCAACACCAAACCAAAATGGGCGACCTCCCCGGCCGCCCACCGGCTTATGTACGTCGCATCACTGCGATGCCGCAGTATGAACACCAATCCACGTCAGTGTCCATCCGCCGCCGTGAGATCCGCGCCCAGCGCCGGAACAACTGGTTCGCGGCCGCCCCCACCAATCGTGCCGCCGGTGCCGCCACGGCCGGCACGCCATGCGCTGATTGCATGGCTGTCACTCGTGGTTTCCGTCATCCCGGGCCCTGGTTCGCCCATGACCCCGGCCAACCCCGCACCCGACGTTGCGACCTGCGAATCTCCACGCCAATGACCCGTCGCCCCATCACGCGATCAAACTAGACGGCCGGAGTCCGGGGCGGCCCACGTCGCCCCGACGCCAGCCGTCGCGCCCACGCCAGCGCCATCACCGAGCCGATCGCCATCGTGCCCGCCAGCAGGTTGAACAGGATGTCCTGCGGGTCGAACACCCGGGTCGGCAGGAACCACTGGATACCCTCGTCCACCACGCCCAGGGCCGCCGTGATCAGCGCCGCCAGCAGCGGCGGCAGCGGAACCCGGCGCCCCTGCCGCGCCCGCTCGGCCAGCGCCTCATAGACAAACACGCCCAGCACCCCGTACTCGATCAGGTGCGAGCGCTCCTCCAGGATCGCCATCCGCGTAAACACCATCAGATACGCGGCCACGATTCCCATCACGACCGCGATCTCCGTCCGGCCAATCCGTACCCTGACCCCTTGCGTCACGATCGTCGCGCCCACCAGGAACATCCCCAGCAGAAAGAACACCGCCGCGTCCAAAAAACCGTGCTCCCGCAGCCACTCCGCCAGCGTCCCCGTCAACCCCAGCGTCGAGTAAATCGCCACCACCACCGCCCCCGTCCACACCCACAACCGCCGCTCCCGCCTCGACGAAAACAGCCTCATGCCATCACTCCACCC
>WTFW01000026.1 GCA_011523785.1 Chloroflexota bacterium | reverse complement strand
GGGAAGGGCCGGCGGAGGTGTGGTTCGACACAGTCCTCCGGGGACTCCGGACTGGCTCACCACGAACGGAGCAAAAGCTGGTTTGGTGGAGGTTCATGGCGGCGGGACCGGACCGGGGTTCAGGCGGCGGTGACTTCGATCCGGAGGCTTTGGCCGAGGGCTCGGAGCGCCTTGTGGACCTGGGCAATGTGGGAGCGGTGGTCGGGGTTGGCGAGCTTGCGGACGGCGGATTCGCTGATGCCGAGGCGGCGGGCGAGGTCGACCTTGGTGACGCGCTGGGCGCGCATGGCCGAGTAGAGGGCGAGCTTGGCCGCAACGACGGTGGGAACCGGTACGACGGTCTGACCAGGACGAGGTTGGCCGGGTTCCGGGACCTCCCGCTTCCGGTGCACGTAGCCGGCGAGGGCGGTAGCGAGGGCGTCCTCCGCGAGCGACAGGGTTTGGGACCGGTTCGCGCCTCCGGTGATGGCTTCGGGGACGTCGGGGAAGGTGGCGATGAGGCTGCCGTCTTCATCGGACTGGAGGACACAGGGGTAGGCATAGATCATGGTTCAGAAGTCCTCTCTATCGATGTTCAACTGCCGCAGCATGGCGGCCAGCAAGCCTCTGGATAGCTCGCCCTGCTTGACCGTTGTGAACCGAGAACCGACGTGGAGTCGACCGTGGCTGCCTTTGCCACGTGCCGGATCGAAGCGGAAGTCCTGACCTGTGGTGCGGGCGTACCGCCGTGCCCGTCTGATGAATTCACGGCTGGTCACTGAGGAAGAATCGCACCTTTAGGTGCGATTGGCAAGGGTAGAGGTCGGGTAGGGACTAGAATCCGGCGAGATTGAGCGTTGGGGTGCGGGTAGTGGCGGAGATACCGCGGCGGGGGTTGGGGCGGTTTGGGCTGGAGTTGACGGAGATCAGCCTGGGGGCGGCGTTTATTGGGGGGCGGACGGATCCGCTGATGGATGATCCCGAAGCGATGACGCGGCGGCTGGACGGGGTGGCGGTGGCGGCCGTGCGGCGGGCGCTGGAGCTGGGGATTTCGCATATCGATACGTCGCCCCTGTATGCGCCGAGTGAGCGCCGGATTGGGATGGCGCTGGCGGAGGTTGAAGCGCCGGGGCTGACGATCTCAACAAAGGTGGGGACGCACGCGGAGCGGCGGTATAGCTATACGGCGGACGATATCCGGTGGTCGCTGGACGAGAGCCTGAAACTGCTGGGGCGGGACCGGGTGGAGATTGTGCTGATTCACGATCCGCCGACGATGGAGCCGGTGTTCAAAGCGGGCGATGGGTTTGACGCGCTGGACCGGCTGCGGGATGAGGGTTTGCTGGATTACGTGGGGCTGGGGGCGCGGCCGATCGGGTTTCACGAGGCGGCGATCGAGGCGGGCCGGGTGGACGTGATCCTGACGTTTGCGGATTACAACCTGGTGCGGCGGCAGGCGTCGAGTCTGATCGATAAGGCAGCGGCAGCCGGGGTGGGGGTGCTGCTGGGGTCGCCGCAGATGCTGGGGTTGCTGGCGAAGGGGGACCCGCGGGAGACGGCACAGATGCGAGGGTATGGCTATTTTCCGGAGGAAGACGTGCGCGGGGCGACCGAATGGTGGGCGTGGTGCCGGGAGCGGGAGGTGGAGTTTCGTCATTTGAATATGCGGTATGTGCTGGACCGGCCGGGGATTAGCACGGTGCTGAGCGGGGCGGCGACGGCGGAGGAGATTGAGACGAATGTGCGGGAGGCGCGGACGCGGATTCCGGATGAGATTTGGGATGAGGCGATGGCGCGGGTCGAAGAGCTGGACGCGCGGGGGGCGGGCTGCGATTGATTGCGGGTGCTGTTGCCGGCGGGTGGTGTGATACGGGCCGCCGGGTACGGCGACCCGGCTCACCACGAATGGACACGGCGGCTCGGGTGACCGCGAACGGATGATGGCGGACTGGGTTGCACGGGTGATTGGGGATCCCATCAGGCTGCGGAAGTTGCGGTGGGATTCGGGGGCGCTGGCGTGGCAGGTGGATGGGGTGGTTGCGCGCTCTGACGGCGAGCGACTGGACGTGCACGTGCCGAAGGGAACGGCGTATGAGATGCCGGGACGAGAGCTGTGGATTTCGGACCACGGGGAGCATTTGAGCTTTTGGCGGGGGGCCTGGTGGCATGTGATGCACGCGGCGGCGCCGGGGGTGCACTGGTATTGCAACGTGAATACGCCTCCGATCTATGGCGGGGGCTGGCTGACGTGGACGGACCTTGCGGTGGACGTGGAAGTGTTTCCGGGCGGGGACACGGCGGTGGCGGATTTGCCGGAGTTCCTGGAGTCGCGGGCGGCGCTGCCGGCGGGGGACTTTGCACAGGCGGTTCGAGCGACGCGGGGGCTGCTGGCGGATGGGGCGGGGCAGCGACCGCCGTTTCGGTCCAGGGGCGGTTCGCCGGCCTGGATCGAACAGAAGCTGTTCTGGTTGTCGCCGGGTGAGGGC
>WTFW01000120.1 GCA_011523785.1 Chloroflexota bacterium | reverse complement strand
GAGGGGAGAGGGGAGAGGAGTGAGAAGGGATGAAGACAAGAGGGAGAGGCAAGGAGTGGGGGCAGGAACGGTTGGGGAGAAGGTGTGGCGCGGGACGAGACGCGAGGCGGAGCCACGGTGGCAAGGGACGTCTCGACCGGAAGACCCTCACCCCAACCCTCTCCCAGCGGGAGAGGGAGGAAGATGGCGCGTAGACGCTTTCGGCGTCGACGGCTTGCGGTGGAGAGACCCGCAGCCAAGCCGACTTCCCGGAAGGGAGAGGGAGCAAGAGGCGAGGGATCCCCTATACGCTCTCGAGCAGCGAAGGCGCCGGGGGCGCTCACAGGCGGCGCCAGCGGAAGCCGTCGGCTCGGAGGAGGTCGCCGGCCTGGCGGGGGCCCCAGCGGCCGGCTTCGTAGGTGGGGAGGCGGGAGACGGGGTCGCCTTCCCAGGCTTCGAGGATGGGCATGACGGCGCGCCAGGCGGCTTCGGTCTCGTCGCGGCGGATGAAGAGGGTCTGGTCGCCGAGCATCACGTCGAGCAGCAGGCGTTCGTAGGCGTCGGGGGACTCCTCGGCGAAGCTCTGGCCGTAGCCGAAGTCCATGCGGACGGGTCGCACGCGCATGCCGAGGCCTGGCTGCTTGGCCTCGAAGGTGATGGAGACGCCTTCGTCCGGTTGGATTCGCATGGCCAGGACATTGGGCGGGACGCCGTCGGGGTTGGATTCGCCGAAGAGCAGGTGGGGGACTTCGTTGAACTGGATGGCGATTTCGGAGGCGCGCTTGGCGAGGCGCTTGCCGCTGCGCAGGTAGAAGGGGACGCCCTTCCAGCGCCAGTTATCGATGAAGAAGCGCGAGGCGAAGTAGGTCTCCGTGGTGGAGTCCGGGGCCACGCCGTCCTCGTCGCGGTAGGCGGGGACTTCCCGGCCTTCGACGAAGCCGGCGCCGTAGGACGCGCGCATGACGTTGCTGGCGACCTGGGCGGGTTCGAGGTGGCGAAGGGCGCGGAGGACCTTGACCTTCTCGTCGCGGATGGAGTCGGCCTGGAAGTCGACGGGCGGCTCCATGGCCACGAGGGCGAAGAGCTGCATGATGTGGTTCTGGACCATGTCGCGAAGGACGCCGGCTTCCTCGTAGTAGGTACCGCGACCCTCGAGGCCGACGGATTCCGCCACGGTAATTTGTACGGAGTCGATGTAGCGGCGGTTCCAGACCGGTTCGAAGATCACGTTGGCGAAGCGCAGGACGAGGACGTTCTGCACGGTTTCCTTACCCAGATAGTGGTCGATGCGGTAGATCTGCGATTCGTCAAAGACGTCGTTGGCGATCGCATTGAGGTCCAGGGCGGTGGCGAGGTCGCGGCCGAACGGCTTCTCGATGACGATGCGGGTCGTGCCGGGGCCGCGATTGAGGCCGGTTTCGCCGAGCAGACGAATGATCTCGGGGAAGAGGCTGGGCTGTGTGGCCAGGTAGAAGATGCGGTTGCCGCCGGTGCCGTGGCGAGTCTCGATCTCGGCCAGTTCGCGCTTCAGGTCCTCGTAGCCCGCGTGGGTGCTGAAGTCGCCACGGACGTAGTAGAGGCCCTGCTGGAAGGCGTTCCAGAGTTCGGGGTCGGGCTTGCCGGTGCGGGAGAAGCTGGTGGTGGCTTCGTGTTGGCGGGCCCGGTAGCTCTGGTGGTCCATGGGCCGGCGGCCCAGGCCGACGACGGCAAGGGACGACGGGAGCAGGGCGTTGCGCTCGAGGTTGTAGAGGGCTGGGATGAGCTTGCGGGCGGCGAGGTCGCCGGAGCCGCCGAAGATGATGAGGGTGTGGCCGGGGGGAGCCTCCTGGAATGACAGGCCTTCACGTAGCGGATTGACTCCAAGCGCGGCGTCTAAGGCCTGGCCGTTCGTGCTCATGGGAAGTGCTCCGTCAAGCGGACGTGATCTGGTCCAGGGCGGTGCGAAGGGCGGAGGCCACGGTATCGAGGTCGGTGGACGAGTCGCCGAGATGCAGGCGGAGGCGGCGGCGTTCGCGGGCGGCAAGGGATTCCAGGTCACCGATGGCTTGAGCGTCTATGAGCGTGCCGAAGGTGTAGCCGCGGCCGGGGACTTCAACGTCGTCCTGTCGGTCGGCGGTGATCTGAAGAAAGACGCCGGTATCGGGACCGCCCTTGTGTAGCTGGCCGGTGGAGTGCAGGAAGCGGGGACCGTAGCCGAGGGTCACGGTGCGATGAAGGGCGTCGCGAAGGAGGGCCTGGATGGTGCGCAGGCCGGCGTCGTGGGCGGGCGCGCGGTCGACGTAGGCCTGGATGGAGATGTAGTCGCCTGCGCGAACGGAGCTGAGCCAACCGGTGAGGGCGGCGGTGAGGTCGGGGGCCTGGCTTCCGGCGGCGAGTACGCCGTTGGCCGTGGGGCCGGCCGGGACGTCAAACGGCGTGCCGGAGGCACTGATCTGGCCGAGGACGCGATCCGTGTTGTCCTTGCTCTCGGCGACGCTCGGCTGGTCGAATGGATTTATGTCAAGCAGGGAGCCGGCAACGGCGGTGGCCAGCTCCCAGGTGAGGAAGTGGGCGCCGAGGTCGTGCGGATCGTCCAGCGGGAGGGTGATGACCGGGTGGCCGGCGTTGGCGATAGCTTCGAGGCGGGCGCAGCGGCCGTCGTCGGGGTCGCCGGTCAGGGCGAGTTCCACGAAGACACGATCGTTGTCGTACATGCCGGGGTCGCCCAGCGGCTCGCCGTCGACCGGCACGATGCCCTGGCCTTCCTTGCCGGTGCTCTCGGCGACAAGCTGTTCGACCCAGGCGCCGACGGGCCGAAGGGAGGCGGAGGGTACGAGCGTGAGTTTGTTCCGCCCCGCCCCGGCGAGTGCACCGAGCGCCACGCCGATGGTGACGGGCGGGTTGGTGCTGACCGAGGGGTTGGCGGCGGAGGTTTGACCGGCGGCGATGGCGCGGTCGAGCAGCGGCTCCAGGTTGATGCCGGCGAGCGCCGCGGGGACGAGTCCGAAGAAGGACAGCGCGGAGTAACGGCCGCCGATGTCAGGCGGGTTGAGGAAGACGCGGGCGTAGGCATGGTCCTGCGCGAGCGAGGCGAGGCTGGTTCCGGGATCGGTGATGGCGACGAATTGGCGGCCGGGCGACTGAGCGCCGGCGGCGGCGTAGCGCGACCAGAAGTATTCGGCGAGAGTTGCGGTTTCCAGGGTGCCGCCGGACTTGCTGGCGACGATGAACAGCGACCGGGTGAGGTCGAGGCCGGACTCGACGCGGCGGATGGCGGCGGGGTCGGTGGTGTCGAGAACGGTGAGTTGGGGCGAGCCCTGGGCCTGCGGGATAACGGCGGCCATGACCTCAGGCGCGAGGCTGCTGCCGCCCATGCCGAGGAGGACGACATCGTCGACTTGTTCAGCGATTTCGGCGCGCCAAGCGGTGAGGTCGTCGACGCCGGCGCGCATGGATTCGGCCACGCGCAGCCAGCCGAGGCTGTCGGCGATCTGGTTCTGGACGAGAGGATTCTGGGTCCAGAGGGAGAGATCGGCGGCCCAGAGACGCCGGGCGACGTCGTTGGCCTGGGCGCGATCCAAGGCTTCGGCCACGGCCTCGGTCGCCGGGCCGAAACGAGCGGTAGGACCCTCGCCGGACATTGCCGCCTCAGTTCCTGGCTAGGAGGCGAGCGCCCCCGCCTTGGCCTCCAGGTCTTGCAGGAGGTCGTCGTACGAATCGATGAATTTCTGGACGCCCTCGTCCTGGAGCTGGTCCATGATGGCGTCCAGGTCGACGCCCAGCGCGGCCAGCCGTTGGAGGACAGCGCTCCAATAGTCGGGGTCGCTGCTTACGGTGGGCTGCACCTCGCCCTGCTCGCGGAATGCGTCCATGGTGACCGAGGGCATGGTGTTGACGGTGTTGGGGCCGATGAGCTCGTCCACGTAGAGGGTGGGCGGGTACTCGGGATTCTTGGTGCTGGTACTGGCCCAGAGCGGGCGCTGCGGCTGGGCGCCGTCGGCGGCCAGGGCCTGGTAGCGCTCGGAGGCGGAGATCTCCTCGAAGATCTCGTAGACGGCCTTGGAGTTGGCGATGGCGGCCTTGCCGAGGAGGGAGCGGATTTCATCGGCGTCGCCCGGGCGTTCCGCCAGGAGTGCTTCGAGCTGGGCATCAACGGCAGTGTCGATGCGGCTGACGAAGGTGCTGGCCACGGAGGCAACATCGTCCACCGGTTCGCCGGCAGCCGCGCGGTTTTCGAGGGCGCTGAGATAAGCATCGACCACGCCGCGGTAGACGGCCTGGGCAAAGATGAGGGTGATGTTGACGTTGACGCCTTCGGTAATCAGGGTCTCGACGGCGGGCAGACCGGCCGGCGTGGCGGGGACCTTGATCATGAGGTTTGGGCGGTTCACCGAGGCGACCAGGCGGCGGGCTTCTTCGACGGTGCCCTCGGTGTCGTGGGCCAGGCGCGGGGAGACCTCCAGGCTGACGAAGCCGTCGGTCATGCCGGAGTCGTCGAAGACCGGGCGCAGCACGTCGCAGGCGGCGGCGATGTCGTCAACGGCGATGGCCTCGAACATCTCCTCGGGCGAGAGGCCCTGGGCGCCGAGACGGCGGATGTCCTCGTCGTAGGTCTCGCTGCCCTTGATGGCCTCCTGGAAGATCGTGGGGTTGGAGGTCATGCCGCGGACGCCTTCCTCAGCGACCAGGCGGGCGAGTTCTCCCGAGTCGACCAGGTCCCGGCTGAGGAAGTCCAGCCAGACGCTTTGACCATGCGCATGCAGTTCGTGCAGCGGGGTTTGCGACATCGAATCCTCCAGGGCCGGAGCGACGGTGATCGGCCGAGGTCGATCGTGCAAGCGGTGGCTTACACGAGTACGTCTGCTACGGCAATCGTACCAACGGCGCCGCAAGCGGCCTTTGCTGAAGGGCCGAGGTGTTCAACTGGGGATTAACGCGGGGCTACAACCTGGATGAAGTCCTGGCTGTGTATCCGAATGCGAGGCATTCAGGCACCTCGGCGTCTCCGGTCAAGAGTTGAGGCGTTCGCCGCGTTCGAGGGCCTGGACTTTGCGGAGGCGGCGGACGTAGCGCGCTTCGTCGTCAGCAAACTTGGCGCCGAGGAAGGCGTCGACGAGTTCCTCGATCAGCGAGAGTCCGACGATGCCGGAGCCGAGGCAGAGGATGTTCATGTCGTCGTGCTCGACGCCCTGGCGGGCGGAGTAGGTGTCGTGGCACATGCCGGCGCGGGCGCCGGCGATCTTGTTGGCGGCAACGCAGGCGCCGACACCGCTGCCGCAGACAATGATGCCGCGGTCGGCCCGGCCGGAGGCGACGGCCCCGGCGACGGCAGCGGCATAGTCGGGGTAGTCCACGGACTCATCGGAGTGGGCGCCGAAGTCGATGACGTCGCAGCCGGCGGCGCGCAGGATCGAGACGAGATCGGACTTGATTGCAAAGCCGCGGTGGTCCACGCCGATGGCGACGTTCATGGGTGTCTCCGGGGAATGGCCGTGCCCGGGGGCAGTTTCCGCGACCGGGGCATCGTTTGCACGTCCGGCCGGTACTCAACGGGCCTCAAGGCCACCTATCCCGGCCATGCGCTGGTAGAGCCGACGCTGACGGGCGCGGGCCTCCTGGTACAGGGCGTGGTGGTCGAGGTTCGGTTCGAATGGCTGATCGCCTTCGTGTATCTCGTTAGCCGGGAAGGGATGACCGAGGGACTGCAGTGCCCAGATCGCGGCTCCGCGGCTGGTGGGTTCGGCAACGGCGGAGCGGATGACGGGACGGCCGAGGACATCCGCAAGGATCTGGGTCCAGCGGTCGGATCGCTGGAGCGCGCCGCCTGAAACGTGGACGACGTGGGGTTCGCCGATGACGGGGACGAGCAGGTCGTAGATGGCCGCCAGGCGGTACGCCACGGCTTCGATGCCTGCCAGCAGCAGGTCGGCGGGCCGGGTATTCAGGCGCGCGCCGTGGATGGTGGCGCGCGCGGAGTCATCCCAGCCGGGGCTGCGCTCGCCGGCCAGGAAGGGCAGCACGGTGAGGCCGTGGCCGTCCGGCGGCAGGGGGGCGACCACGTCATCGGGGTCGTCGCCACGGACGCCGCTCAGGAGCTCGCGCAACCAGGCGACGACGATCCCGCCATTGCTCTCGGCGCCGCCCAGCAGCGATCGCGAACGGTCGACACGGTACTCCCAGAGGCCGGCGGGAACCGAGCGCACCGGGCCGGAAACAAGCGCGCGAACGGCGGCGCTGGTGCCGATGTTGAAGACGATGGCGTCGGCCTCACCAGGGGCGGTTCCGAGGTTGCTGCACAGGCCATCGCCCAACGCGGGGAACCAGGGCACGTCGACCAGGGCGGGCCAGCGTTGGCGCCAGGGTTCGGCAAGGCCCCGCAACGGCTCGCCGGCCGGGTCAATGGCGCCGAGTGAGCCGGGATCGACGTGGAGCGCGCCAAGAGTGGCGAGGTCCCAATCGAGCTCACGACGGTTCAACATGCCGGACCAGGCAGCGAGGCTTAGCCCGAGGCCGCAGGGTCGTCCGAACAGGCGCTGGAAGGCGTATTCGGCGAAGGTGATCCAGCGGGCGACCTGGCGGACCACGTGCGGCTGGGTGCGGCGAAGCCAGCGCAGGCGGGCCGGCACGTAGCTGGCGTGAATGGGCGTGCCGGTGCGGTCGTAGGAGGCGGCCACGTCCCACTCCTGGCGGAGTACTGAGGCGTCGGCGGCGCAGCGGGTGTCGGCGTACGTATAAATGGGCGTTCGCGGCTCGCCGGCGGCCGACACGCCGAGCACGCTGGACGCAAAGACACTGGCACCCACGCTCTGGATGGTGGTGACCTGAGGGCCGAGGCGCTGGAGGGCGACGTCAATGGCCTGCACCAGGCGGTCGAACAGGATGTCCGCGTCGACCTGGACGCCGCCGTCGGGCGTGGTGTCGAAGCCGGAGGCGATTTGCGCCTCGCTGCCGGGGATCGGTGAGCCATCGGCGGTGTGGGCGGCGGCGCGGACCGAGGAACTGCCGACGTCGATGCTCAGTACCAGGGGCGACCGGCTGACCGAAGGCTCATTCGCCACGACGGAATCCCAGCGCAGGCGGCGCGGCGCCAGTTTAGGGCGGGAGCCTCCCTATACTTCGCGGCGCCCAGCCGCGGCGGAGCGACACGCGTGATGACCCGAGCGTGCGACCTGGTGGTGGTTGGAGGTGGTCCGGCGGGTGCGGCCGCCGCGATTGCCGCCCGACGGGCAGCGCCGGAACTTAGCACGGTGGTCCTGGACCGCCAGAAGTTTCCCAGGGACAAGGCTTGCGGCGACGGCCTGGGACCGGGCGTGGTGGCGCGACTGGCGGACCTGGACGCCAGCGAGATCGTTCGGGGGCGCCGTCCGGTCGAGCGGCTGAAGATCGTTGCGCCGTCGGGCGCCGAGGTCGTGGGCGACCTGCCGGCCATCGGCACGAGCGCGCGGGGCTACGTGGTGCCGAGGTCGGAATTCGACCGTGACCTTCTGACCCACGCCCGCGATGTGGGCGCCGAGGTGCTGACCGAAAGCCGGCTCGAGGGATTGGCGACTCCCGCTGAGGGGCCGGTTCGCGTCACGTCGAGCGGTGCTGACGGATCGGTATCCCTTGAGGCACGGGCCGTTATCGCCGCCGATGGGGCGCGCTCGGATGTGCGGCGCCTGCTGGGCGTGGCTTACAACGACTCGGCGCACACGGGCGTGGCGATTCGGGCCTACGTGGAGCGGCCCGGCGGGTTCGAGCACATGGCGTTCTACTTCAAGCGCGAACTGCTGCCGGCGTACGGCTGGGTTTTCCCGATCGACGAGCGGGGCGCCAATGTAGGGGTGATGATCGACGCCGGCCGCTTCCGACAGCATGGGCGGAGCCTGCCGGAGCTGCTGCGCGACTTTCTCCAATCCAGCGGCTACGAGGCCCTGCAGCCGCAGCGGTCGCGGGCGTACATGTTGCCGTTCGCCAGCTACGTGCCGCCGCTGGAGCATGGCCGGGTGGCGCTGATTGGCGATGCGGGGTCGATGATCAATCCGTTCTCGGGCGAGGGGATCGCCTACGGAATGGCTGCGGGAATGGAGGCGGCGACGCGCGCGGTTCGGGCGTTACGGTCGAGATCCGGCGGGCGGCCGTTCGAGGGGTACGACGGCTGGTTCCGGCAGCGGTTCGGTGAGCACTTTCGGGCCTCGGCACGCGCCAAACGGCTGGCGCAGCGGGCCTGGATCGCTGACTTCGGCGTGCGCGCGGCGCGGCGAAGGCCGGAGTTTGTGCGGGAAGGCATTGAACTGCTGGTGGGCGAGGGGACGGCGCTGTCCTGGCGGAGCCTGGCGCGGTTGCTGGTGCACGGGCGCAGCTAGCCGCCCCTCGCCGGCCGGTGTCAGGCGCGTTTCGTCGGTGGTTGGTCCTCGCCGTCTGTAGAGATCGTGGGGGACACGTCGCCGGCGACTGAGGACGCGTCGCGGACGGCAGTTGCATCGTCGGCTTGCGCCGGGGCTGCATCAGGCGGCGCGGCGGTTGACTCGGTCGGTGGGGCTGTCTCCTCGGAACCAGCGGCGTCCGCAGGCGCTTCGGGGGGCGGTGCGCTCCTTGGGGGCTCGGGATCTTCGCCGCGGAGCCGGTCGCCGATTTCGGTGAGGGTGGCGTCGACGCGCTTGACGACGGTCTGGGTGCGTTCGTGCCTGAGTGCGTCGTCCACCCGCTCCAGGGCTTTGTCGGCGAGCGTGACCATCTCACCGCGAATGCGGCGGGCCTCGTCACTTTCAAGGCCGGCCTCGACGCGCGATTTCGCTTCGGTCAGGCGGGTGCGGACCTTCTCGCCGCGTTCGCCGCCGACCTCGTCGCCCACACGCTTAATCAGGCCGTCAAGGCGACTTCCCCAGCCCGTTGGTTCCTTATCTTCCGCGCTCATGGTGTCACCTGGTACGGCGGATTCGCTGCCTAGAGCTTACTGCGGCGGCTCGTGCTACCGTCGCGCCGCCGGACCCTGGAGTCGTCGCCCATGAGCACCCCGCGCCGAATCGCCGTTATTGAAGTCAACCACTGGCATTCCACCTACGACGCCGCCTATTTGACGGTTCTGCAGAACCTGGACCTGGATGTCGAGTTGGTCGGGGTATCGGACAGCGACGCCGCGATCGCGGAGGACCGGGCGCGCCGGTACGAGACAACGGCGTTTACCGACTATCGCGAGATGGTTGACGCGACGAAGCCGGAGTTCGTGATCGCCCTTGGACGGCACGTGGAGATGCCGGAGATCGCGGGGCACCTGATCGAGGCCGGCATTCCATTCATGATGGAAAAGCCCATGGGTACCAGCGCCGGCGTCGTGAGCGGCCTGGCGGACCTGGCGGAGGCGCGCGGCGCCTGGGTCTCGGTGCCGTTTCCCAACCGGCAGTCGCCGTGGGCGGAGAAGGCGCGGACGATGATTGCGGCGGACGAGTTCGGGCCGATATCGCACATCGTGTTTCGAATCATCCGGCCGACCATGCAGCGCTATGTCGAATGGGACTCGCCGTGGATGCTGGACCGCTCGCAGGCGGGCGGAGGCGCGCTGACCAACCTGGGCGGCCACGGGATGGACATGTCTCGGTTCCTGTTGGGCGAGGACGTGCAGGTGGCCTCGGCGGTCATCAGCAACATCGTGCATGCATCGGAGGTCGAGGACTACGCGCTGGCGACGCTGCGCAGCAGCAGCGGCACGCTGGTTCACGTGGAGGTGGGCTACACGATGCCCACGTGGCCCGCGAACGAATCCGACTCCGAGATGAAGGTGGCAGGCGCCAACGCCATGCTGAGCGCGGTAGCCGATGGACTACAGATCCTGGGTCCGGGACGAAACGAGCACATCGCAACGCCGGTGACCGTTGTCTCCTCGTATCCGAACTTCGTCAGGGACTGCCTGCAGCGGGTGGGTCGCGGGGATCCTCCGGCCATCACGCCGCGGGACTGCGCGAACGCGGTGCAACTGATTGATGACGCGTACCAGGCGGCTGGACGGGTCTAGCTCGGCTTAGTCCCGCGGCTCCAGCCGACGGACTATCGCAAGGCTGCTGGCGGCAGAGGTTCGTGGATCGTCCAAGGCCATGTTGACTTCGACGCTCACGGGACCCTTGTAGGGCGCCTCGACAACCGCCCGCAGGGCTTCTCTGACCCAGGCCTCGTCCTGGACGCCTTCCAGCAAGCCAAGGTGCAGGTCGCTCCGGGCGTCGTTGTCGTTGACGTGGACGTATTGCAGGCGGTCGCCGGCGGCCTGGATTGACTCGGCCACGGACTCGCCGGCGATCTGGTTGTGGCCGACGTCAAGCAGCAAGTAGAGGTTGTCGTGGCCGCAGGCCGTGATGAAGTCGAGCGTTTCGCGGACGGTGGGAAGACCGCGGCCGGGGAAGTGCTCGATGCCGAGGCGGATGCCGGCGCGCCGGGCTTGGTCAGCCAGGATAAGAGCCGATTCTCGGTAGGCCGCGATGGCTGGGGCGTCGGGCGTGGCGGGGGGCGCGAGATACACGTCGGGAATGCCGAGATGCCGGGCTTCGAGGATTCCAGTCCGAACGTGGTCCACCGCAAGCTGCCGGGCGGCCTCCGAGGTGGCGTCCAGCAAGGCGCCGTCGGGCATGAGGTGGGCGACCGCCATGCAGGTAATTGGGAGGGTTCGTTCCGTTTCCGATAGCCGGCTATAGCCGGGGCGGACATCCACGGACTGGAACCCGGCGGCGGCGGCGAATTCGGTGGCGGCGGCCTGATCGTCGGGCAGACCCCACAGGCAGAACGCGACTTGCAGGCTCATTGGCGGCAGTCTCTCACGCGTCCGACGGGGGCGCGGCCCAGCCGCGGGTGCGCCCGACGGCGCGGCGCCAGGTGGGACGATCGATCGCGAGCGTCTCCAAGCCCGACTCGAACAGGGCTGGGTCCGGGCGAAGCGAGCGCAGCTCGTCCACGCTGGCCCATACGCCTTCGGCCAGGCCCGCCAGGTAGGCCGCGCCGAGCGCCGTGGTCTCGATATCCACCGGCCGGGCGACCGGACGGTTGGCGCTGGAGGCCTGGAGTTGCAGCAGCAAGTCATTGGCGGCTGCGCCGCCGTCGACGAACAGTTCGCCCTGGAGCGGCGGCATGAGGTCCAGGACGTCCTGAACCTGGTGGACAATGGCTTCCAGCGCGGCGCGGGCCAGGTGAGAGCCTGAGACCCCGCGCGTGAGGCCGAGAATCGCGCCGCGCGCGTCGGGATCCCAGTACGGCGCACCGAGCCCCGTGAAGGCCGGAACAATCACCGCCCCGGCGGTATCCGGCACCGCCCGCGCCAGCGCTTCGATTTCGGGGGCGGCGCCAATCAGGCCCAGTTCGTCGCGCAGCCACTGCACCAGGGCGCCGCCGGTGAACACGCTGCCTTCGTAGGCATAGGTCAAGCCATCGGGCCGACCCAGCGCCAGCGTCGTCAGCAGGTCTTCGATGTCGGGCGGCCGCGCGTCGCCCGCGTGCTGCAGGAGGAAGCAACCGGTGCCGTAGGTCACCTTGGCGGCCCCGGACGACACCGCCAGGTGACCGAACAGGGCGGCCTGTTGGTCGCCCGCGATGCCGCTGATCGGGGTTCCGGAGGCGACCGGCGCATCGCTGCCAGTCACCGCGCACCGGCCGACCGAGGGAACAATCTCCGGCAGGGCGTGCAATGGAATCTCAAACAGCTCGGTCATGTCCGTCGACCAGCAGCCCGTGTCGAGATCCATCAGCAGGGTTCGGGAGGCGTTGGTGGCGTCGATGCGGTGGGCGCCGCCGGACAGCCGGGCAATCAGCCAGGCATCGACGGTTCCGAGGCGCAAACGGCCGCTGTCGCGAGCCGAGGCGACCTCGGGCACGTGGTCCAGCATCCAGCCAAACTTGCCGGCGCTGAAATAAGGGCTGGGCCGCAGGCCGGTGATTGCCCGGATCACATCCCCGTGGCCACCGGCTTCCAGGTCGGCCATGGCCGGCCCGGTGCGGACGTCCTGCCAGACGATGGCCGGCCCCAGGGGCTCCAGGGTCGCCGCGTCCCAGGCCACGGCCGTTTCGCGCTGGTTGGTGATGCCGATCGCCGCAACGGTTCCAGCCGGCGCGGCCTCAAGCACCTGTCGGGTGGTGCGCTGCACGCCGTCCCAGATCTGATTGGGGTCGTGCTCCACCCAGCCCGGACGCGGATAGCTCTGATCGACCGGCGCGTAGGCCCGGCCGACGATGCGGCTGTCCTCGTCGATGACCAGGGTCGTGGTGCCCGTCGTGCCCTGGTCAATGGCAAGAATCACCACGGACCAACCCGTACGCCTCGCGGGGCAGGCGTACGGTAGCATCGGCGCCGCGCGGCCAGTGGCCGCGAAAAGGGGGGCGAGTGGTCCTGAGCGATCGGGCTCTGCGCGAGGCGATCGCGTCAGGCCGTCTCCACGTCACGCCGCTCGACGAAACCGCTATTCAGCCATCGAGCATCGACTTGCGCCTGGGCTCACGGTTCCAGGTCTTTGTGAATCAGACCGAGACGCATATCGATCCGAAACTGAACCAGCCGGACCTGACCAAGACCGTCGAGGTCGACGACGGCGCCAGTTTCGTCCTCCACCCCGGCGAGTTCGTGCTGGGGGGCACGGTGGAGACTATCCAGATGGCGGACGACCTCGTGGGCCGCATCGAGGGCAAGAGTTCGCTGGGACGGCTAGGATTAATGGTGCACAGCACCGCAGGCTATGTAGATCCCGGCTTTCGCGGCAGTTTGACGCTGGAGTTGTCGAACCACGCCAACTTGCCCATCCTGCTCTGGCCCGGCATGCGGGTCAGCCAGCTTTCGGTGATGCAACTCACGAGCCCGGCGGAACGTCCGTACGGCTCGCCGGGTTTGGACAGCAAGTATCAGGACCAGCGGGGATCCACCCCCAGCCGGTCGCACCTTGGATTCGCCTACCGCGACGTCCACACGGCATAGGAGCACCCAATGGCAGAAGCCGCCGATCAGCCCGCAGTCGCCGCCGGCAGCGAGGAACCCTTCCTCGAATCGTCAGGCGGCGTGATCTTTCGCCAGAAGAACGGCCAGATTCAGGTGGCCGTGGTCCAGACGCAGCGCGGCGCCTGGGTCCTGCCCAAGGGCGCCGTGGAGCCGGGCGAAGCGCCCAAGGACGCGGCGGTGCGCGAAGTCCTGGAAGAAACCGGCATCGTGGGCGAAGTGGTGGACGACCTGGGCGAGATTCGCTACGAAGTCCGTCCCGACCTGTGGACGGGGTTTGTGCCGAAAGTCGTGCATCAGTACTTGCTGCGGTCCACCGGCGGCAGCATTCGCCCCGACCCGGCGGAGCACGTGGAGGCGCGCTGGGTGGCGATGCCGGACGCGGTGCGCATGCTGCATCACGTGAACGAGCGCACGATCATGCTTCGAGCGGAAGACCTGCTGAGCCGTCAGAACCCAGAGAACGTGGGTGCCTAAGGCCTCCAAGTGGAGACGCGCGGGCCGCGGATTGGTTCTGGCCGCGGCGCTGGCGCTGGGGTTCACGGTATTCGGCGGGGGCGATGCGGGGCCTACGCAGCCTGCCGCGTCAGGCACGTTGCGGCTGGCGGCCAACGAGCCGCTGACCCTTGATCCGGTTCACGTGCGCGACACGGGCTCAGCCGAGTATGTGCAGGAGATCTTCGCCGGTCTCACGCGCATTGCGCCCGATTTGTCGGTCGAACCCGACCTGGCTTCGGCCTGGACCGTCAGCAGCGACGGCCTGACGTACACCTTCACCATTCGCCAGCAGGCGAGGTTTCACGACGGAACCCCGTTGACCGCAACGGACGTCGTCTGGTCGTGGCGCCGCGCCCTGGACCCGGACACCGGTTCGCTCTCGGGCCCCGTGTTCCTGGAAGACATTGAGGGCGCGGCGGAGTACGCGGCGGGTGAGGCGGAGTCGGTCTCGGGGCTGCGGGTGCGCGGCACGCGGACGCTTGAGGTCGCGCTGACCACACCGCTGTCCTTCTTCCCGAGCAAGCTCAGCGCCGGCCCCACACTGGTGGTGGACCAACGCACCGTCGCGGCGGCCGGCGAGTGGTGGCGCTCGCCCAACGGTTCGGGGCCTTACCAACTCCTCGACTGGCGGCCGGAATCGCTGATCAGGCTGGGCCGGGCGGATACGGCGCCCTGGCGGCCGGGTGGACCGGCGGTCGTTGAGTTCCATCAGCTTGACGTCGGCGAGAATCTCTTGCTGTACGAGAACGACGAGCTTGACCTGATCTCAATCGGGGCGTCCGATCTGAACCGGTTTCGCGACCCGAATGAACCGCGCAGCAGCCAATTGATCAGCACGCCCGACCTGGCGTTCCAATACCTTGGCTTCAACACGACGCTGGCGCCGTTCGACGACGTGCATGTGCGGCGAGCCCTGGCCCTGGCCACCGACCGGTCGTTCATCAATGAGGTCGTGCTGGCCGGAACACAGCGGGAGGCCAGGGGCGTCGTTCCGCCGGGCTTGCCAGGTCACCGGGCGGATTTCGAAGGCCTGGCATTTGACCTGGACGCGGCGCAGGCTGAACTTGAGAAGTCGAGCTACGGCGGCGCCGACGCCCTGCCGCCCATCACCGTGGTAGCGCCGGGCGACGGCCTGTCAGGGAGTCCATTCGTGGAGCTCATCGTCGATCCGTGGCGTACCGAACTTGGCGTGGACGTGGTGATCGAGGTGCGCTCTTTCGACGATCTCCTCACCTCGCTGGATGATCCGGACCACGACATCCAGGCGTTTTTCCTTGGGTGGTCGGCCGACTTCCACGACGCCTTCAACTTCACCGGCGAGCTGTTCGGTTCCAACCGACCGGACAACTCGTGGCGCTATTCGGATGATGTCGTCGACAACCTCATTCAGCAGGCTCGGTCGGCCGCTACCGACGACGAGCGGCTGGCGCGCTATGGGGAGATCGAAAATCGAGTCATCGAGCAAGGGGTGTTGATTCCCCTGCTGTTCTTTGTATCGCACGAGCTGGTGCAGCCCGGGGTGGAAGGTTATGCCGGCCGCCCGATGACGCGAGAGTGGCTCACCGAGCTGACGATCGCCGGTTGATCCCATGCCGCTGAACCGTCGGCGGTTTGTTGGCCTGGCCGGTAGCGGCGTTGCGCTTGCGGCCCTGGCGGCGTGCGAAGGACCGCTAACGCTCGAAGGCGACGACCAAGGCCAGCGCCTCGAACTGCTGCTGGACGAGCCCGCCACCATCGATCCGGCGCTGGTCGCGCAGCCGCAGGAGGCGACGGTTGCGGAGGCTCTGTTCGAGCCGCTCGTCCGCGTCGGCGAAGGTGGCCTGGCCCAACCAGCCGCCGCCGAATCGTGGCAGATCACGGACGCCGGGCATGCCTACCAGTTCAATCTTGCGGCCAGCGGCCGATGGACGTCGGGTGAGGCGGTCTCGTCCGACGATTTTGTCTGGTCCTGGCGGCGCAACCTGGCGCCGGAACTGGGCGCCACGTTTAACTACCTCCTGTTCCCGATCACGGGGGCGGAGAGCTATGCCGCTGGCGGCCGCAATCGCGACGAGCCGGAGATAGGCGCGCCGGACACGTCGACCCTGCGGGTGCACCTGAGAAGCTCCACGCCCGGATTCCTGGCGCGCGTGGCGACCTCGACGTTCGTTCCGCTGCCACGGGCGGAAATCGAGGGCACGGGGGCCTCTTGGACCGACCCGATCCGGATTCGCAGCAACGGGCCGTACAAGCTGGCGCAGTGGGACCGCGGCTTGGGCATGACGCTGCATCGCAATACGGAATACGGCGGTCCGGCGCCGCCGGTGTTCAGCGACGTCGTGATTCGATTCCCGCGCTCCGCCGACTCGCGGCTACAGGACTTTCATGCAAGTCCGGCGCACGCCGCCAGCGTGAGCGGAGCGGACTACAGGTCGGCGATGGCCAACGCGGACCTGCGGCCGCAGGTGCGGCTGTTCGAGCGCGCGGGCACGTGGTTCATCGTGTTCAACACGCGCAAGGCGCCCTGGGACGCGGCAGCCGTGCGGCGCGCGCTATCGCTGGCGCTCGACCGCGAGGCGTTGACCGCGGCCGTGTTCGACCAGCCCACGCTGCCGGCGCAGCGGCTGACACCCGGGAGCATCCTGGCGGCCGAGCCGGGCGGCGCGCCGAACGTCGACGAGGCGCGGGCCCTGCTGGCGAGCGCCGGGTTTCCCAACGGTGAAGGCCTCCCGCCCCTGCGTTTCACCTACCACCGCACGGACCAGTGGGATCGGCTGGCCGCCGAACTGACCCGAATTTGGGGCGACACGCTGGGCGTGGCGGTGCAGCCGGACGTGCGCGAGTGGCGCGACTTTCTGGACTTCTCGAACGCGCCCGGCGACTTTGACGCCTATCGCGCCGGCTGGACTTCGGAATACCGCCACCCCGCCAACTGGCTGGATGACCTGTGGCGTTCCGACATGGACTTCTTCCGCACGGGCTGGGCCAACAGCGCGTTTGACCAACACCTGGCCACGGCAGCCGCGACAACGGACCAGGAGGCCCAGCGGGAGGCCTACGCGGCCGCCGACGCCGTGCTGGAATCCGAGGCGCCGGCAATCGCCATAGGCAGCCACGCCTCAGCCTTCCTGCTGAAGCCTGACGTGACGGGGTTCGGAATCGACCCGGTGAGCGGCGCAATCGACCTGGCGCAGGTTTCACTCAACGCCTAGGCGATCGCGTCCGCGGCACGCGGCTCAGCGCTCGATCGGCTGTCCGATCATCGAGCCCCACTCCGTCCAGGAGCCGTCGTAGTTGCGGACGTTGCCGACGCCGAGCAACTCGTGCAGCGCGAACCAGGTGTGGGCGGAGCGCTCGCCGATGCGGCAGTAGGTGATGACGGGTGCATCGCCCGTAGCGCCGAGCGGACCATAAATCTCCAGCAACTCGTCGGCCGACTTGAATGTTCCATCGGCCTCGTTGACGGCGGTTAGCCAGGGCACGTTGTCGGCGCCGGGAATGTGGCCGCCGCGCTGTGACAGTTCCTGGAGGCCCGGCGGAGCCAGGATCTCGCCGGTGAACTCGGCGGGCGAACGCACGTCCACCAGCACGGTGGAGCCGTCGCCAAGCGCGGCGCGGACATCCGGCTGCAAGACACGCAACGACGGGTCGGCCTCACCGGCCTCGTAGGTGGTGGACTCGACGACGGTCTCGTCGGTGGTCAACTCGCGGCCTTCCTGCTCCCACTTGAGCCGGCCGCCGTTCATCAGGCTCACGCGCTCGTGCCCACCCATCTTGAACTGCCAGTAGGCAAATGCGGCAAACCAGTTGTTGTTGTCGCCGTACAGAATGACGTGGGTGTCGGCGGCGATGCCGGAGCTTTCGAGCAGCTCCTTCCACTGTTCCGGCGAGGCAATGTCGCGCCGGATGCCGTCGGAAAGCTGCGTCTCCCAATTCCAACCCACGGCGCCGGGAATGTGCCCGGAGTCGTACGAGGACGTGTCGACATCCACCTCGACCAGGCGGACGTCATCGTCGCCGCCATGGGCAGCGACCCAGTCGGTGTCGACGAGGGTGTCTGGATTCACATATTCGGCCATTGAGGCTACCTACCTGGGATTGCTGACTCGCCCGCGCGGATGCGGGGCCAATTCTTGCACGAAATCGAATCCGTATTACATTCGCATTCGCGCGAGTGGGCTACAGTGCCCGCCGCCACCTCCACGGTCAATGTCGCCCCATGCCCTCTAGCGCCCGTCGCCAGCGCAGCATTCGGGGCGCGCTGCTGGCGCTGGCGCTCCTGGGCGGGGTGTTTCTTGCCCCAGCCCGGTTTGCGCAGGCGGAATCGCCGGCGGATTGGGCTAGCGCCCAGGGCTGGTTCTATACGCAGGCCGGACCGGGCGACGGTCTTGGTTTCGAGGTGACCGACGCGGACGACATCCCGTTCTGGACGTTTTTTCAGTCCGCCGGTGGAGTTCGACAGCTTGGCTACCCGATTTCCAACCGCTGGACGGCAGGTCCCCTGACGCTCCAGACGTTTCAGAAGGCGGTCCTGCAATGGACAGCGGCCGATGGGGTGACGTTGCTGAACGTCTACGACGCGCTCAGCCAGGCCGGGCGGGACCCCTGGCTGAGAACCGCGCGCGGCATTCCGGTTCCGCCGGACGCAGGAGAAGCGGACGGGCGTGCGTTTGACGAAGTCTTAGCGGAACGCCTGGAGATGCTGAAGCGTTATCCGGAGATCGAGCGCCGCTGGTTTCGCAATGACCGCTGGCTGGATGCCTATGGCCTGCCGGTGGTCGTCGAAGACCGGGGCGACCTTGTGGTACTGCGGGCGCAGCGCGCGGTGTTCCGGCTGTGGCGCCCTGACTCCGAAGCGGCGGTCAGCCCGCCCAATGTCCTCATTGCTCACAGCGGATTGGACTACCGGGACGGCGGCCTGATTCCGGCCGAGGCGACGGCCGCAATTCCCGATCCGAACCTGGCCGGAACGACGGGGCTGCTGGCGTTCCTGAGCAACCGCAGCGGGGCGTGGAATCTCTGGTCGATGACCCCAACGGGAACCGAGCTCACGCAGCTCACGCAGTCGGGAGGCCTGACCAGCCGCCCGAACTGGTCGCCCGACGGGCGGCGGATTGCGTACGCCGCGTTTGCAAGCGGGGGGTACCAGGTCTTTGTGGCGGACAGCGACGGTGGGAACCCACAGCAACTGACGAACACCACCGCCACGGACTGGGAGGCCTGGTGGTCGCCGGATGGCGAGCGCCTGGTGTTTGCCAGCACACGCAGCGGCGAGAGTGAGATTTACACCATGTTCGCGGACGGCTCCGACCAGCGGATTATCGGGGATCAAGCCGGGTTTCTCTGCTACCCCGCATGGTCGCCAGACGGCACGCAACTGATCTTTACCAGCGGCTCCGACATCGTGACGGTGGACCTTGCCAATCCTTTGCGGACGCGCTCGGTGATCAGCAGCGGGCGCGATCCTTCGTTTTCCCCGGACGGCACGCTGATTACCTTTGCGCGCTGGGTGGGCGACGCGTTTGATGTATTTGTGGCGGACGCGGACGGGTCGAACGAGATACGGCTGACCACGCACCCGGCGCCTGACTGGAATCCGGTGTTTTCGCCGGACGGCGCGAAGATCGCCTTTGCGAGCTACCGGGACGCCAACTGGGAGATCTATACCGTTCGGGTCGACGGGACGGACCTGCAGCGGATTACGAACAACCCGGCGTCGGACTACCTGCCGGCCTGGGGAAGTGCCCTAGACGCCACCCTGCAAACGCGAGCGGGCAGCGGCAGCCGCCCCAAGTAGACCCACGTTTTCGCCCAGCGACCAGGGTTCGAGCCGCAGGTTCGGTGCGGTGCTCTCCAGGAGATGCTCGCGCACGGTAGTCCGGATCGAATCGAACAGGAGGTCGCCCGCGTTGGCAATGCCGCCGCCGATGACCACCGTGTCCAGGTTGACGAGGTGGGCGACGTTGATGACGCCAAAGCCGACGGCGCGTCCCGCCCGTTCCAGGGCGCTCACGGCGAGCGCATCGCCCTCTTGCGCGGCTTCGACCACATCGCGGCCGGAAAGGTCGCCCTGGCCGCTGAGACTGCTGGAGCGCCCAGCGGCGATTTGATCCACGACCCAGGCCGCAATGTCGGGCCCGGCGGCGATGGCTTCGATGCAGCCCCGGTTGCCGCAGTCGCACAGCGGGCCGTCGAAGTCGACGGTCATGTGGCCGAACTCGCCGGCGCTGCCGTAGGCGCCGTGCCAGAGCTCACCGTCCAATATCAGGCCGCCGCCGACGCCGGTGCTGACGGTGATGTAGAGCATGTTGAGCGCGCCCCGGCCAACGCCGTACTGGCGCTCGGCCAGCGCCGCGGCATTGGCATCGTTCTCCAGGAAGGCCGGTAGGCCAACCGCATCGCCAATACGTGCCGCCAGCGGGACTTCCTTCCAGCCTGGCAGGTTGGGAGCCTCGTGTATGACGCCGGTGGCCCAGTCGAGCGGTCCGGGAGCGCCGATTCCGACGGCTGCGAGGTCCGAGGTTGTGGCGGACGCACGGGCCAGCGAGTCGTGCAGCACGTCAACGATGCGATCGATCACCGCATCAGGGCCCTGGGACGCTTTCGTGGCGCCGGCCACGAAGCCCGCAATGCCGCCGTTCTCGTCAACCACGGCTGCGCGCACGCTGGTCCCACCAAGGTCGATTGCGCCAACCGGTCGGGACTGATCAGGCATCAATGGAGCCCTTGACCGTCGGCGCCGCGAGGCCGGCCGTCGCGCGCGCGTTCCGACGTCGCAGCGCCCGTACGAGTTCGAACAGCACCATGGCCGCGAAAATGAAGGCCGGCGCGAGCAGCATGCCACCTCGCGGTCCGGCGGCGTCCGACGCAACTCCGATCATGGGCGCGAGCAGCGCGCCGCCAACACTGGCCAGGGCCGTGAGAGCCCCGGCAAGGGATCCGGCCATTTCCGGCCGAAGACGCAGGCCGATTCCCAGTGCAGTTGGAAAGACGCCCCCGACCGTTGCGCCCGTCAGGACGAAGCCCAGCACAGCCAGCGGCGCGGAATTCGCCAGCGCCGCCAATCCCGACATGCCGAATGCGAGCGCGAGCGACCAGCGAACGATGCTCGACGCACGCCAGGTGCCCACGAGACGGGCCACGACCAATCGCCCGAGCAAGACTCCAATCCAGAACGTCGTCACGGAAGCGGCCGCGGCAGCTCGCGGGATTCCCTGCACGCGTTCCATGAACGCCGCACCGAAGTCGCCGAACGCGATTTCGACCCCGACGTACAGCATCAGGACCAGTCCAAGCAGAATCGACACCGGCGAGCCAAGCGCTCTGACTACGCCGCGAACGGGGGGAACGGCGCCAGTACGCGGCGGGTAGGACAAGCGCATGAACATGAGGCCGCTGGTGGCAAACCAGACGGCCACGACCACGTAGGCCACTCGCCAGCTGGCAAACGCCGCAAGGCAGATTGCCACGAGCGGCGGCGCCACGATGGCCCCGAGGGCGAACGCGGTGTTGAACAGGTTGAGGTCACGCGTGCTGCGCTCGCGAGCCAGGTCGGCGACGAGCGCTGTTGCAGCCGCCAGGCCCGGACCGAACCCGGCGCCAATCAGAAACCCCGCCGCCAGCAGGGAGCCGAACGTGGGGCTGGCGGCAAACCAGAACATGGCCAGGGCCGTTCCCAGCGCCGACGGGACCATCACCGCCCGGCGACCAAAGCGGTCAGACACCGCACCGCCAGCCAGCGACCCGGCAATGAAGCCGACGGAGATTACGGTTATGACCACGCTGATCTGGCTGTACGTGATGCCGAAGTCTTCGCTGATCGATTCGAGTGACGGGCCAAAAACGCTGATGGCGGCGCCGCCGGCGGCGTAGAACCACATGCTGGCCGCCAGAATCATCGTGCGCACCCGGAGTCCAACGACCTGGATGCCGTCAATATCGCAGCTCGGCCGCGTGCAACCGGCGCGCAAGCAGCAGCAAGAGAAAGGCGATTCCAAGTGTGACCGGCATGGCGGCCACAGCCGCACGGACGGACAGCGCATCCGCAACGGCGCCTGCCGCCAGCGAGAGTCCGGCGAATCCCGCGCCACCCATGGCGAGCATGAATCCGGCAATCATGCCGGATGCCGACGGGCGGTAGCGCACCCCAATTCCCACCACGGTCGTAAACAGCGGACCGGCCACCAGGCCGGCCAGCGATGCGGCGGCGAGGATTGCCGCGGGCTGGGGAACACCGACCACAACGACGGCGCAGAGTAGCGATAGTCCCAGGCTGCCAAGGGCCAGGCTGTAGGCCTGCACTCGCAGCGCCAGCCATGCGCCAATGATCCGCCCGAGCGAAATGCCGAACCAGAAGGCGGCCACGAGCGTGGCCGCGAGCGAGCGCGTGAGACCATGCTCGGCCTCCAGATAGGCCGCCAGAAATCCGCCAAGCCCGAGTTGCATGCTGAAGTAGCCAACGACGACACAGCCGAGCAGGATTGGCACGGGACGCAGGACGGCGGAGACCAGGGCGCCACCTTTGGCGCGAAGCTCGGAAGCGGCCGGAATGCGTGCCGACAGCAGCATGATCGACGTCAGCATGACCAACAGCGCCGCGGTGAGATAGCCGCCGCGCCAGCCGATCGGCGTTTGCAGCAGCGCGCCGACCAGCGGCGGCGCCGTAAGCGCGCCGAAGCCAAAGGGCATCTGCGAGATTGTCATGGCGCGGCCGGTTGCTTCGCCCGCAACGTCCGAAATGGTGGCCATGAGCGGGGCCTCCGTCAGACCAAATCCAAAGCCGTTCAGGCAGGCGCCAAGCAGCAACACGTCCAGCGCCGGCGCGAAGCCGGACGTCAGCAACCCGATTGCAAAGAGGGTCACGCCGGTGGTAAGCGTGAAGCGACGGCCGAGCCGATCCGCCACCAACCCGCCGACAATCGTGCCGGTTGCGTACGAAGTCGCGGGAACGATCAACGTCAGGACCACCAGCACATAGGAGAGGTTGAGGTCGGCGCGCACCGCCTCGAGCGATGGGCCCGGTATCGCCAGCACGAGGCCGACGGTGAAATAGAACGGCATGGAGCGTGGGACGACCGAACGCCGCCCGCCAATGGTCATGCGTGAGCCGGCCGCCGATCTTTTCGCGAGCTGTCAGGCGGACGGTTCAAACGCGCCGGTTTCGAGGATGGCGTCGTCGGCATCAAAACCAAACGGATTGGCCGGGTCGATGACCTCGCAGCTGCCCGGCAGATCGTCGAGCGCGCCCTCGCTGACCCAGAAGGTCTCGAGATCGAGCGTGTTGCGGATCCGCCCGATCCGGAGCGGCTGATTGGTCGAACGCGCGGCCAGGTGCAGGACCGTTTCGTAGCACGCACGGTCGGTGGGCAGCGTCAGCGGCACCTTGGCGGCGTGCAGCGCCATCGCCGTGAGGGTGTTCATGGCCAGGGCGTCGTGATCGATGGCGTCGGCCAGCTTGCGGCTGCAGAGATCGGCCAGGCCAATGCCGACGGCATTGCCGTGGGATTCGGGCGTAAGGCCCAGGACAGCCAGCCAGCCATAGTCGGGCGTGCGGTCAAGCTCGCCCAGGCGCCGCCACATGCCGACGACGTTGGGATCCATGCCCGATCCGGAGATGTTCTTGCCCATGCGGTCGATCAGCAGGCCGTCGAGCTTCTCCAGGGGCAGCCGGGGCATGAGCTTATGGGCGATCTTGAGGAGGTCCTCGTCGGTCGCGTGAAAGGCGTCCGGGGGCACGACCTCGGCGCGGGCCGGCCGGTCAAAAGCGTTTTCGACCAGCGCAACACCGCAGAGCAGGTGGCCGGACGCGACGGTGAGGGCAGCGGCTTCGGGTATGCCGGTGGCCAGCGGGTGAGCGTGCAATGACTCGGCGCCGCGGCGATTGCCCATGCCGATGACGGACATCTTGCAGAGGCCGCTTTCGATCGGCCCGCGGAACCCGGTGTGCGGCTTGACGCGGCCAATCACGATCACCCCGTCGGCCGCCGCGGCCTCGGCGTCCAGGTGGACGGTGATGCCGGAAGCCGTCTTGCCCAGTACCACAGTCTCCATGGTCGCTCGAACCGGAGCGCCGACGCTCTGCTCGTGGACCCCGTAGTCGGCGAGAACCGACGCCTGTCCCTCGGCCGTGCCGCCGCCGTGGCTGCCCATGGCGGGGACGACAAACGGTTGTACCCCCGCTTCGCGCAGTCCGCTCACCAGGGTCCGCACAACCTCTACGACCGGCGAGACGCCGCGCGATCCCACGGCGATGGCCACCGAAGCCCCGGCCGACAAGGCGGCTTGGTCAAGCTGTCGGCGCAGGCCACCGGCCAGGTGCCCTTCGAGATCGTCCAGCTCGACGGTATCGAACGTCTGGCGGACGAGGTGCATACATGGCGCGGATTCAGGCATGGCGCAGTCTAGCCAAGGGCCGTGGGTGGCCGAGACGCGGTCACAGCAGGGCCAAATTGGCTCCTTCCAAGGTCAGCCGGACATTTCCACGCGCCATGGTCGGCAGCCTTTCGAGCTGAGGGTCACTGGATCCTGCCGGTAGTGGGGGCTTTCCCTGATGCCCCCGCTGAATGCCAGGTCCCGAATACTGAGCCGATCCGGGCTTTCGATAACGCGGTTCAGACGTCGGCTGCCGCCCGACTCGATCCAGGTGAGCTTGACCGTGCAGGGCAGACCCGCGTTGCCGGGCGGCTCAGATACGAGGGTCATTTGGGTGGTCAGGAATTCGGGGAGAGCTTCCGTTCCTTCCGAAATGCTGTGAACCACGCGAATCTCGCGGCGCTCCGCCAGGATGTTCAGCCACAGGTTGTAGCCCAGAAGAAACAGTCCAACGAGTGCGACACCCAGGACGAGCGCACCCAGCGTCCGGCGACTACGCCGCTGCCGCTGCGCCATGACCGTTGCCGCCTGGGCTCGCACGGCCGGGTCGCGGCGCACCGGCGGCGCGCGGCTGGCGGCCGGCGCCGCCCCGGTGGTACGTGCATCGGGAAGCTCCGCGGCCCGACCGCCGACCAGAAAATGGACCCAGTGAAACGCGCCCCTCGCCAGGTGAATCGCGGCATTTGCGGCCACGACGAACGCGGCCCCGAAGATCACCCAGCCGGCAACAACCACCAGCAGGGCAACGGCCACAATGATCGCGGCGACTACAAACGAAGGTCCGGTTAAGTCCAAGTTCTCGCCAATTCGCCGCTGGGAATAGCGCCAGTGGTCGGGTCAGCGGCGGCAGGCTTTCAAGCTACCAGAGCATGTGTGCAATAGGGCGCACGTGGTTGGCCGAGCGGTGACCGACTTCCACGACCTGCACAGCTGCCGCTCCCTACTGGAAGAGTCGTGTCCGGTAGGGCACGCTGGCGGGCAGGATGCGAATCGCGGTCGTCACGGACATTCACGGCAACCGCCACGCCCTGTTCGCGGTGCTGGCCGACTTGCGGCGGGTGGGCGCGGACCAGGTGGTGTTTGGTGGCGACGCGGCGCTGTTCGGCTCGCGGCCGCGCGAGTGCTGGGAACGCGTCCTCGATCTCGGCTGGCGGCTGGTGCAGGGCAATACCGACCGCTACATCGCCACCCTCGGCCCCGGGCTCGCCGCGGTTGGCAAGCCCGCGCGCAGACCGACGGACTTCAGGGCGACAAATGTCGCCTGGGCTGCCGAGCGGTTGGGACCGGCCCTGGTCAGGGAAATGGGCGCCATGCCGCGGCAGGCCAGCATCCCGTCACCGGCCGGCACGCTGCTGGTCGTGCACGGGTCGCCGGGCGACGACGAGACCGGCTGGAGCCGCGACGACGATGAGCAGACCGTGGCCAAAGTGATCGGTCCCACCGAAGCCACGGCCGTCGTCAGCGGCCACACCCACACCGCCATGATCCGACACGCGGGCGACGTGTTGGCCGTGAACTGCGGGGCGGTGGGCCGCTCCCACGACGGCCAACCCGGCCTGGCGACCTACGCGGTTCTGGACGACTCAGGCGGCCGCTGGTCGGCCGAACTGCGGCGGGTGGACTACGACCACCAGGGCGCATATGCCGAGGTGCAAGCGCTTGGTGTTCCGCTCTCTGAAGACTTCGCGAATACGCTACTGACCGGCGTCGCGCCGAGTTGAGCGTCTGCGCTTGACGTCAAAGCCAACTGACAAGGGCGCCGCCGCCGGAGACGTAACCGCCAGCGAGGCCTCCGCCTACCCGGCGCTGCGCTGGCGCGGAATCGCCGCCCTTGCCGTCACGCTGGTTCTGATCCTGGGATTGGCCGTCTTTGTCGCGCTCATGCGCGAGGGACGCACCACGCCGGGCAACCTCAGCTTTGCCTGGGCGCTCTATTTCCTGGTCACGTTTACCGCCACGACCGGGTGGAGCGTGGCGGGCGCTCTGCTTGTGGCATTCGTGGCGCAGCGCCGGGTGGACGACGTGTTGACCAGCCACGCGTGGACGCACTGGCCGCTGCTGGCGCCGGTCACGCTAGCCGTCATGGCGTTCGTGTCGGACGCCGTGAACCATCGCCTCCTTCAGACGGATGACTTGCGCTGGCTGTGGGCGGCGCCGCTTGGCATCTGGGCCGCCGGCCAGGTCTTGTGGTTGCCCTTCAGCCTGGATCGCGTGCGGCCCGCGTCCTTTCGCATGGTTCGTAACGCCATTTCGGGACTGGCGGGCAGCCGGTTCACGCGGCTGACCTTCGGCCTGATCTTCCTGCAATTCATCATGCTGCGCTTGGGATTGGCCCTGCTGTGGCGGCCGATTGGGCTCTTCGAGCGCGGCAGCGACGTCGGCGCCTACGAGCAACGCGCTCGCCTGGCCCTGCAAGGCTTGCAGCCATACCTGGACTACTGGGTGGAATACCCGCCACTCTTCCCTTGGACCGCCTCGGGTCTAAAGCTGCTGAGCGTTCCGCTGGGCGCTGACGAGGCCGCGTTCCAGGTCCTGTTCAGCCTGATGATGGTCCTCTTCGAGGCCGGCATCCTCTGGCTCATCCACGCCATTGCGGTGCGGGTCTGGGACGAACCGCGGGGCCTCGTCACGGCCGCAGCCTATGCCGCGCTTTTCTATCCGATCTACATCGCCAACCGGCATTTCGAATCGATTGCCGTGTTTTTCATGCTGATGGGCGTGTATCTGGTGATTCGCGAACGTCGCCATACGGCGTCCCTGGCCATCGCGTTGGGCGTGCTTACCAAGCTGTTTCCGGCAGCGGCCCTTCCAGCGCTGCTCGCGGGGCAGCGCTGGTCGGCGCGGACGCGCTATCTGGGCCTCGCGGCCGCGGCGGTGATCGGGGCTCTGGCGCCGCTGGCGGTGATTGGGCGTGAGTTCTTTGTCGCTTCGATCCAGAACATGCTGCTGCGACCAGGCTGGGAAACGGTGTGGGCGTTGGCCGACGGCTACTTCGGCTTCGGCTGGATCCACCGCTACCGCCAGTCGCCGGACACGGCTCTGGAGTTCAACTACACCCCGGATCTGCCCGCCGCGGCCTGGTGGGGCACGGCCGCCGCCCTTGCGGCCCTCTACGCGGTGCTGGCGCTGCGACGGGCGCCGCCGACGCCGGCGTCAGCAGTGTGGTCAACTGGCCTGGCCCTGGCGGCTTTCGCCTTGTATCTGCGGGGCTGGTCGCCACAGTTCATGGTCTGGCTCCTGCCCTTCGCATTGCTGGCGTTTCCCGGCGGACGCGGCTTCCTGATCGCCACCGGCCTGTCAGTCTTGGCGCTGCTCGAGTACCCGGCCTACTTCGTGCTCTGGTCGGAGCACCAGTGGGTTCTCTGGGTCGTTGTGGTCGCACGGACGCTCGCCGTTCTCACCCTGGGCGCCGTGTTTGCGCGCCGGCTTTGGCGCGAGGACCGTTCGAGCGCGGCCGAACCTGCCGCGGCCACGAGCTCCGCTGATGCGTAGGTTGCCCGCCACGCTCCCACCCCCGCGCACGGCGCTCGGCGCGCTGGGGTGGGCAAGTCTCATCGGCATGGCCCTGGCAATAGCCGGCGCCTCGATCGGCCGAGCCGACCTCACGGCGCCCGGTTTGGCTTGGGCGGCCACGGCGTTGGGCAGTCTCGTCGGGGCCCTGCTCCTCTGGGCCGGAGCCTGGCGGATTCGACATTTGACTGGGAACCAAACCGGCTGGGTCGCAGCCGGTCTGCCCCTGCTGGCAACGCTGGACGGCTGGATCATTGCCGGGTTCCACTACGCGCACGAGCCCACCAACCATCTGCTAACCGTCGGGCTGGTGACGCCCGAACTGTTTGCACGGCCGTCGGTCACCGAGTGGTTGAGCGTCAAGTTCGTAGCGCTCGCGCTGTTGTGGGTAAGTTGGCCATGGCTGGCGGCAAGGCGTCCAAGCTCCATCGCCCCCGCGCCGGTAGCCGGCCGAGGGCTGACTGTCGTAGCCGTGGTGGGCACGCTGGCCTATCTGCGGCTGGCGCTCCTGGACGTGCTGGCGATCGAAGTTCCCTCGGACCTGCGGGTCAACTACATCGGCGCGCTAGCGCTGCGCGACGGCCTGAATCCGTACGACAACGCCGTTGCCCTGCAAGTCGCCGGACGCGAAGCCATCCCCTACGTCGGCACCCGTCTCTGGGCCATGGTCACCAACCCGCCAACGGCCATGCTGTACTTCGCGCCGTACTCGACCATGCCGCTGGCAGCTGCGCGGCTGGTCTTCCTGGCGATGAACCACCTGGCGCTGCTGGCAACCGCGGCGCTGACGTGGCGGATGGTCCGGCCGGCCCTACCGCCGTGGGTGTGGCTTGGCCTTGTTCTGGGCGTGGTGACGCTCCTCGACCCGTTTCTGCTGGCCTTCCGGCTGGGTCAGGTGGACCTGGTCATCGGCCTGGCGCTGGCCGCGGCCGCGTATCGATTGCGCGGCGGCGATGACGCCTGGGCCGGCGCCTGTATCGGCATTGCGGCCATGCTCAAGATCGCGCCAGGCCTGCTGGCCTTGTATCTGCTGTGGCGGGGACGCTGGAAGGCCCTGGGCGGACTGGCCGCCGTGGTCGTGGTTGCCGGTGGGCTCAGCCTGGCGTTCGCAGGTGTTGATGCCTGGCAGTACTACCTCGCCGTCCGGCTGCCGGACCTGCTGGCGGGCAGCGCCCTCTTCAACAATCTCTCGCTCCCGGGACTGATCCTGCGAGTCTTCATGGGACCGGAGCTTGCCAAGGGCTTCCTGGACCTTCAGCCGGACATTGCGATGGCTCGGCTACTGACCGTTATGGCCGTGCTCGCCGCCCTGGTCGTTACGGCGAAGGCGCTGGGGTCAAGGGCGCGCCAGGGCCGGGCGTTCGTGCTGGAGTTCAGCCTGGCTGTCGTGACGGCGCTCGTCATCAGCGGCGTCACCTGGCCGCACTACCTGGCCTGGCTGCTTCCGCTGTTAGGTCTGAGCCTCGCGTTTCGCTGGCCCACGGGCGCCAGCCGCTGGACGCCGGTCTTGTGCGGAGCGGGGCTGGCGCTGGCCTCGCTGCCCCTGGACGCCTACAGCGGGCTGTTTGGGAGTATCTTCGATATATCCATGACTGCCCTATCCGTCCGCAGCCTGGGACTGCTCACCCTGTTTCTGGGCGTGGTGCTGGCCGTTCGCGGCGTCCATTCGGACGCAGATCCCGCGGCGTGAGCCAGGTCGTCCGCTCGCGTGCCCTTTGGGCCGCCATTGGATCCATCACGTTGGCGGTGGTCCTGTTGATCACGCTTGCCCCGGCGCGCGACATCACGCACACGGTCCTGGGCTGGCTGCGGGTGACGCCGCTGGAGATCGACGCGGACGCCGGTCCGGCAACCGCCGCCGGGCGAACCGTGCCCGCGACACCTACGCCGACCCTCGCCGAGGTCGTCGAGGTGGTCAGTTCGGAACCCGGCCTGACGATTCAAGACCCGGCGCCGGCGGAACTCCGCGCCTTGCCCTTCGACGTACTCACCATCAGTCCCTCCCAGGGGTTTTCAGGCGAACCGCAGCGCAGCATCTCCACCCTTGGCACGCTGACGCTGCAACTGGACACAGCCGACCTGGCCGCGCTGCTGTCGGGAGGCTTCGGGTCGCGGTCGCTCGCGCGTCGCTTGGGAACCGACGAACTCACGATTTCGGGCGGCGCGTACGTTATGACCACCTGGCCGGCTGACGACACCGACCGGGAACCGCTCACGCTGCTCCAGATCGAAGCGCCGCTCGTTCGCGGACTGCCGCCGCGCGACCTGGAGCTGCTGGCCGAATTGCTGGCCCAGGCCTTTGTTCCGCCGATCTTGAGCCAGGAGTTCGACGTGCTGGAAATCCCGCTGGTCCGGCTGGCGTTGGGCCTGGACGGCGACTCGACATCTGATTCGGCAGAACCATCCGTCACCGACCTGCCAACCGGAAGCCTGGGCGTTTCCTGGATGCACGAACGGTCGCAGCTTCTGCTCACGGGGCCACTGCCGCCTGACAGCCTGCTGCGCCTGGCCGAAACCGCAAGGACCGAGCGCTGAGCGACCACCCCGCCATCACTCTCGCCGGCGTCACCAAGCGCTACGGCGCCACCGTCGCCGTTGACGACGTCAGCCTGTCGGTCGAGCACGGTGAGATTTTCGGCTTCCTGGGGCCCAATGGCGCGGGCAAAAGCACGATCGTCAAGATGATCCTGGGCCTGACGTACCCAACGGCCGGCGAAATCGAGGTCCTGGGTCAACCGGTTGGTAGCCTGGCGGCGCGCGCCCAGGTTGGGTATTTGCCCGAGACCTTCCGGTTTCACGACTGGCTCACCGCGTCCGAGCTGCTGCACTTCCACGCCGGACTGGCCCGCGTTCCCGCCCAGGTTCGCGCCGCGCGTGTATGTGAACTGCTGCAACTGGTCGGACTCAGCGACCGCCTGGACGACCGTCTCTCCACCTTTTCCAAGGGCATGATGCAGCGCGTCGGCCTGGCGCAGGCCCTGGTGGGTCAGCCTCGGCTGGTGATCCTGGACGAGCCGACATCGGCCCTGGACCCCATCGGACGCCGCGACGTCAGGGACCGCATCCGGGAACTCGGTCAACAGGGCGTCACGGTCTTTCTGAACTCCCACCTGCTATCCGAGGTTGAGCAAGTCTGTGACCGCGTAGCCATCATCGACCACGGCGCCATCGTGGCCGAGGGCAAGTTGGACTCGTTGCTGCGCGCCCAGGAAATCGAGATTCGCGCCGGCAATGGCGCCGAGGCCGCCGCCCGCCAGGCCCTGGGCGACGCCGAGGTTCGCGCGCGCAACGGACGACTGCGCGTGCGTGTTGCCAACGACGAAGAGACCGCAATCCTCGTGCAGCGCATCGTCGAAGCCGGCGTGCCCGTCTACGACGTGCGGCAGGTCGGCGACTCGCTGGAGGACCTGTTCGTGCGCGTGGCCGAACGGGGCGACGTGTGAGCACCCACCTGATCGCGTTCTTCACACTCCGCGAGGCGTTGCGGCGTCGTGTGGTGCTGGCGGCGGCGTTGCTGACCTTCGGATACCTGGTGCTTTACGGCGTCGGGGTCTGGTTCGGCTACCGCGACCTGCAAGACACCCCCGGCGGACCGCCCGGGCTGACGGAAGGCGTCATCAACCTGATGCTGGTCGGAGGTCTCTGGAGCCTGAACTTCATCGCCTCGGTGCTGGCCATCTTTCTGTCTGTTGGCGCTCTCGGGGGCGAAGTGGACCAGGGCACGCTGCACGCCATTGCGGCCCGACCGGTGCGCCGCGCCGAAATCGTGCTGGGGAAGTTCGTTGGCTTCGCGTTGATGCTGGCGGTCTTCATCGGCGTCTCGGCCAGCCTGATGATCCTGATCGTGGCCGTGATCACCGGCCAGCTTGTCGGCGCCAGTTGGTCCGGTCCGCTCCTGATGTTGCTGGCCTCGATGCTGCTGATCGGACTGGCGCTGGCGGGCAACTCCCGCCTGAGCCCGCTGCCGAACGGCGTGATTGTCTTCACGCTGTACGCGACGGCGCTGATTGGCGGCGTGATCGAGCAGATCGGCGACGTGCTGGAAAGCGCGGTCATGTTCAACATTGGCGTCTTCAGCAGCGTCCTGGTTCCCACCCGCGCCATCTGGGACATGGCCAGCGCCCAGCTGGCAACCGGCGGCTTCGCCGGCGAATTGAGCGCGGGCCCCTTCGGCGCCAGCAACCCGCCCTCCGGCTGGATGCTGCTGATCGCGGGGCTGCACCTGGCACTGGCGCTGGGGTTCGCCGTTCGCACCTTCAACCGCCGCGACTTCTAGCGTCGCCTAGAATGCGGCCACCTTGTGCCGTGGCGCCGCTTCCCAATGACTACTGACCTTCGGATTGCGCTGATCGGGTGTGGAGCTCACGGCGGTACGCGCCTGGCTCCGGCCGTGTGGTCCACCGACGGCGTGGCCCTGAGCGCGTGCGTTGACGTAAACCCCGCGGCGGCTCGCAAGACTGCCCATGGCGTGGCCGAAGTGCTGACCAGCGTGGAGGAGTTGACGTCCGGCGGCCATGCCGACGCTGCGGTGATTGCCGTGCCGCACGACGACCTGGTCCCGATCACGCAGGCCTGTATCGAAGCCGGCCTGCACGTGCTGGTGGAGAAGCCCGCCGGGCTGAATGCGACCGAGGTGGCGGGAGTCGTGGAGGCCGCCAACAGTCGCGGGCTCACCTACATGCCCGCCTATTGCCTGCGATTCAACGACGTGCGCACCCGCGCCCGTGACCTGGTCCGGCGCGGCGTGGTGGGCAACATTCGCACCCTGGCGGCCGCCAAGGGCAGCCCACCGCTGCCGGGCTGGCTGGCGGATCCCGCCCGCGGCGGCGGGCAACTGCTGTTCCTGGGATCTCACCTGGTGGACCAATTGCTTTGGCTGCACCGCCAGCCCGTGGTTCGCGCCTACGCGCACATGACGTACCGGGAGGACACCGGGAGCGATGAGTCCATATCCGGCGTTATTGAGTTTGCCGATGGCGTGAGCGCCACCATCAGCCTCAGCCAGGCCGCCGGCGTCGCGTACGACCATCTCGAAATCACCGGCGACCGGGGACGAATCCGGTCGGACTGGAAAAGCGGGCAGATCGACATCGAGAGTTCCGGCGCCCACGAATTCCGCCGGCCGACAGTCGAATACGTGCAGTCGGACCCCCTGCAGCCGATGTACGACGCCGAGATGGCGGAGTTCGCCACCGCCGTGCACCTGGGTCGACCTCCGAGCGTTGACGGGCACGATGCGATCCGCACGCTGAACGTGCTGGATGCCTTGCGCGCGTCAGCCGAGCGCGGCGCGCCCGTGGACGTTGACGATGCGGTGCATGGATCCGCGGGGCGGCTGGTTGACCACGGGCCAGCGCGGATTCGGATCCAGTTGACCTATCCGTCAGACCGAATCCAGGAACCGATCCTTTACGAGCTGGCTCGGCGATTTCACCTGAAGTTCAACGTGCGTCGCGCCGACATCGACGCGGGCATTGGCTGGGTGCAATTGATGCTGGAAGGCGAGCGCTCCGAGCTCGAGGCCGCCATCGAGTGGGTGGAGGCCCAGGGCATCCGCGCCGACCCGGTCGAAGGCGACATCGTCAGCGGCTGAACGGCTCAGCCTCCGTCGCTGACGACTGAGCGATAAAAGGCCGCCGTTGCGTCGGCTACGGCCTGCGTGGTGTAGCGCTGCAGCACGTGGGCGCGGCCGGCCTGGGCGAGTTGTTCGCGGCCGTCCGGGTCGTCGCGCAGTCGGTCCAACGCATGCGCCAGGGCATGCGCGTCGGCAGGCGGCACAACCACGCCGGCCTGGCCCACAACATGCGGGAGCTCACCAGTGGAGGACACGATGGTAGGCACGCCACAGGCCATGGCTTCCACCGCAGCTCGGCCAAACTGCTCCGTCCAGCCGCGGCGCCCGACGGTCGGCAGCGCGAACGCATCCAGCCCGTTGTAGAAGGCCGGCATGTCGGCGCTGGGGAGCGCGCCCTCGAAGACGACGTCAGGCATGGCGGCGGCCATACGCCGCAGGTCCGGCTCGGCGGGTCCGGTTCCGGCGAGGCGCAGGACGACATCTCTTCCAATGGCGCCGACGGCGCGAATCAGCACGTCCACGCCCTTGGCGGCGACCAGCCGGCCGGCGTATCCAACCACGAAGCGATCCGGGTCTCGCGGCCGCGGGCGAGGCGCGAACAGCTCCGGATCCACGCCAAATTGCGGGATCACCTCGATTCGGCGCGTGTGGCCCTTGCGCCGAATGACTTCGCCAGCGTCCTCGCTGCCCACGATGGCGTCCGCCCGCGCAAGCACGTAGCGTTCGATCCAGCGAAACGGCGGCGGGTAGCGCCGATAGAGGTTTTGCCAGGCAAAGAAGACCGGACGTACGCCGTAGCGCACGGCGTCGCGGCAGGCGATGGCCGTGGCCAGGTTGTAGGGCTCCTCGTCGATGTGCAGCACCTCCGGCCGGAAGTGGCGCAGGACCTGGCGCAGCCGGCGAAACCAGAAGAGGTGATAGCGCCCGTTGAGAGCCAGCGGCGTGTAAACCATCTCGTAACCGCGCGGCGGTGGGCGCTCGGCAACCTGGACTTGACCCTGCTCAACCCAACGGTCGGGCGCCACGGCCAGCAAGTCCAGATCGGGGTTGGCGCCCAGCGCCCGCAGCTTGTCGTGATGCGCGCCGACAATCAGGGCCTTGGACGCCAGCAGCACTCTCATGCGGCCGCCCGTCGATAGACCGCGAAAGTGCGTTCGGCCGTGCGCGCCCAGGTAAAGGTTGCCGCGCGTGCCAGGCCGCGCTCGCGCATCTCGGTGGCTGCCGCGGAATCGCCAGCCACCGCCGAAACAGCGTCGGTCCAGGCAGCCGGATCGTCGGGCGGCAGGAGCCGCCCGGCGTCGCCCACCACCTCGGGAAGCGAGGTCGCCCTGGCGGCGATTACCGGCACGCCGCTGGCCATGGCCTCCAGCGGATCCAGGCCAAAGCCCTCATAACGAGAGGGGAAGACGAACACACTCGCCGCACGATAGAGATCGGGCTTGTCTCGCTCGTCCACGGGACCGTATACGTGCAGCCAGTCGTCGGCGCCGGGATCGAGGTGGGCGAACCAATCGACGTAGACCCGGCTCGCTTCGCGCGGCGAGCGCCCGGCGACCACCAGCGGCAGGCGGCAAGTTCGCCAAACGTCCGGCCAGGCCGCCAGCACCACGCCCAGGTTCTTGCGCAGGTCGCGCGTGCTGAGAAAAAGGCCGAATCGTTCCGGCAATCCCAACCGTTGACGGGCGTGGGAACGCGCGGCCGCGTCGCCGGGACGAAACCGTTCATCGACTCCCAGGGGCACGACGTGGACTCGCTCAGACGACACGCCTGCCAGCCTAGCGAGGTCGTTTCGGGTCCACTCAGAGTCCGCGATCAGGGCGCGCGTCCGCCGCAAACCCACGCGAACCAATCGGAAATAGAGCGCCTGGCCGCGACCTGCCCCATAGGCCGGTATCGCCAGCGGGATCAGGTCGTGGACGGTCACAACCGCCCGTGGCGCGAGCAGCGGCGGTGCAAGATAAGGAACGTGACCAACGGCGCCACGCGCCTGCCACGGCCACCCTGCCTGCTCCCATGCGACCTTGCCTGACTGCCCGCTCGGAAACCGGGGTGGTGTGCGCTCGTCGATCACGAGGTCGGGATACCCCGCCCGCAGTGCCCGAACCAGGAATCTCAGGTATTGGCCGGACCCCGTGTCCGGAAAGCGCCGGAAGTAGGCGTTAAACGCGATGCGCAGCGCGCGGGCCTCGCGCGCCTACTGGTGCACGTTGACGCCAAAGCGTCGATACAGGCCGAGCGCCATGGCGTCGTCCGGGCTGGTTCGCCGCTTCAACTCAAGCAACCCGCCCAAAACAGCGCCCCAAATCGAGTAGATCCACCACAGATCCGTCTGACCGAACAACGCGTACAGACCAAAGACCGCAGGTAGCAGCGCGTGCACGGTAGGCGTTGCGTCAGTCGTCCGGCGACGCGGCAGCAAGGCCACCAGCCAGATACCAAGGCAGACGGCCCAGATCGCGGGCTGAGCGACGAGCAATCCAAAGCCCATGGTTGTGGTCCCACGGCTTCCCCGAAAACGTACGAAGACCTGCCACATGCTGCCCGTTGTCACCGCGGTGATGGCGATGAGTTCAACCACCGGCTCGTTTGGCGCCAGCGCCCGTGCGAGCAGCACCGACGAGGCGGCGGCGGCCACGTTCCAGAGCAAGGCGATCACAGCGGGGAGCTTGCCGGCCCGGAAGAATGTGTTCTGGATGCCCAGGTTGCCCGAGCCGGTGTTGCGCAGGTCCGAGCGCTTGAGGATGGCCGTCGCGAGCAACGCCGCCGGGACGCTGCCAATCATGTAGGCAATCGTGCCTACAAGGGCGTACGTTGGGATGTGTTCAGGGTTCAACGCGGGTGCTCCGCCGCATTCTATCTAGCCGTCTCGGGTCGCGCCGGAAGGCTGCGGCACGGGCGGTCCCGCGGTCGCCTCCCGGTAGACCTCGATCAGGCGCTGCGCGGACTGACGCCAGGAATAAGCCCACCGCCGCTCGTGGCCGCGTGCGATCAGTTCGCTTCGGCTCGCTTCATCTGTAAGCAGTGTGCTGAGCCCGTCCGCCAACGCCTCCGAATCCGAGGGATCCACCGCGAGCGCCGCGTCCGCGGCAACTTCGGTGGTCGCTGGAGTATCCGCGGTCAGGACAGGACACCCGCAGGCGAAGGCTTCCAGGATGGGAATGCCAAACCCTTCGCCGTGGCTTGGATAGGCGTAAGCGGAGGCCAGCGAATAGAGGGCTCGCAACGTACCGTCGCTTACGCGGCCCATGAAGCGAACACGGTCGCCGGCCTGTTCGATGGCCGCATAGACCCGGTCGCAAAGCCAGCCCTCGCTTCCGGCATGGATGTGTTCGATGGTGGGAAGTCCGCTGCGCGCCGACGCCAGCGACACCGCTCGAGCCAAACCTTCGATGTTCTTGCGCGGCTGGATGGTTCCCACGGAGAGCACGAATCGTTCAGGCAGCGCGAGCTGCTTGCGAACCGCGGCAAGCTCGTCGCCGTCCGTGACCGGGCCAAACCAGTCCGGCACCGCATTGGGAACCACGCGAATCCGCTGCGGCCGCACGCCGTAGCGCTGCATCAGGTCGCGCTTCGTGGCCTTGGAGACCGCGATCACCAGCCGGGCGCGATCGATCGACTTCGGTACGGCCGTCTCCAGGAACCGGCGCTGGCGCGGATGCGCATCCTGCGGACGGATGACATACGACAAGTCGTGAACGGTCAGCACACCGTGGGCGGCCGCGAGCGGCGGCAGGGTGAAGTCGGGACCATGGAATATCCGGGCCGGTCCGGCCAGGGCCTCACCCGGTACCGGAAGCCGCGCCTTGAACCAGGTCGCCAGCGCGACTCGGGGCGAAACGGGAATCCGGCGTACGTTCACCCGCTCATGAACGGCCAGCGCGTCCGCTTCCCGCGACGGCCCGCGACGCGTGTACACAAGCGTCAAATCGGGTCGGTCGGGTTCGATTACGAGCGCGTTGACAAGCTCACGAACCGAACGTCCGATCCCGGCCTGTTGCGTCGCCGCGGCGGTAATGTCAATCGCGACGCGCATGACTACCGGCGCTTGAGGCGGGTGAACACGAACAGCAGACCGCCGGTCAGGATGACCGACCAGTAGGTGATGACCCGGTCGACAATCGCGACCGCTCCGGCGACGCCTCCGCCAACGCCGATCAGCCGCATCAGGCCCAGCAGGCCGCCCTCCACCGCGCCCAGGCCACCCGGCGTCGGCACGGCCAGCAGCAGCGATGCCGCCGTGCCCACGAACACGATCTCGGCCGGGTTCAGATCCAATCCAAGCGCCCGCATGACGATGGCCAGGCGCACCATTTCAATCGACCAGATGGCAAAGCTGGCCAGCCACAGAAACGGGCCGGTCCGCCAGGTCCAGCTATCGAACACGCCGCTGTGAAAGCGTTCGTAAACCGCCGCGGCCGACTCTGGGAGCCGCGCGAAGATCGGCGTGCCAAACACCAGCAGGAACAGCACGCCCAACGCCAGGATCGCCAGTGCCAGCGCCGCCACAGCCAGGATTCGACCTACGTCTTCGCTGGTCTCCGGCGACCTGGCAATCCAGGCGGCCGATGCCATGACCATGATGATCAGCGCCCCCACGTCGAACACCCGCTCCGAGAAGATGGTCCCCAGCGTGCGGGTGAGCGACGTGCCGTAGTTGGCCCGTGCCATGTAGGCGCGATAGATGTCGCCCAGCTTGGCCGGTACCACGCCGTTGACGAACCAGGAGATATAGAGCACCTGCGCGAGGTCCCGCATTCGGTAGTGCGGGGTTACGTCTTCCCGGTGCACCGCGTTGGTCAGCAGGATTCGCCACCTGAGCGTGCGAATGGGAAACGTCAACGCAAAGACGACGTAGGCCAGCAGGATCAGCCACGGATCGGCGGAGCGGATGCGCGACACGATGTCCTCGAGCCGCAGGTCGGCCAGGATCCAGGTGAGCGCCAATAGCGCGCCGGCTACCAGGAAGCTGAGGAGCGTTCGCGAGCTGAGGAATCGCCGACGAAGATCAGTCCGTGTCGGGTCCGCGACGGTCTCGGCAGCCTCTGTTCCGCTGTCAGTCACGTCAGCGCCCGTTCTGCATTTGAGGCCAGGCCGCGTGGCCGCTTCGGAATCGCCAGCGCCAGCGCCAGGATCAGCGCGAATGAAATCCCCATTCCGCTCACAAACAGACTGTCCACCAGGTTGTGCGTCGCAAAGCCGACCAGGGCGCCCAGCGCGCCTACGGCGCCCCATTCAAACGCCGCGCCGCGTGCCCGGCGGACCGCGCCCACAGCGATACCAAGCGCCCAAAGGACGAGGCCAGCGAATATGAGCATGCCGGGCAAGCCGGCTTCGGCGCCGAAGTTCAGGGCGACATTGTGCGCGTGCCCCAGGGGTTCGTCGAAGGGCTGTAACGCATAGGCGCGATAGGCATCGTCAAAGTTCCCGGCGCCAACGCCCAGCAGGGGCCGATCCTGAAACATCCGCAACCCCGCCGCCCAGTGCGCCACCCGCTGCGCGACCGCAAAGTCGTCATGCGCGCGGTCACGCACAACGTCGTCCACCGGGTGCTCGCCTTGCAACATCCGCGAAATGTCGGGCGGCAGCGTCCGCTCCAACGCCCCGCCCAGGAGTACAAGCGAGGCGACCAGCACCGCCGCGGCGACCAGGACCAACGCGCCGCGAACTCGCCGCGACGCCTGACGACCGGCCATCAGCGCCACAAGCAGCGAACTGGCGCCCACGCCTAGCCAGGCGCCCCTGGACCGGCTGGCCACAATGCCCGCCAATACGACGATGCCCAGCAGGACCAGCCAGCGCCGCCGCGAGCCCCGCGCATAGATGGCGGCCGCCAGGATGAGCGGCAAGTGAATGCCCAGGTAGCCCCCATACGGATTCGGCTGATCGAAGGTCCCATACGCGCGCAGGACGCCGCCCACTACGAACCCGCCGGGACCCGCCGCTGCCGCCGTTTGGACCAGTCCCAGTCCGGCCTGCAGGAGGACCGCCGCGCCAACCGCCCAGGCGACGATCCGGCGCCCCGACGGGTCGCGCATCAGGTCGGCCAGGATTACCAGCGCCACCGCAATCTGGAGCCACTTCAGGACTTCTTTGAGCACCGGCGCCAGATTCGCCGCTGCCAGTGCGGTGACCATCAGCCAGCCGGCAAAGATCAGCAGCCCGAACGTGTAACTCGGGACGGATGCTCGACTTCGGGCGCCACGACCGAACACCCAGACGGCCAGCGCCCCAAGCAGCAGGAGGTCGCTCGCCCCAAACGCGATGCCGCTGACCTGGATCTCGGCCACTCCTCGAAACGGGACGGCCGCAATGGCCAGCGCAACCAGCACGGCGACCGCCGCCCGCGCGTCGAAGGCCGGCAACACAAGGCGAAGCGTCGCCACCACTACCGCCAAGAGCAGAAGCGCCGTAAGCGCCAGCGTCGGCAGCGGTCCCGCGACGACACCGACCAGGGCCAGTCCCACCGCGACCACACCCATCGCCACCGCACGGACCGCGGTGGGCCAGGCCGCGCGATCCGGTTTGAGATGCCGTAGGCCCACCCAACCGGGCCCGTTTCCAGGCGCATGTCGAGCACGCCACAGCATCGCCCCGGCCGACAAGGGAGCGATCAGCACCAGGCAAGCGGCGGCGGCCAGCAGTCCAACCTGGACCAGAACGCCGGTGATACCCAACGTCAGCCCCGCGGACGCTAGCCCAATCTCCAGGTGGCGATCGTGGGCTTGCCGGAAGCGCAGCCCCACCACGGCGGCGGTCGCCAGAAACGTCCCGGCGGCCAGCGGTACCAGGCGAACCCACAACAGTTCAGGTCCGGTCAGCGCCGCTGGCAGCATCACCAGCAGCGAACCAAGCGCCAACCCTGCGCTCCCTATCGCGGGGCGCCAGCTCGGGCGTAACCCTGTCAGCCCCTGGGCATTCACCTTTGCCGCCGCAAATCTCCGGCGCGTGTGGGGCGCCTGCCCACGGTGGTCGCGTGACGCGTCAAATTACGGTCGCCATGTCAGGGGAACGGCCAGAATCGTACTCTGTTCCGCAAACCGGCGAGCCTAACCAGTCAACGGTCGATCGGCACCCTCCGGCGCGGGACAATCGGCGGCCTGCCGCGCCAACCATCGATGGACTACCCCGGTGACGGACGTGCTGATCGGGCTTGGCTCGAACGTCGGTGACCGGCTGACGCACCTTCAAAACGCCGTGGCTGGCCTGCGGACGGTGCTCCGCCACGTCCAGGTTTCGCACGTATATGAGACAAGCCCGGTCGGCGTGCTCACACAACCGCCCTTCCTGAACGCGGCGGTTCGTGGCGAAACGACCGAGGGTCCACAGCGTCTGTTCTTCTGGGCAAAGTCGCTCGAGCTGGCCGCTGGCCGGCGGCCCGGCCCGCGGTTGGGACCGCGTCAACTGGACCTGGACATCATTGCGTTCGGAGACCTGGTGGTCGGCACGCCGCGCCTGCACATTCCGCACGCGGCCTTCGCCGAGCGGGGCTTCGTGCTGGCGCCGCTGGCGGACCTGGCGCCAGACCTGGTACTACCCGGTGCGGATGCCACGCTATCCACGCTGGCCGCGCGGGTCGGTCGCGCCGGTATCGAACGTGCGTACCCGCCAGAGTCGCTCTCGGCTCCGCGATAATCGAGCAATGTCCGAGACGTACACCGACGCGCTGGCCTGGCTCTACGCCTACGCCGACTTCGAGCGCGGCACGGGGCTGGGAGGCGGCCCGCCGTTCGAGCGCGGTCTGGCAAGAACCTCGCGGCTGCTGGCCGATCTTGGCAACCCGCACAACGGCCTGCCAATCGTTCACGTGGCCGGCAGCAAGGGCAAGGGCAGCGTGTGCGCCCTGGTTGCCTCGGCCGCCGAAGCCGCCGGCCTGAAGACCGGCCTCTACACGCAGCCGCACCTGCACAGTTTTCGCGAGCGCTTTCAGATCGACGGACAACCCATCGACCCGCCTTCGTTTACGCGCCTTGTTGATCGAATGCGAGTGGCTGTAGCGCGGACCCCCGACGAAACGCTGGGCCTTCCAACCACGTTTGAGATAAGCACGGCAATGGCACTGGCCTGGTTTCGAATGGAAGAGGTGGACCTGGCAATCCTGGAAGTTGGGCTTGGCGGACGGCTCGACGCCACCAACGTAGTGACGCCCGACCTCACGGCCGTCACCACCATCGTGCGCGAGCACACGCGACTGCTCGGTGACACGCTGCCCGTAATCGCCCGGGAAAAAGCCGCCATAGCCAAACCAGGGGTTCCGATGCTGGTCAGCGACCAGTCGCGCGAGGTCGTGGACGCGATTCGTGACGTGGCCGAGGCCGCCGGGGCCGAAGTCCAGGTCGTGCCGGCGCTGGCGACCGACGGATCGGCCGGCTGGCGCGACGGTCGCGCCGTCACCGTGGCCCGGGATCCGCTGTCGGGCGATGCCCTGCCGCTGGGCCT
Organism: Chloroflexota bacterium; assembly: GCA_011523785.1. GTDB lineage: Bacteria > Chloroflexota > UBA11872 > UBA11872 > UBA11872 > UBA11872. Next base: position 39,365 of record WTFW01000120.1, on the reverse strand, counting down.
GGCCGGCCCTCACCAGGCCCGCAACGCTGGTCTGGCCTATGCCGTCTGCCGTGCGCTCGGCGACCGCGGCGTTGCCATTCCACGCGACGCGATCCGCGCGGGTTTCGCCGCCGCGCGCTGGCCAGGCCGCCTGGAGTTGGTAGCCAACGATCCGCCAGTCGTCGTGGACGGGGCGCACACCGTTGAAGCCGTCGCCGTCGTGGTCGAAACGCTGCGTCGGCAACTCAATCTGCAGCGCGGTCCGGTCATATTCGGCGCCCTGCGCGACAAATCGGTCCGACCCATGGCGGAAGCGCTCCGACCGTTTGCGACAGGCCTGGTGGTTATCGAGCCAGGACACCCACGCGGGATGCCATCCGGCATAGTGCTCAACCAGCTTGACGGACGCCTTGATGCAACGGCGGCCCCCGACGCCGCGAGCGCGCTGGCCCTGGCGCGCGACGCCACGCAGCCCGGACAGGCCGTGCTCGCCACGGGAAGCCTGGCGGTCGCCGCCGACATTCGAGCGGCCGCCGGAATCCCGGTGGAGTCCGATCCGCCCGTGCTGGGAGCGAATTAGCCATGGAGACGCTCCCGGACCGCCGAGCACGCCGCCGGCTTGACGAAGCCGCCGCGTCCGGACTGTTCGAGCGCACAACTGGCCGTGGCAAGCCGCTGGACCTGGCGCCCGATGATCCCCACGTGCCGGCCGACCTGCGACTGGCCTTCCGGGTGATGCGCGACGCGAACGTTTCGCCGCCCTGGATCGCCCTGGCGGGCGAGGTGGATCAGGCGCTGGACGAGTTGCGCCACCACCTCGCCCGGCACGAAGGCCGCATGCGCGACGTGCGGGAGTCCCTGGTATCCGGGCGAGCGGCGGACTTCAAGGACGCCTTCAACAGCGCCAGAGCGATGCACCTTCGGCAACGACGCGAGCTCGAACGGCGGCTTGACGACACCCGGCAAAAGGTCGACAAGCTGGCGGCGACGGCGCCGGACGGTGCGCAGCGCGTGCTGTTTCGGCCTTCCGCTTTTCTGGAACGCTTCGATGCCGCCTGGCCCTGGCCCGAGCGCACCGAGGACGAGCGCCGCCAATGAAGCGCCGTACCCGAACCTGGCTGGGCCACGGGCTGTGGATCTTGCTGAGCCTCGGCTTCGGATTGCGGCGCCTACTCGGTGGCCGCCGGAGCCCGCCGGCAACTCCCCGCCGCGTCCTCATCGTGCGATTCGACCTGATGGGCGACGTGGTCAACTCCCTCTCCGCCGCTGTGGCGGCTCGCCAACGCTGGCCGCACGCCCACCTGGCGTTCATGGCGCCGCCCGCCTGGCAGCCCATCGTCCAGCGCTGCCCGGCCGTCGACGAGGTCATCCGGTTCGACGGCGGCGCCATCACACACTGGCCGGCGGTACTGGACCCAACAGCCTTGGCAAGGGCCCTTCGCATCCTGCTATCAGTCCGCGCCCGCGAATTCGACGTAGCCGTGAGCGTCTACGGCCCAATCGCCGGCGCCCTGGTGGCGCTCAGCGGCGCCCGGTGGCGGGTCGGCTACCGCGCCGAAGCGCCCGCCTTCAGTTTCGACCAGGCGCTGCCGGGACGTCGCCGCAACGGCGGCCCCCATGAGGCCCAACTGGCCACCAACCTGATTCAACAGGCGGATCCGGCCTGGCACACCGTCGTGGCAGTTACCGAGACCGATCTGCTTGCCGACCTGCCGCGCCCGCTGATCGTCCTGCACCCCGGCGCGGCTCATGGCGACGCCAAGCGTTGGCCGGACGCGCACTGGGCAACCCTGGCTCGCGAGCTGGAACCCGCCGCAGCCACGCTGGCCGTCGTCGGTCTTGCCGACACGCGCCGCACCGCCAGCGAAATAGCGCAGTCCGCAGCCATCCACGACCTCACCGGTCAAACATCCCTTGACCAACTCATCGGCGTCTTGGCCCATGCCGACGTCGTCGTATCAACCGACAGCGGACCCGGACACCTGGCGCGAGCGCTGGGACGACGCGTCGTCATGCTCCACGGACCCACCGACATCTACGTGCACGGTCCCGGCCACCCCGATTCCCGCGCGTTACGCGTCAACCTCCCCTGCGGACCCTGCTACACCTTCGACCGCCCCGCCGAGTGCCGCTTCGGCGACGCGCTCTGCATGCAATGGCTTGCGCCCGAGCAAGTACGCGACACGGTCCTGGAGCTGATTCGCTGACGGCGCCGCTATGAGTCGTTATGTCAACATAGGCACCGGCATCACGGCCATGTGAGTACCGCCACGACCAACCGCACGGACACCCTCCTCGACGAGCTCGAAACGCACATCCTCGGCGTGCGCGTTCATGCCATTGGGCGCGGGCTCACCGTGGCCTGGATCGACGCCTGGCTGGCTTCCGTCGCCCGCGCGCAGGTGGTGACGATCAACCCCGAAATCGTTATGCGCGCGCGCCATGACCTCGCCTACGGCGAACTGCTGGAACGCACGCGCCTCAACGTCCCCGACGGCGCGGGCATCGTCGCCGCGGCCCGCCTCCGACGCCTGCCAATGCGGCAGCGCGTTACCGGAGTCGACCTGGTGGACGATCTGGCCGGCCTCGCCGCCGTCCACGGCTATCGCCTGCTGCTGGCGGGCGCGGCCCCCGGCGTCGCGGACCAGGCCGCCGCCGAACTGCAACGTCGCTATCCGGCCCTCTCTCCTCCGGCCACGTTGGTCGGGGAGCCTGGACCAGACGGTGACGCCGAAGCCCGGGCCCTGATCCACGAGTTTCGCCCGCACATCGTCCTGGCCGCCTACGGCGCGCCCGCGCAGGAGTTCTGGCTCGACCGCAATCTGCGGGACCTGGCGCCGGTGGTGGGCATCGGCGTCGGCGGAACCCTGGACTACCTGGCCGGCCGCATTCCGCGCGCCCCCGCGCCGCTGCGCCGGCTTGGGCTTGAGTGGGCCTACCGCCTCGCCAGGGAGCCCTGGCGCTGGCGACGTATGCGCGCGTTGCCGGAATTCGCCCGCCTCGCCATCCTCGAAGCCCTTGGCCTGGAGATTGGGGTTCGATGAGTTGCATCGCCGTGGTGGGCAGCATCAACCAGGACATCGTCATCCGCGTCCCGCGCATCCCCCGGCCCGGGGAAACCGTCCACCACGGCCGCCTCGCGCGCTATGCCGGTGGCAAGGGCGCCAACCAGGCCGTGGCCGCTGCCCGCGCCGGCGCGACGGTCAGCATGCTAGCTGCCGTCGGTACGGACCCCGACGGCGACGACCTCCTACGCGGCCTGATCGCTGAAGGCGTGGACACCACGCATGTCGCCCGGGTGGACTCGGCCGCCACCGGCACGGCGCTCATTGCCGTTGACGATGCCGGCGCCAACTCCATAGCCGTGGCCGAAGGCGCGAACTTCGAAATCGATCCGGCAGATATCACAAGCGCAATCGCCGGCATTCAGCCGGACGCCGTGATCGGACAGCGCGAGGTCCCGGATGACGTCACCAACGCCGCCTTCGGGGCCGCGCCACCCGGCCTACGCGTGCTTAACGTCTCCCCGGTCGACGAGGGCGTGGCCATCGATTTCGCCCTGGTGGACATCGCCGTCGTCAACGAGATCGAAGCCGCGCAGTTGACCGCCGACTCAAACGCCGACGACCCTGCAGCGCTGGCCAGGGCCCTGGCCACGCGAACCCACCGCGGCTGCGTCGTCACGCTGGGCGGCCAGGGCCTGGTCGCCCACGTCGACGGCCAAACCCACGTCCAACCCGCCTTTCCAACAACCGTCGTCGACACCACCGGCGCCGGCGACGCCTTCTGCGGCGTGTTCGCCGCGGCGCTGGCGGCCGGTCGTCCGGTCGAAACCGCCCTGCGCTGGGGCCAGGCCGCCGGCGCCCTGGCCGCCGCCACACCGGGCGCGCAACCCTCGATGCCGCGAAGGCACGACATTCGTCGTCTCGCAGACTCCGGGACGTAAGCCTTGCAACCGTTGTAACCTTGATCACTGAGTGGAGGTTTTTTCTTGCTCAACAAGCGCAATGCGCTGCGCATGCCGGCTCGGTATGCGCGGCCGTCGTTCTGGACCGGGGTAGCGAGCATCTTTGACTTTGGCGGCGCTTTGAATCGATACAGCGTCACCACCTCGGGTTCTCGGGCGGATGCGCTTGCCATGTGGGCGGACTGGCAGGCGGTTGGGGACGACATGCGGGCGGCGCTTCAGGCATACCGAGCCGAGCGTGAAGACAAAGCCGCGTGTCGCACGACGAGAATCAACACCTAGACGACGCTTCAAGCAGCGACGAGCGCTCCGACGCCCCCGGCGCCGGAAACCTCGACACGCACTCCACGAGTCAACTCATTCGGGCCGTCCAGACTTCGTTGTACGCCGGTCCGATTCCACCACCGACGACGCTTGCTCAGTACAAGGACGTGCAGCCCGATGCCCCGGAGCGAATCCTGGCGCTGGCCGAGCGACAGCAGGCGCATCGCCAGAAGCTTGAGACCCTGGATGCCTGGCGCAGCATTGTCGGTGTCTTCGCGGGTCTAACCGTCGTCCTCGCCGCATTCGCCTTTGCCTGGGGTCTGGCAACACTGGGACAGCACGCCCTTGGGACTGCCACCGTAATAGGCGCTATCGCCTCTGCCGCGGGCGTGTTCGTCTACGGAACCCTCCGGCAGCGCGGGCACCAGGACATTGATCCACCAGAACCGCAGGACTCGAGCGCCGGGACTATCGGGGATCCGCCTGCGGCGGGCTAGCAAACGTGTGTGCCAAGTCCTGTGTCGGCGAGTCGACGATTGGCGCTCAACTCTCGGCTGCTGCCGCTAGGCTGAGCACAACATGAGCCCACGTCAGAAGTTGCAAATGCCCGTCCTCGACCGCTTCCGCCTCCACGGCCGCCGCGCCTTCGTCACCGGCGCCAGCCGCGGCATTGGACGGGCCATTGCAATCGCGCTGGCCGAGTCCGGGGCTGACGTAGCCTTGGCCGCCCGCGACGAAGCCCGGCTGACCGAGCTTGCCGCGGAGATCGAAACCTTGGGCCGCCGCGCGCACGTCGTTCCGCTGGACCTCGCCAACCTGGAAGCCATCGCACCGGCCATCGACGCCGCGGCCGATGAGCTGGGCGGGCTCGACCTCCTTGTCAACAACGCCGGCGTCTCCCATCGCGGCGGGTTTGAAATCCACGACCCGGCCGAGTTCGACCGCATGTACGACATCAACCTCGGCGCCGTACTCTTCGGCTGCCAGGCGGCCCGTCCCCACCTGGCCGCGGCCGGCGGCGGCGCAATAGTCAACATCGGATCCATTGCAGGGACCAAGGGCGCCGGACTGTACGGAGCCAGCAAGGCCGGAGTTCATGCGTTGACGCGCGGCTTCAGCCGCGAGTACGCCAACGACGGCATCCGCGTCGTGGCCCTGGCGCCGGGCCAGGTCATCACCGACATGACCGCCCACGTGCGGGCCAATCCGTCCGAGCTGAACGCCATCCTGCACCACACAGCGCGGGGGCGGGCTGCGGATCCGGAGGAAATAGCCGCCGCCGTCGTCTACCTTGCCTCGCCCGCCGCCGGCTTTGTGACCGGAACGACCATCGCCATCGACGGCGGCCGCGACTTCTTCGCCAGACGATGACCGCCCCCGGTCCCTTCCGCCTCGACGGCCGCCGCGCACTCATCACCGGCGCCAGCCGCGGCATCGGGCGCGCGATTGCCGAGACTTACGCCCAGGCCGGCGCCCGCCTGGCTCTGGCCGCCCGTACCAGCGCCAACTTGCAGCAAGTCGCCGACAACGTCCGTGAACACGGCGCCGAAGTCCACACCTACGGCGCGGACCTGACGGACGCGCAAGCGCCCACCCGCCTGGTCGAGCGCGCTGCCGAGGCCCTGGGCGGCCTGGACATCGTCGTCAACAACGCGGGCGACGGCGGCCACGACGGCCTCACGCTGGACGCCTACCGCCGCCTGCTGCACGTGAACCTCCGCGCCCCGGTGCTGGTCACGCAGGCCGCGCGGCCTTTCCTGCTCGAGTCCGACGCGCCTGTGGTCATCAACGTGTCCTCGGTCTCGGCGAGGCTCGGTGGCGCTGAGCCCTACGGCCCCCTCAAGGCTGCCCTGTCCTCCTACACCGTCGGGCTGGCCAGGGAATGGGGCAACGACGGCATTCGCGTCGTCGCCATCGCTCCCGGCGTGATCGAGACGGACATGACCGCCGGCTACACGGACGCGGATTGGTGGACCGGAAACCTGGCCGAGCGAGTGGCCCTGGGTCGCAACGGCCAGGTCGACGAAATCGCCGGCATGGCCCAATTCCTTGCTTCCGACGCCGCCGCCTACATCACCGGCGCCGTCATCCCGGTGGACGGCGGCTGGGTCCACCAGTACTGAGCGCCGGTCTACGTCCGGTCGATCAGTTCCAGCCAGCGTAAGTCGATGATCCCGGCTGCGTCGGCCGACGGCGCCAGCACGCAGCCCAGTCGCCCGCTCCGCAGCACCGCCATGTCCGGGTAGCCGCATCGCACGTCGCCGGCCGCCGGCGGCGGGCCGTCGCTCGGGCTGGCCAGCCAGCCGATGCGTCGCCAGGTCGCGCCGTCGTCCTCGCTCACGCTGCACCCCACCCCTGAGCGGTTGCCCGCCTCGTCCCGATAGGCGCACAGCAACGCCCCGGACCGCAGTCGCTGCAGCTTGATATTCGCCCCCCAGAACTCCACCGGCCGCGGCTCGGTCCAGGTCGCCCCGTCGTCGTCCGAATACGCGACCACGCTGGGATGCCCGTCGAACACCCGCGCCACGGCCAGGTACCGCCCGTCCGCCAGCCGTGTAATGTCCATGTCCCCAAACCCCAGCGTCGGGTGCGCTGCCACGATCACCGGCGCTGAGAAGCTCTCGCCCTCGTCGTCCGTAAAGCAGACGCCCGCCTGCCAGCCCGTGTCGCGCCCGGTGGTTCCAATGACCGCCAGCATGTGCCGCCCGTCGTCCAGGCGATGAGGATTGCTCGCCCCGTAGAACTCCGACCACTCGGGAAACAGGCGAATCTCGGGACTCTCCGGCCCCCAGGTCTCGCCCCCGTCCGTTGAACACGTCGTAGAGAGATACCACCCAGTGCACGGCTCGTCGCCCGGCAGGCTGGCATCCATCTGGATGCGCCCAAGGCCCAGCAGCAGCCGCTTGTCGGAGAACGGCATCAACCCGCCAAGGTGCATGCAGTCCCACCCGGGTTTTGCATAGATGGCCTCCGGCGCCGTCCAGGTCGCCCCATCGTCGTCGGATCGCGACGTCAGCATCACGCTGTTATTCCGACGCTGCACCGCCGGCGCCCAGCTGAACGCCATCACCAGCCGCCCGCTCCCAAGCTGCGCCAGGCTGGCCGAGTAGTGAGTGTGCGGCGCGTCGCTGGTAAACAGCCGGTGCGCCTGCCCCACCGCAATCGGGGCGTCTTTGACAAGGTCCGGCTCACCCGTCAGGACCATTGCGATTCACCTCGGCGACTTCGCGAAGATCCTACGTCCCATTGCCGCCAATTCGCGCCTTCGAATCATTGAAGTGATGCGGCGTCCTGTCTACGCACGGCTCGGCCGGGCTGCGCTCCTACACTTGACGAAACTGGACTGATCGCCCGCCCAAGGGCACGTTGAAGGGAATCACGGTGACCGCTCCAACCGCTTTACAGGAAGAGCTTGCCGCCGCCTGGGCCGACCTGGAGAAGGCGCAGCAGCGTCTGAAGGAAGTTCGCCGCCGGGTGCCCTCGGAGCCCGTCCAGGACTACGAACTCCGCGGGCCTGATGGAACGACCAACCTCTCCGAGCTGTTCGGCGACAAGTCCGACCTGATCCTGATCCACAACATGGGCTCGGGCTGTCCCTACTGCACCATGTGGGCCGACGGCTTCAATGGCGTACTCCATCACCTCGAGGACCGTTCGGCCTTCGTCGTCGTCTCGCCCGACGACGTCGAGACCCAGCAGGAGTTTCGAAGAAACCGCGGCTGGCGCTTCCGCATGTACTCGGCGGCGGACACCACCCTGTTCAAGGACATGGGCTTCGAGTCCGACGACGAGCACTACGGCTCCAACGCCATGCCCGGTGTCTCCGCCTTCCACAAGAATCCCGACGGCTCCATCGTGCGCGTCGCCTCGGACTTCCTCGGACCCGGCGACTCCTACTGCAGCGTCTGGCACCTCTTCGACCTGCTCCGCGACGGCGTCGGCGACTGGGAAGCAAAGTTCGACTATTCGACGTAGGCAGCCACACCGAGACGCGAGATGAAAGCGGGCGAACGACTCATCTTAAACGTTGTATCTGCGCTCTAACTTCAGCTTCGAGTCACATATTGAGACCCGCCCCAGCAGGCGACAGCACCGCCGGTTCGCAGCCCACACGTGAAGGTCGTGCCGGCACTGACAGCTAGAAAGCTGCCCGCCGGTGGATCGGCCTGGCCGTCGTCATTCAGGCCCCAACATGCAATTGTGCCGTTGGTGCGTAGTCCGCAAGTGTGGCTAAAGCCAGCACTGACGGACTGGAACTTACCGGCCGGCGGATCAGTTTGGCCGGCACTGTTTGAACCCCAGCAGGAAATGGTGCCGTCTACGAGTAATCCGCATGAATGGTTGTCGCCTGCACTAACGGACTGGAACGTGCTGGCCGGTGGGTCAGCTCGGCCGTTCTCGTGGTCTCCCCAGCAAGCAACCGTCCCGTCGGTGCGCACTCCGCAGCTATGGCTCAAACCAGAGCTCACGGACTGAAAAGCACCGGGCGGAGGAGTGGCTCTACCGTCAAGGTTTGAGCCCCAGCAAGAAATGCTTCCGTCGGATCGAACTCCGCAGGTGTGAGACAGACCCAGACTGACGGTCCGAAAAGACCCTGCTGGCGGGTCAGCTTGGCCCGAGGGGACACCCCGACCTGATGACCCAGCCCAGCAGGCGACCGTTCCATTAGCGCGCACCCCGCAGGTGTGGTCGAAACCCGCGCTGACGGATTGAAATACGCCCGCTGGCGGAACGGCCTTGCCTCCTGCCTTCGAGTCCCAACAAGTGATCGTTCCGTCGGTTCGTAGTCCGCAGGTGTGGTTATAACCTGTGCTGACTGCTTGAAACGTGCCAGCCGGGGGAACAGCAGGGCCCGAATAGTCCCCTAGGCTCCACGGCACCCCCCAGCACTCGACGAACCCGCTGACTCGCACCCCGCAGGTGTGGCGGCCACCGGCGCTGATGGATCGGAAGCTCCCCGGAGGTGGGGTGGCTTGACCAGTAAATAGGTCATGTCCCCAACACTCAACGCTCTCATCGACAAGTTGTCCGCAGGTGTGACTAAAGCCGGCCGTGACAGCTTGAAAGACGGCCGAAGGCGGGGTCGCTTGGCCAAATGTGTTGTCACCCCAGCAAGCGACGGTCCCGTCGGCGCGTACCCCGCAAGTGTGCTCAAAGCCGGCGCTGACGGTCCGGAAGATGCCTGCAGGCGGGACTGCCTGCCCTAGATTTTTCCCAAGGATTCCTTCGTTTGATCCCCAGCAGGCTACCGTTCCATCAATGTGCACCCCGCAGGTGTGGCGGGAGCCGGCGCTGACCGTTCGGAAAACACCTGGCGGCGGGTTGGCTCGGCCATCTTCACCGTTCGCGCCCCAGCAGGCAATGGTGTCGTCGATGCGTAGTCCGCAGGTGTGCCTGTCTCCTGTGTTAACGGTTTGGAAGGTGCCAGGCGGTGGATTCGCTTGACCGTAGTCGTTCCTTCCCCAGCAAGCAATGGTTCCGTTGGCTCGCAATCCACATGTGTGCCAACCGCCGGCGCTGACAGACTGGAACAACCCAGTCGGCGGTGACGCCTGGCCATGGTCATTTATCCCCCAGCAGGCAACTGTCCCATCAATTCTCACCTCGCAGGTGTGCCCATTGCCGGCGCTGACAATCGGCAGGCCGCTGCCCGCCGCCGTCGGAATTTGCGCAATCGCGCCATCAGCGACCCGATGGTCCGCGATCCACGCGTCGACGGTGCGATGCACCAAGTCGCCGTTGATCAGGAAATTTGCGCTTTCCACTCGACTTACCACTCCGCCCCCGAGCTTCATGGTTACGACGCCAATCACTCTCCCTTGCTCACTGAAGGCCGGCCCTCCGCTATTGCCCGGGTTCGCTGTGGCATCGGTCTGTAACCAGCCTGGGTGGCGAGCCGACAGGACACCGCGAGTTACGGTGAGGGTGTCGAGTCTCAGCGGGTATCCAAGAATGACCAAATCGTCGCCGAGATTGAGGTCGTTTGAGCGACCAAAGTCAACGAACGGATGCGGTCCGTCGCCAGGGAGCTTCAGCAGTGCCAGATCAAGGTCGGGGGCATCCGCCACTATCGGAGCAAATTCTTCTCGCCCAGCGTGAGTTCCCACGTAAGCCCCGTCCGCCGCGCTCAGCACATGGCTGTTCGTGACAACGTACCCATCTTCCGTTATGACAAACGCGCTACCAGTGATGCCTTCCGCTGTGCGTATGTATCGAACGGCGGTACGCACCCGCTGCACCAATTCGGCGACGGACGTCGCAGCGAATGGTGTCTCCGTGGGCCGGGAGAACCGCGTCGGCGTCAAAGTTGGAACGGACGTGAGCGCTGGGACTTGCTTAGTTGTAGGGGATGGATCCGGTGCGCGTGTCAAGGCTTGGGGCGGCACTAAGGTTGGCGTCAGACCGTCCGCCGATGGAGAACGCGGCATCGGACGCGCCGTTTGCGTTGCGGACCGTGCTGACGTTGGCGCAGCAGTCGGGCCTAATTCCGGCATCTGGCTGATCAATTGCGTCGCAAGCTGCGGCCGGACCATCGCGAAAACCACCACAGCCACACCCATAACCGCCAAGCCAACCAGTGTAACCAAGCCAATAGCCATCAAGAAGGCCCTTGCCCTATCCAGAAGATCCTCCGCGTTTCAGAACTCGAACTGGCAAAATACGCCGATCCCAGCACATGTCACTACAGGTGTCGCTGCTCCATAGCATGACAGGATCAAGGTTTTCACAGAAGTCCTGGAGGAGGACGCGAACTGAGTCAGAAGCAAACACGAATTGCTAGCCATCGTCTACTGGGGCCCGTCCCCAAAGTGGTGAGTCGGAATATGAGCTAATCCTAAACATACGCCAGTGTTTCTCCATGTTGGACTGAATTGCCGCACCTTGAGGATCGGGAAAGACAGTCCCATAGTGAATATTCATCCGCTCGAGATCAGACAGCGCAACGCTGAGATCAAGCATTGTCCGGCATGGTATTTCGAATCGCTCCAGACGTTCCCCAAGACCTTTGCAATCAAGGTAGCCCTCAACATCCGTGTATGCATCGTGTTCGAGACGTGTAAACACACCCTGCTGTGCTCGCTGTCTATGGAGGTTATAGCTCGTGTTGTCAACAAAGTCGAACTCGCCATCAGTAAAGAGAGTCTCATTGTTTGAATCTGCCAAGTCGGCCTCCATGTAGCCTAAACCCCAAACTACTACAGGATCACTTGGTGGATAATCGACTATTATCGTGCTTGCTGCACTGATACGTTTCTCTTCCCAAGCCACTCGTTCTGCGAATGCCCAAAACGCGGCAATGAAAGGACTACGAGACCAATCAAGCAACGGAGTTTCAAGTCCATAATGCCTACCTAGTGCCCACCAGTCATTGTCGGTTATGAGAGAGTCTGACGGAATTCCCGGCATTGTCCTGGCTAACTGTTTGAGAAGGTTGAGTCCTCTGTCGCGTTTCTTTTGGTATCCATCGTCCCCTTGATATATCTGGTGACGGCTGAAGGGTCTGTCGGATTTACGGAAGCGCTCAAGGTCTCTTTCCCATGTTGACGACAGCTTCCAGGAGGGCTCGGCGTGTCCCCGATAAACTCGCTGACAATCTGGTTCCGCATTCGGGATGGGCCTCAACTCCTGGATGAAATCATCCCAGGACGTGCACCGCGTGACTCTGACACCGGTAGACCGGTGGACATATTTCGGCAACTCAGGAGTCCAAGCCGCGGGAGTTCAGCGGCACAGTGCTGCGATCAGCGCGAGGACGGCACCTACCGAGACAGGCAGCGTAGATAGCCCGCTTCAGCTTCTCTAGATCATGCGCCCCTTCCCACGCGTCCGCCGTCGCCCGCCTACCACGACTGAAACGAAAGGGCGGTGGCCAATCGTCAATGTGCCTCATAAGCTCTTGTCTTCCTTCGAGGCCAAGCACTCCCAGCAGTCCTAGTACGCCGTAGGCGAACCTCGCCTTCGCGGTATACTTAGCCTCCTGCCGCTTCGACGATGCAGGCCTCGCGACGGCCCGTGGGCCGGGTTCGGCTCGTCAATCCTACAAGTCCTCCCGTCCCTCACCGGCGGAACGAGCGCGCCCCAACCGCCCTGAGCCCGCTCCCTATAATCTCCCCCGGTTCCGATTCACCCGAGCAGCGCCGTGTCCATTGACCGTTCGCAAGTCGACCATGCCGCCGAACTGGCGCGGCTCGAGCTGTCCGACGACGAGCGCGAGCGGCTGCGCGGCGAGCTGGGGCAAATCCTGCAGGCCTTCGAGGCGCTCAACACCCTGGACACCGAGCACATTCCTCCCACCGCGCAGGTCATTCCGCTGGGCAACGTCGAGCGCGATGACGTGGTCGCCGGCTCCCTGCCGCTCGACGCCGTGCTCGACAACGCGCCCCGCGTGGAGGACGGCCAGATTCGCGTTCCCCCCGTGCTGGACGAGTCCTGACCGGTGGCCGATGAGCTGTATCGGCTGACGCTGCACGCGGCTGCCCAGGGTCTGCGAGACGGGCACTTCAGTTCAGTCGAACTCACCCGGTCCCTGCTCGACCGCATCGAATCAGTCGACGGCCGGACCGGCGCCTATCTCACCGTCACCCCCGACCTGGCCCTCGAACAGGCCGCCGACGCCGACGCCCGCCGCGCCACGGGCCGGGATGGCCCGCTGCTGGGCCTGCCCATCGCCCTCAAGGATGTGCTCAGCACCGCCGGCGTACAGACGACCTGCGCCTCGCGCATTCTCGAAGGCTTCATCCCTCCCTACGACGCGACGGCCGTAACTCGACTGAAAGACGCGGGCGCGGTCACGCTCGGCAAAACCAACATGGACGAGTTCGCCATGGGCTCGTCCAACGAGCACTCCGGCTACAAGCCGGCGCGCAACCCCTGGAACCTGGACAAGGTGCCCGGCGGCTCCAGCGGCGGCTCCGCGGCCGCCGTGGCCGCCGACGAGTGCCTCGCCGCCCTGGGATCGGACACCGGCGGCTCGGTCCGCCAGCCCGCCGCCCTCTGCGGCTGCGTGGGACTCAAGCCCACCTACGGCCGCATCTCGCGCTTCGGTCTGATCGCCTTCGCCTCGTCGCTGGACCAGATCGGCGTGCTGACCAAGGACGTCACCGACGCCGCCCTGCTGCTGGGTGCCCTGGCCGGGCACGACCCGCGCGACTCAACGTCGGCCGCGGAACCGGTGCCCGATTACGCCGGCGAACTGAACGGCGTCGTCAGCGGGCTACGTATTGGCGTGGCGCCTGAGTACTTCGGCGAGGGCCTCGATCCGCAAGTCGGTGACTGCGTTCGTGCGGCAATCAACGACCTGCTGGGTCTCGGGGCCACCGAGCGCGAAGTCTCGCTGCCGCACACCGAGTACGCCCTGCCGACCTACTACGTCATCGCCCCGTCGGAGGCCAGCGCCAACCTGGCTCGCTACAACGGCGTCAAGTACGGCCTTTCCGACCCGCAGGCCACCGACGTGGACGAGATGATGGCCCGCATCCGCGGCCGGGGCTTCGGCTCCGAGGTGAAGCGCCGCATCATGATCGGCACCTTCGCGCTCTCCTCCGGCTACTACGACGCCTACTACGTCCGCGCCCAGAAAGTCCGCACCCTCATCAAGTCCGACTTCGAGGCCGCGTTTCAGAATGTCGATGTCATAGCGGCGCCCGTCGTACCGTCCCCGGCCTTTGACCTGGGAGCCAAGCTGGACGACCCCGTAGCCATGTACCAGTCCGACATCATGACCCTGCCCGCCTCCCTCGCCGGCCTGCCCTGCCTGAGCATTCCCTGCGGGTTTGTGGACGGCCTCCCGGTCGGCCTCCAACTCATCGCGCCTCCCTTCGCCGAGTCCCGTCTCCTCCAGGCCGCCCGCGCCTACGAACGCGCCCGCGGTGAGCTGGCCGCGCCCGTCAAGGCCATCGACGCATGACCACTGCCAGCGCCACCGCCTACCGAGTGGTCATCGGCCTAGAAACCCACGTCCAGCTCCGCACCCACAGCAAGATGTTCTGCGGCTGCGCCGCCGACTACGCCAACGCCCGGCCCAACACCCACGTGTGCCCCGTCTGCCTGGGCATGCCCGGCGTCCTGCCGGTCATCAACCGCGAGGCCGTGGACCACACCATCCGCACCGGCCTGGCGCTCAACTGCGAGATCCCCGAGTACGCCAAGTTCGACCGCAAGAACTACGCCTACCCCGACCTGATGAAGTGGTACCAGATCTCCCAGTACGACTTGCCGCTCTGCATCGACGGTCATTTCGATGTCGAAGTCGACGGCGCAACGACCCGCGTTGGCATAACGCGCGTCCACCTGGAAGAAGACACCGCCCGGCTGACCCACGTCACCGCCGCCGACGGCGCGCCGGCCAGCCTGATCGACGTCAACCGCTCCGGCTCGCCTCTGATGGAAATCGTCAGCGAGCCAGACATCCAGACGCCCGCCGAGGCCATGGCCTACGGCGAGAAACTGCGCGCGCTGCTGCGCTGGATCGGCGTATCAACCGCCAACATGGAAGACGGCGCGCTGCGCATCGACGCCAACATCTCCGTCTGGCCCCAGGGCGAGCCGATCGGCGACGTCAAGGTCGAAGTCAAGAACATGAACTCCTTCCGCGCCCTCGGCCGTGCCCTGGCCTTCGAAATCGAACGTCAGACCGGCCGGCGCGAGCGCGGCGAAGCCATCGAACAGGAAACCCGTGGCTGGGACGAATCCTCGGGCACAACCCGCTCCCAGCGCACCAAGGAATACGCCCACGACTACCGCTACTTCCCCGAACCCGACCTGCCCCCGCTGCACATCACTCGACAGCGCGTCGACGCCCTGCGCGCCGCCCTCCCGCGCCTTCCCGACCTCGTCGCCGCCGACCTGATCGAGCAAGGCGCCCCCGAAGCCGACGTGGCCGAAGTCGTCCAGGACCGCCCTCTCACGGACTACACGCTCGCGGTCATCGAAGCAGGCGCCTCCGCCGGTGAGGCCGTGACCTGGATAGTCCACGAGTTCCGCCGCGCCTTGAACGCCCAGACCGACAAGAGCGCAACCATTCCGATCCCACCGACGGAAGTCGCCAGCCTTCTCGCCCTGCGGGCCAGGGGATCGGTCAGCAGCACCATGGCCGGCGAAGTCCTCGACGAAATGTTCGCCACCGGCAAATCAGCCGAAGGAATCGTCCAGGCCCGCGGCCCGCAGATCAGCGGCCAGGACGAACTCCTCGAAATCGCCCGCCAGGTCATCCAGGAAAACCCCCAGGCCGTCCAGGACTACCGCGACGGCAAAGGCCGCGCGCTTCAGTTCCTCATGGGCCAGGTCATGCGCATCACCCGCGGCAAAGCCAACCCCCGCGCCGTCAGCGAGCTCATCCGAGACGAACTCGACGCCGCCCCGTAGCCGCCCCTCGCCGGCAGCTCACGGGATCGGTGATTGACCCTCGTGCACACTAAGTGTACAATAGCCCCGATGTCCGCACAACCTGATTCTCAGATGGCCTCCTCGCAAACGCCGCGCCGCCGACCCCTCGCCCGACAGCGCACAGCTTGCGTCCCGCCACCCCCAAGAACCCGCCAAATCTCGCGACCGCCGGCCGGGAACACCCCTTAAGGGGTTCCCGGCCGGCGGTCGCGAGTACCCCCAAATAGCGCCCGAGTCCGACGGACTGAGGACCGGGCGACTAGGATTGATCAGCAGCATCTGAACCCAACAATCGACATCGTCCGACGGATGGAGCGCGCCAGATGAACACTGCCGAAGCGCCGGCCACGGGACCGTATGCCGCCGCGCTGGCGCAGTTCGATCAAGCCGCCGACCAGATCAATCTGGATCCGAATCTGCGCGAGGTCTTGCGCTGTCCCAAGCGCGAACTCACGGTCAACTTCCCGGTCGAGATGGACGACGGTTCGATTACGTGCTTTACCGGCTACCGCGTCCAGCACAACGTCACCCGCGGCCCGGCCAAGGGCGGCATCCGCTATCACCCCAGCGCCGACCTGGATGAAGTTCGCGCCCTGGCCATGTGGATGACCTGGAAATGCGCCGTAATGAACCTGCCCTACGGCGGCGCCAAGGGCGGCGTGACCGTGGATCCGCGCACGTTGAGCCGCCACGAACTCGAAAACCTCACCCGCCGCTACGCCACCGAGATCATTCCCCTGATGGGCCCCGACAGCGACATTCCCGCCCCCGACATGGGCACCAACATGCAGGTAATGGCCTGGATCATGGACACCTACTCCATGCACATGGGCTACTCGGTGCCCGCCGTGGTCACGGGCAAGCCGGTAGCCATCGGCGGATCGGAAGGCCGCGAACGGGCTACTTCCAGGGGCATGCTGGTGGCCACGCAGGCCATGCTTGAACGACTGGGGCGCCCGGCAGCAGGAACCGTCGCTATCCAGGGCGCCGGCAACGTCGGTCTGAACGCCCTGCAACTCTTCAGCGAGGCGGGTTTCACGGTCGCCGCCATCAGCGACAGCAGCGGCGGCGTCTACAGCCCGCAGGGCCTCGATACGTCGCGGGTGTACCAGCACGTTGCCGCTGGCGGCTGGCTGGCCGACTACTGCGAAGCCGAGCACATCTCGAATGCCGAGCTACTGGCGCTGGACGTCGAAGTGCTGGCCCCAGCCGCCATCGAAGGCCAGATTCACGCGGGCAACGCCGCAGACGTACGGGCCAGCCTGATCGTCGAGGGCGCCAACGGTCCGGTCACGCCGGAGGCCGACGCCCTGCTGAACGTTCGCGGCGTAGTCGTCGTTCCCGACATCCTGGCCAATGCCGGGGGCGTGACGGTGTCCTATTACGAGTGGGTGCAGGGCATGCAGCACTTCTTCTGGAGCCGCGACGAGATCAACAGGCTGCTCGCCGACCACATGGGGCGCGCCGCGCAAGAGGTCTGGGATCTGGCGCAGGACCGCGGCGTCAACCTGCGCGAGGCGGCCTACCAGATTGCGGTTGGACGAGTGGCCGAGGCCACCCAGCTTCGAGGGATTTACCCCTAGCCGCGCAGGATTTCGCGGACGGCCGCCCAGCTGAACGGCTGGCCGCTGTCGAAGGTCGCCCCCACCTCGCTGAACGGGTCGCGGCCTTCGTCGCTCGGGTTGTAGAGCTGGGTCGGCGAATTCAGAAGGATCGCTGGCCGCTCGCCCGCCACCATGAAGCCGTGGTGGACCAGCCTTGGAATCAGCACTGTGTACTGGGCGTCGTCTGGCTGGGATTGGCCCATCGGCAGGAGATCCAACGTGCGGGCGGTCGGCGACTCGTCGCGACCGTCCCAAAGAGCCAGGATGATGTCACCGGCAGCCACCACGAACCGGTCTTCCTGGTGCCGGTGCACGTGCCATTCGTCCTCGTCGCGGGCCAGCCACGCAGGTGTGGTGGAGAAGTAGGTCTGCGCGAACGGTCGCTTTTCGTGCTCGTATACATCCGGCCAGTCCGTGCGCAGGATTTCGACGAGCGATCCGGACTCATCGCGGTTGACGCGGAGCGGACGAGCAGCGGCGTCGTGGATGCGAAGTCGAAACGTCGTTAGGTCGAGGTCGATCGGTCGTCGGCCCGTAGATATAGTGCCGCCAGTTTAGGCGCCCCCAGCTCCGTGGTCTTCGGCTAAGACCAACGCGCGCTGGTATTCCTCCGGCGTATTGAGATTCCAGAACGACCGAAGGTCCGGATCGAGCCTACGCACCTCGGCCTCCGGAACTTCGACGGTCGACATCCCGTTGAATACGAGCGCAATCTTCAGTTCGCGCCGCTCAATCTGCCGGCGGGCCGGCGCCAATACCGTCTTTCGGTAGACCGCGTGCAGCGGCTCCGGACGGCCGCCGGTCACCGGTACCACCGCGTCCGCGCGAGATGCCTGCCCGACGAGATCGAGAATGAGCGGCGGGCTGAGAAATGGCATGTCGGCAGCTGCAACGAACGCGAGGTCATGGGCCGCGGCGGCAAGTCCGCTATAGATGCCGCCCAGGCTCCCGGAGCGCGGGTACAGGTCGCCAACGACGCGCGCGCCCGTTACCCCCGGGTCATCGTTGGCCACCAGCACCACATCGTCCGTCAGCCTCGAGACGGTGGCCACCACGTGGCCAAGCAGCGTCTGCGGCGAGCCGTCAGCCGCCGGCGCCCAGGGCAGCGCGCGCTTGTCGCGCCCCATGCGCCGGCTCTGCCCACCGGCCAGGATGACGACCGAGAACCGTGGGGCAGTCATCGGGATGGACTTCCGTTGACTTCGCGCATCGGCCTGCCTACGCTCGAATCAGAACGTCTGGTAATACTCCGAGGAGTTCCGATGGCAGCGCCCGAAGCGGTCGGCGACAGCGATTTCCAGTCCAAGGTGCTCGAAGCCTCCACGCCGGTCCTGGTGGACTTCTGGGCCGAGTGGTGCGGTCCCTGCAAGATGATCGCCCCGATCGTGGACGAACTGGCCGAGGAGTACGACGGTCGTGTGGCCTTCGCCAAGGTGGACGTTGACGCCAACCCCATGACGCCCGGGCAGTTCGGCATTCGCGGCATCCCAACGCTCCTGGTGTTCAACGACGGCGCGGAAGTCGGACGCATCGTCGGGTTCCGTCCGAAGTCAGACCTGGCCGCGGCCCTGGACCAGGCGCTGAACGGGGCATAGCGCCAAGCCGACGCGTCTTGCGGACCTGTCGAGTCCCAGGATTCTTTAGCCGGCTGCAAAGCTGCGCGCGCCGATCAACTCCAGCTTGGCGCGATGGACGCTATCCATCTCGCTGATCAATTCCCGACGCCGGGCTGTGATCGGAACGGCGGCGTCACCGTCTGCCGCGAGCCGGGTTTCCTCGAGTTCGGCATTCAGCCGTCGCTCACGCAGGCGGAGCGTTGCGAACTGCAGTTCCAAGCTCAGGGATGCGTCGCCGCCGGGAGCCTCCGCCGCGCGTTCCAAAACGGCGGTCAGACGCTGCTGCGACGTAGGGTCGAGGGTCGCGCTTATGCGTTCCCAGTCGAGATCGTCGTGCTCGCGAGCGTGAGCCACGATTCGCGCCAGGATGTGCCTCGCTGCGGGATCTGTTAGCAGCGCCGGATCGAGTCGACTGACCAGTTCAGCGTTCCCCACGCCAGCTCTGGCGACGCAGCGCAAGAGCCCCTCTTCCAGCCGGTCCATCAGCATCGGCGCCGCCACAGCGGTCTCCTGGGTGCTGCGAGCCGCCGCGCGGGGTGCGCCGCGCCGGCCGTCGCGAGCTGCCATTCGCCGCAGTTCGTCAACTGGTACACCGCTCAACTCGGACAGACGCCCGAAGTAGTGCGCGCGAACCACGGCGTCGCTTATCTCGGAAACGATCGGCAAGAGTTCACGCATTGCCGCACGCCGACCGCTCAGACTGCCAAGATCGTGCTGACCACCGGCCCAGCGAAAGGCAAAGTCGGCCAGTGGCGTGGGGCTGGCAATGAGATCTCGCCAGCGCTCCGGCTTGGAGCGAACCAAGGAGTCCGGGTCGTCGCCAACCGGTAGCTCGGCGATCGCGATATCCGTGGTGAGGCGATCCTCGTGCCGGACAAGACCACGGACGTCGACCGTGGTTCCGGACTCGTAGTCGCCGGCCTCGCGAACGACGTCCAGCCCGCGGCGGGCAGCCGCCGCGCCGGCCGCGTCAGCATCCAGGGCAATGACCACCCGCGACGCGCCGGAAGTCGTGAGCATGCGGGCCTGCTGGGGGGTAAGTGAGGTGCCCATGGAGGCCACGGTGTTGGTGAAGCCGGCTTCATGCGCGGCAATCACGTCCATGTAGCCCTCGACGATGACCGCGGTGCGTTCCTCGCGAACGGCGTCGCGAGCCAGGTGGTAGCCGTACAGGAGATGGCCCTTTGTAAAGACCTCGGAATCGCGAGTGTTCAGGTATTTCGGCTCGATGTCTCGAAGCGTTCGGCCTCCGAAGCCGACGACGGCCCCGGAGCGGTTCCAGATGGGGAAGATCAGGCGGTCGAACAGGTAGTCGCGGTAGCCGCGCTCGTCGGAGCGGGCCAAGCCGGCGGCTTCGATGGCATCGTCCTTGAAGCCAAGCTCACGCAGATGCGCCAGGAGCGGTGAGCCGTGTGCGCTGGCGTAGCCCAATCCGAATCGCACGACTGTCTTGTCTGCCAGCCCTCGCGTCCGCACATAGACCCGTGCTTCCTCGGCGGTCGGCGACTCCAGGAGTTGACGGTGCAAGAACTTCTGCGCCTCCGCCAGCAGAGCGAGCATCGCGTTTTGGCGCCCGCGGCGTTCGGGATCGGCGGGTCCGCGTTGGATCTCGATGCCGGCTTCGCGGGCGAGTTCGCCCAGAGCGTCGGGAAACTCGATGCGATTGCGGCGCATCACGTACGTGAGCAGGTCGCCACCCTCGCCGCAGCCGAAGCACTTGTAGCTTCCACGGTCGGGAAAGACGAAGAAGGACGGAGTCTTCTCGCTGTGGAAGGGGCACAGGCCCTTCCAGTTACGGCCGGCGCGCTGCAGCCGAACGTCTCGGCCGATGTACTCGACCGCGTCCAGCCGGGCCTTGACTTCCTCTACCGGCGTCGCCATCTCAAGCCGAGCTTAAGCCACCGTTCGACGTGCCGCGCCGTACAGGTTAGGCGCCGTGAGCGTCGCGTTTCGAGCGCGCGCGGTTGTCCGAGCAGCGCGCGCTACGGCACAAAGATGTACTCGTCGAAGTCACAGATCGGCCGGTAGCCCAACCGCGCGTATAGCCGGTTGGAAACGGGATTGGCCAGGTCCGTGAACAGCGCGCAGAACCGGCGGCCTTCGTTGAGCAGCAGCTGACTGAGGTCCGCGACGCAAGCCGAGGCGTACCCACGGGCTCGATGTTCCGGCGGGGTGTAAACGAAGTTGATCCTGATGCCGCGCGGGGTGGGCCCATCGCAGGCGGCCATCGACACAGGTCCCCCGTTGTCCCAGACGTACATGCGTCCGAGGCCGATGCGCCTTCTCACGCTCTGTTCGCCAGGTGGCGGGTCCTCGGACCGCAGTTCAATGTTCAGGGCATCGGCCCACCGGGCCAGCGGTTCCACGTCGGAATTGGCAGCCCGTCTGAACACTCCAGGCGGTCGTCTGGGTGGGATGACCTCGGTCAGTTCGTGGACGCGCGCGTGCATTTGGAAACGCGTCTCGTGACCCGTGCGCGCGTGCCAGCTCTCCAGGAAGCTCGCGGTCGTTCTGGCCGGACCAATGACGCCGGGAAGTGAGGAAGTGTCCAGGCTCAACTGCTCGGCCAGCGCTTCAACGGCTCCCGGCTGCCCGCGAGACAGGATCAGATTCGCCCCGGACTGCAGCGCCGCCATGACGCAGACTCCGCCGCGATCCACGGTCAGCGCGTGCTCGGCCTCGGTCGCGCTCGATGCCATCCCGAGCATGAGCACGTTTTCGGCTTCTCGCCCAACGAGGTGCCCCTGCGCTCGCGCAAGAAACGCCTTCGCATCCGGGTGCCGCCTGACGATAAATTCAGTCACATTGCGGCTCGGAGAACGTCTGCGCGCGCTACCGGTCGCGGAATCCCTGCTCCAGGCGTGCGTGCGCGGCCGCGATGCGGGCCACCGGTACGCGGTACGGGGAGGCACTGACGTAGTCCAGGCCCAGCGACTCGCAGAAGTCGATGGACGACGGGTCGCCGCCATGCTCGCCGCAGATTCCAACCTCGATGTCAGCGCGGGCGGCGCGGCCCTGCTCGGTGGCGGTGCGCATGAGCGACCCAACGCCTTCGCGGTCAAGCACACCGAACGGGTTGTCGACGAGGATGCCGTCTTCCACGTACTTGAGCAGGAAACGTCCTTCGGCGTCGTCGCGGCTGATGCCGAATGTGGTCTGCGTGAGGTCGTTGGTTCCAAAGCTGAAGAACTCCGCGACACCGGCGATCTCGGTTGCGGTCAGACAGGCCCGCGGCACTTCCAGCATGGTTCCGAACTTGTAGTCGATCCGGTCGCCGACTCGTTGCTGCACGTGCTCGGCCGTCGCGCGCAGGCGGGACTCGATGGTCGTGAGCTCGGAAATGTGGCCGATGAGCGGAATCATGATTTCCGGCAGTACATGCACGGCCTCGGCCTTTAGTTGCAACGCGGCCTCCACGATGGCCTGGACCTGCATCTCGTAAACCTCTGGATAGACCAGACCAAGGCGGCAGCCGCGCAAGCCCAACATGGGATTGAACTCGTGCAACTCGGCGGCGCGCGCAACCTTGCGACGGGCGAGCGCCAGTTCGGTCTCTGACGCGCCGCTCTCCTCCAGGCCGGCCAGTTCGTCTTCCACCCCGCTCAGGAATTCGTGCAGCGGCGGATCGAGCAGGCGAATGATCACCGGTAGGCCATGCATTGCCCGCAGAATGCCGATGAAGTCATCGCGCTGAATGGGCAGCAGGCGGTCGAGCGCGCGACGTCGCTCGGCCTCGGATTCGGCCAGGATCATGTCCTGCACGATGGGCAAGCGGTCGCCTTCACGAAACATATGCTCGGTGCGACAAAGGCCGATGCCCTGCGCACCGTACGACCGGGCGAGTTCCGCTTCTTCGGGCGTGTCGGCATTCCCCCAGACTTGGAGCCGGCGGATTTCGTCGGCCCAACTGAGCAACTCGTGGAGTTCCTGCGTCATTTCGCCGGGGATTAGCGGGACTTCGCCCCGGATCACGTTGCCGAGCGTGCCGTCTATCGTGAGGACATCGCCGGCCGACACGACCTCGCTACCTACCCGAAATCGGCCGGCCTCGAGGTCAATCTCGAGAACCTCACAGCCGACGACGGCCGGCAGCCCAAGCTGGCGGGCCACGATGGCCGCGTGGCTGGTGGCGCCTCCGCGCGAGGTGAGAATGGCCTGCGAGGCGGCCATGCCGTGGAAGTCGTCGGGCGACGTCTCGGGGCGCACCAGGATGACCGGGTGGCCTTCCTCGGCCAGCGCGGCGGCATCGTCGGCGGTGAACGCCACTTCGCCGGTCGCGGCGCCCGGGGACGCATTGAGTCCGCGGGCAATTGGGTCCACGGGCGTTGATGCGTCAATGCGCGGGTGCAGGAGTGCGCTGACCTGCTCGGCCTCGACGCGGCGAACGGCGGTCTCGCGGTCGATCTTGCCCTCGTGGACCATGTCCACGGCAATGCGTACGGCGGCCGCCGGACTGCGCTTGCCGGCGCGGGTCTGCAGCATGAAGAGGCGGCCGTCCTCAATCGTGAACTCAAGGTCCTGCATCTCGGCGTAATGGGCCTCGAGGGCATGCGCGTAGGCCTGGAACTCGCCGTAGACCTCGGGCAGCGTCTGGCGCAACGTGCTGATCTGTTCCGGCGTGCGGATGCCGGCGACCACGTCTTCGCCCTGGGCGTTGAGCAGGTACTCGCCGAAGAGCTCGGGTTTGCCGTCGTTGGGGTCGCGGGTGAACGCCACGCCGGTACCCGAGCGCTCGCCCATATTCCCGAAGACCATGGTCTGCACGTTGCAGGCCGTGCCCCAGTCGTGCGGCAAGCGGTGGAAGTTTCGGTAGTCGACCGCACGACGGCCGTGCCAGGAGTCGAAGACGGCGCGGATCGCGCGTTCCAATTGCTCGTGCGGGTCCTCCGGGAATCTCTGACCGGTTTCTTCAAAGATGAAGCTCTTGAAATCGGCGGTTACCGCCTCCCACTCTGTCGCGGTCAGTTCGGGGTCATCGGTCTTTCCGAGACGCTCCTTGTGTTCGTGAATGATGTCTTCGAAGGAGCGACTATCGAGACCCAGGACGATCGAGCCGAAGCCCTGTACGAAGCGCCGGTAGGAGTCGCGGCTGAAGCGCGCGTCGCCGGTGAGAGTCGTCAGACCCTCGAGGGTCCGGGCGTTGAGTCCAAGATTCAGCACGGTGTCCATCATTCCGGGCATGGACACGCGCGCGCCTGAGCGCACGGAAACCAGAAGCGGATTGGTGGGGTCGCCGAAGCGCTTGCCGGTCTGCATCTCGACTTCGTAGAGCGCGCGATCGATCTGCTGCTGCATGCCGGCCGGGAACTTGCGGCCGTCTTCGTAGTAGGCGAGACACGCCTCGGTCGTGATCGTGAAGCCAGGCGGCACGGGGATACCGGCACGGGTCATCTCGGCGGAACCGGCGCCTTTGCCGCCAAGGAGATTGCGCATGGACTCAGCGCCTTCGCGGAACAGGTAGACCCACTTGTGCTCAGTGGCGGACATGCGGCAGCGGCTCCGAGTTCAAGAGAGAAAGCGCCGCGGGGGCACGGCGCGCACGGCTCTCGAATGTACCATCGCCCTGGGGCGCGCCCGCCGCTGCGCTTACGGGAGAAGGCCGACAGATTTCCTGGTTCGACTCCGGCCGGCGTTGGGTGGCCACGGTGGCCCTGGGCCACTTTGCGGTGGACTTCACGGCGAATCTGCCCAACATGATGTACCCGTTTCTGGCGCTCCAGCTGGGCGTGGACTCCTACGGGCTCATCGGTATTGCCACGGGAGTCTGGGCGCTCACCTCGTCGCTCTCGCAACCGCCCTTCGGGTACCTCGGCGATCGGTTCGGACGCCGATGGCTGGCCGTCGGAACAATCGCGGTGATGGCGGTGCTCATGGCGTTGGTGCCGCGCGCGCCGTCGTTCGCCGTGCTGTTGCTCCTGCTCGGGATTACCGGAATAGCGGTGGGCGGGTATCACCCCCAGGGCGGCGCCATTGCCAACGAGGCCGCCCGCCAGAACAAGGGCCCGAGCGTGGCGACGTTCTTCCTGGGCGGGCACCTGGGGTTCTTTGCCGCACCCCTGGCGGCCGGGCTGGTCCTGGCGGCGAGCGGCCTGGAGTGGATGCCCCTGATGGCAGCCCCGGCGCTGCTGATTGCTGCGCTGCTTCCGTTCGGGCTGCGCGGGTTTTCGAGCACGCGGCAGGCAGCAAGCCGCGGTAATTTTTCGATGCCAGATGCGACCCGCGCCGTCTTTGCCGCTATCCTGGTCATAGCATTTGTCCGCGGTTGGGCGTACGCAAGCCTCAACACATACATCCCCTTCTTCGTCTCGCCGGGAGAGCCTGACCCGCTCTTGTACGGCTCCCTGCTGTCTCTCTATTTCGGCTTTCACGCCGCCGGCGCGTTTGGCGGCGGCGTTCTTGCCGAGCGCCTGGGCACGCGGCGCTTGATAGGCGTCTCATCGGCACTGCTCATTCCATTCATCGCGGCGTTTGCGCTGCTGCCCATCGGGCCGACCTCCTACGTGACGGCAGCTGCCGTGGGAGCGCTGATCGGGGCCGGCTTTACCCCGACGGTTCTGCTGATGCAGCGGATGGCTCCCAATCGTATGGGCGTCGTGACCGGCATCGTGCTCAGCGTGGCGTTTGGCGCTCCGGTGATCGGTAACCCGCTGACCGGCTTCGTGGGCGACGCCGCCGGTCTCAATGTTGCGTTCATGCTGATGGCGGTGGCGCAGGTCGCCGTGCTGGTAGCGCTACGCTGGATTCCGGGCCGGACGGGCAGCGGCCAAGTGGCACCTAGTCCGGCGAGAAGCGCGGCCGGGGGTGCGGGTTGATGGGAGTCGTAACGCACCGCGGAGAGTCTGGTCAGATTGAGCGCCGGGGCGTGCAGAAGCCAGATTCCTACGTCGAATGCTGACCGCAGGTATTCCGGTGAAATTCGTTGTGAACACGCAATGTGCTGTTCTTCGTCACGACAAATACCTGACGATTACCAGGGGCGCCGCCGAAAGACACGCCTCGGGAGTGCTGGCGTTTCCCGGCGGCAAAGTGGAAGCAGAGGATGAGTCTGAGAGCGTTCTGGAATCAACAGTCCGGCGTGAGGTGTTCGAGGAAACCGGTATTTCGATTTCGGCGGAGATCGAATACGTGCGGAGCAGCGTCTTCAATCTGCCGGATGGGACTCCCGTCCTAGATGTTCTGTTTCTTGGGAAATACGAAACGGGAGAGCCACGAATCGCTGATCCAGGTGAGATAGAGGAGATCAACTGGATGACCGCGGACGAGATCCTGGCCCACGAGAGGACGCCGACCTGGTTGGTCGAACAGGTCGACACAGTCACTCGACATCAGCGCCGGCGCCATTGACTCTGAGACTGGCCTCCGACTTCTTGGTTCGAAATACCCTTGGCGCTGGCGAAGGAGGAAACGGTTGATGGGAATCCTGGAGCTTCGTGAGCGAGTCGACCGGCAGTTGCAGGAGCAATACCGGCGGCGGCGACCGGACGATCCTGCCGTCAACCTGCGTAAGACGTTGGTGGACGAGCTGATTCAGCTCGACGAGGAAGGCCGCGACGTCGAGGCCGCTGTGGCCGAAGTGTTAGCGGCGGATGTGCTGTCGATGGACATCGCCACCGTTGAGACCCACCTCGCCCGGCTGGAAGGCCTGCCAATGCGGTCAGGCTTCAAGTACGAGGAACCAAGCGTCCTGGCGGAGATTCAGGCTGCACGGCCGGACGGACGTTCCGTTCGCGCAGCAGACGACGGCGACTACGAGCGGCGCCTGCGCGGCGCCTGGATTGGGCGCTGCGCCGGCTGCACGCTGGGGAAGCCGGTGGAGGGCTGGTCGCGCGCCGAAATTCGAGAGCTGCTGGACGCGGCGGACATTGGGGACCTGCGTTTCTATGTGCCGTACCTGGATCCCAATCCCACTGGTCGTGCCTGGCACCCGTCGGCGGTGTATTCGGCGCAGGGGCGAATCAATGGGGTTCCGCGTGACGACGACATCGACTACTGCATCCTGGCGCTGGAGATCCTGGAGACCTATGGCCCCGGCGTGACCACGGCCGACTTCGGTCAGTCGTGGCTGGAAATGCTGCCGTACTGGCGCGTGTATACGGCTGAGCGGGCTGCTTACCGCAACCTCGTTGTTGGACTGCCGACCAGCGAGGCGGCGACGACTCGGAATCCGTATCGCGAATGGATTGGCGCGCAGATTCGGGCCGACCTGTTGGGCTGGGTGCATCCGGGCCGGCCTAAAGACGCGGCGGCGCTGGCGTTTCGGGATGCGGCCTTGTCGCACGTGAAGAACGGAATCTACGGGGAAATGTGGGCGGCGGCGGCGATTGCGGCGGCGTTCAGCCTGGATGACCCGCTGGAGGCGGTGCGGGCCGGGATGGATCAGATTCCGGCCAACAGCCGGTTGCATGCAGCGCTGACCAACACGCTGGCCTGGAGCGAGGAGTACGCCGACTGGCAGGACGCCTGGGAGCGGGTTGACGAGGCGTATGGGCACTACAACTTCGTGCATACGATCAACAACGCCTGCTTCGTGGTGCTGGGGTTGGCGTATGGGCGCGGGGACTTTGCGGCTACGGTTGGGATTGCGGTTGAGTGCGGAGAGGACACGGATTGCAACGGCGCCACGGCCGGATCGGTCCTGGGGGCGACGAAGGGCGCGGAGGTGGTTCCGGCGGAGTGGACCGAGCACTTCCACGATCGCGTGGAGACGATTGTCAGCGGAATCGGGACGCTGCGGCTGAGCGACCTGATTGCGCGGACGGCGGCGCTGGCGCGGGGGCCGTTCGCCGCCTAGCTCGATCCACCCTGGCGGGCGAAAAGGTCGCGGACCTCGGCCACGGTAGTGGCGTCGGCGGGGGCCTTGTCCTCGCGGACGAAGCCGATGACGCGGGGGAAGCGGAGGGCAAGGCCAAGCTCGTCGTCGGTTCGACCGGCGACGTGCATCGGGCTGCGGGTCAGCTCGTCGGCCAGGACTTCCACCACGATTTCGGGACTGGCCCAAACGTCCGGGACAACATCCGAATGCACGTTGGCAGGACGGTCGGACACGGAGACTTCGTCCAGCTTCTCGCGGATTCGAACCCATTCCTCGTCGGAGTAGCCGGTACCGATGCGGGCGATGGACTTGAAGACCTGTTCGTCGGCGTCCCAGACCGCGCTAAGCAAGGCGCCGATACCCCAGGGCGTGCGCTTGCCCTGGCCGCGCCAGTAGCCGATCAGGACGCAATCGAGCGTGTCGGTGAGGGCCGATGAATAGCTGGCCTTGTACTTGATCCAGTTGAAGTTGCGCTGGCCGGCCTGGTAGACGGAGTCAAGGCGCTTGGCCATGACGCCTTCGAAGCCAGCGTGGACCTGCTCGTTGAAGAAGACGTCTATAGCTTCCGGATCGTCGGTGATGATGCACTCCGAGACCTGAAGGTCTTCGCCGTCGTCTTCCACGATCGCTTCGAGCCGGCGTCGGCGCTCGGTGAAGGGCAGTTCGATCACGTTGTCGCCGTCGAAGAGCAGGTCGAAGGCGTGGACGTGGAGCGGGATTTCCTTCGCTGCCGCCTCGATGCCGTGGCGGCGGCGGCGCGAGGTGGTGACCTGGAAAGGAAGGAACTCGCCGGTCTCCGGGTTCACGCCCATGGCCTCGCCCTCGATGATGACCTGGGATTTCTTCAGGCGGGCGCGGGCAGCCTGCGACACGTCAGGGAACATCCGGGACATGTCCTCAAGATTGCGGCTGTAGATCCGGACGTGGTCGCCGTCGCGATGGATCTGGACCCGGAAGCCGTCCAGCTTGGGTTCGACCGCTGCCGAGCCGATCTTGTCGACAATTTCCTGGCCGCTGGACATGCGGGCGGCCTGGGCCATGCGGACGGGATTGCCGACCCGGACCCGGGCACGGGCCATGGCGTCGGGCCCGCCCCGCAGGTAGTCGCGGGCGGTTTGCCCCAGGTCGCAAGTCAGGTTGTAGGCGCGCTCAATGGCTTTGCGGTCCGACTTATCGCCGACTCGAGCGAATGAGAGCGCATCCATGAACGTGGGGTCGCCGATGCCGAGGCGCAGGCGGCCGACGGGAATGCGCGGCAGGTACCGGTTTGAGCGCGGATCCAGGTCGCGAAGCAGGCTGGCGATGCCGGCAACCTTGCGTTCCTGGGATTCGGCGCCTTCCGCCTCGGCGACCTCGCGAAGTCGCGCAAAGACGCCACCGACCGAGACGTCTCGGGCCCAGTCCTGGGCTAGCTCGCGCTGGCGACGCGCCCGCCAGGACGGATTGCCGACTGCGGTGTGCCAATGGATGCGGCCCTGGCCGAAGCGACGTGGCTGGGCCATCAGGCCGGGCTGTCCGCCTTCCGTCAGTCCCCATCCCCGGCGAGGGGGCGTGATGGCGGTAATCGATTCGGACGGAGTTAGGGCTTCAGCCGCGAGCCCCAGGTCACCTGCCTCGCGGAAAACGGCTTGAACTTCGTCGGCCTCGGCCTCGAAGGCCTGGGCTATCGAGCGCAGCAGCAGGCGGCTGGCCATGCCGAATTCAAGGTCGACGAACTTGGGGACCAGGCGGCCCTGCATGAGGTAGGTGACCTGGGCGGCCTCCTCGGGGGTGACGCGCTGGTAGAGCTCGGCCAGGATCTCGATCATGGCGTTGCGGGCGGAAACCGCGTCGATGCGTTCGAAGACTTCGGCCAGTTCGCGAAACGTCATAGGGACTTACCCACGGGCAGCAAGTTGGCGCGCACCCAGTCGTGGACGTCGCGCATGCCCTCAAAGGGATGGTAGGGAATGCCGTCTTGCTTGCAGCGCTCCGCCAGTTGGGAGCGGGCGAAGAGTAGGTCGGCGGCGCGGGCGGCGGCCCAGTCGCTCATGCCGTCGCCGGCGTAGGCCACGCGCCAGCCTTGAGCCTGGAGAGCCCTGACGGGCCCCGCCTTCCAGCCGCCGCGGGGGTCGTGGCCGGGGCGTTCGTGGGGGAAGTGGAGCTTGATCGAGCCGTTTTGGAAGACGAGCCGGTTGGATTGAAACGGCAGGTCGGACAGGCCCGCGCGAGCGAGCATTGGCTTGACGTAGGCATCGAAGCCGTCGCTGACGACCTGGACCGGGATGTCGTGCGCCCTAAGGTCGGCGACGAGCGCCGGGAAGGCTGGATCGACGGCGTGCTTGTCGAAGAGCCGAAGAAACTCCGGTTCTCGGGCAGTGACCAGCGCGAACTGGCGACGGGCGCGTTCGCTGGTACGGATTTCGCCGCGGATCCACTCGTCGTCGATGTCGCGCCAGGTGGGGTTGGCGAAGGCGTCGAAAATCACGTGGCCCATGTCGTTGGGGGAGATGGTGCCGTCGAAATCAAAGACGAACGCCCAGCGGGCCGCTGTGCCGCTCAGGTCACGGCCTCGAGCTTGGCGTAGCTGACGGCGAGCTTCTTGAGGCCGACGTCGCCCTCGAACATGACGGTGACTTCCTCGTCGAAGTTGGTGATCTGGCCGGCGACGATCAGGCCCTCACCGAAGACTGGATGACGTACGCGCTGGCCGTCGTGGTAGGTGCGCTCGGACGGCGGCTGCGGCTGGTCGTCTTCGTCGTCAATGTCCAGGCCCGGGCTCGGCACGCCGGGCCGGGCGTCGAGGCGGCGGCGATAGGTGAGGCGCTCGGGTGGGATGTCCTGCAGGAAGCGTGAAGGGAAGCGCACGGGGGCGCCCCAGCCGGAGCGGTGGCGGGTGTAGGTGAGGAACAGGCGGTCCTTGGCACGGGTGAGCGCCACGTAGGCGAGCCGGCGTTCCTCGTCCATCTGAGCGGGCTCGTCGTAGCTGCGAGCGTGGGGGAACAGTTCCTCCTCGAGGCCGACCAGGATGACGACGCCGAACTCGAGGCCCTTGGCAGAGTGGGCCGTGAGCAAGGTGACGGCATCGCCGCCGGTGGCGAGGTTGTCGACCTCGGAGACCAGGGCGGCTTCGCTGAGGTAGCGGGACAGGCTTTCGCGCGGGCCGAGGCCGTCGTACTTGGAGGCGGCGGTCTGAAGCTCGACGACGTTTTCCCAGCGCTCTTCGGGACTGTCGGGGTCGTTGTCGAGGACGTCGTCGTAGCCGGATTCTCGAACGACGGCGTTGACCAGGCCGCCGACGGGCACCTCGTCGGCCAGGGTATCCAGGCGTCGCAGGAGCCGGCCGAGTTCGATCAGGGCGCGAGTGGCGCGAGTGGGCAGCGGATTGTCATGCGTGGACTGCATTGGCTCGCCCGAGTCGGCGTCGGCGGCGAGCAGTCGCGTCAGTTCGCCGGAGGAGCGGCTGGTGTGTTCGGCCCACTCACGGAGGACCTGCAAGGTCTTGGCGCCGATGCCGCGGCGCGGGGTGTTGGCGATGCGCTCGAAGCTGACCAGGTCGCGCGGGTTGGCAATTGCCCGCAGGTAGGCCAGTACGTCGCGCACTTCGCGGCGTCCGTAGAACTCTGTGGCGCCGACTAGCTGGTACGGCAACCCTTGGCGGACGAACCACTCCTCAAGGGGACGCGACTGGGCGTTGGTGCGGTAGATGATGGCGATTTCGTGGTTTGGTACGTCTTCGCCACGCAACTCGCGGATGAGGTTGCCGACCTGGCGAGCTTCGTCGTCTTCGTCGAAGGCCTCGATGATTTCAGGCGGCTGGCCGTCGTCGCGCTCGGTCCAGAGGGTCTTCTCGGCGCGGTTGGCGATCTTGGAGATGACGGCGTTGGCGGATTCCAGGATGTGCCCGGTCGACCGGTAGTTGCGTTCGAGGCGGATGACCCGGGACTCCGCGAATTGGGCTTCGAAGTCGAGGATGTTGCGGATGTCGGCGCCTCGCCAGGTGTAGATGCTCTGGTCGTCGTCGCCGACCACGCAGACGTTGCCGCGGCCCTCGGCAAGCTGGCGGACGAACTCGTACTGGGCACGGTTGGTGTCCTGGTATTCGTCAACCAGGATGAAGCGGTAGCGGTCCTGGTAGAAGGCGCGCAGGTCGGGGAACTCGCGGAAGAGGCGGACGCAGAAGGCGATCATGTCGCCGAAGTCGACGCCGTTGGCGCTGTCGAGCAAGCGCTGGTAGCGGTGGTAGACCTGCGCGACGGCTTCCTCGAAGTAGCCCTCGGAGCGCTCGGCGTAGACGAAGGGATCGGCGAGTTCGTCCTTGGCGCGGGAGATGGCGTTGCGGATGGCGACGGGGCTGATGGTGGTGAGGCCGATGCCGACGTCGCCCATGGCCTGCTTGACGAGGCGGAGCTGATCGTCGGCGTCGTAGATGGTGAATTCGGGCTCGCGGCCCAGGTGGTGGATATCGCGCCGGAGGATGCGGAGGGCCTGGCCGTGGAAGGTGCCGACGTGGACGCCGGCCGCCATGCGGCCTACCAGGTCGACGATGCGCTCGCGCATTTCGTTGGCGGCCTTGTTGGTGAAGGTGACGGCGAGGATGTTCCAGGGGGCGACGCCGGAGGCGATGAGATTGGCGACGCGGCAGGTGATGACGCGGGTCTTGCCGGAGCCGGCGCCGGCGAAGACGAGCAGGGGGCCGTGGACGTGGTCGATGGCGGCGCGCTGCTGGGGGTTCAGACCGCTGAGATCGAGGGGCAGGAGGCCGGTGGCCGGCGGGGGGTCGGTGGCGCTCACGGGCGATTCTAGGGCACCTGCGGAGGCTGGGCCGTGGGGCGCGAAATGGGGCGCCTTCGCGCGCGTAAGAGTTTTTTCCAAAAAACTCTTGAGGCGCCGCGGGGCGTCACCGGGCGAGGGAGCGACGACAGCGAGCGGCGGGCTGCTGAGGGACATGTCGGACCTGAGTTGCGTGGACATCGAGCCTAGTGTACACTTGATGAGAACGCCCAGCAAGCTCCGGACGCGTTAGCAGCCGGCGAGGGATTGCGAGCGGGTTCGAGGAGCAGGCAGCGCTGCGCCCTGGGGATTGAGTCGCCGGGAAGTCAGCCGTGTGTGACGACTATCGGGCGGATGCGGACGTTGACGGTGAGGTGGCTTTGGGCTGGGCCGCGGAAGGTGCCGCGGGTTGGGGGGACGTCCTGGTAGTCGCGGCCGACGGCGAGGCGGACGTGGCGCTGGTCGGCGAGGGTGTCGTTGGTGGGGTCAAAGCCGATCCAGCCGAGGCCGGGGAGGCGGCATTCGGCCCAGGCGTGCGTGGCCGTCTCGGGAGCCTGCTCGCCGTCAGCGCCGGTGACGTGGAGGTAGCCGGAGACGTAGCGGGTGGGGATGCCCCAGGAGCGGGCGACGGCAATCATGACGTGGGCGTAGTCCTGGCAGACGCCGTGGCCTGTCTCAAGAATGTGGTCGATCGGGGAGATCACCGAGGTGCTGCCGGGGCTGTAGGTGAAGCTGCGATGCAGCGTGTCCGTGAGCTGCCGGAGGCTGGCGAGCGGGTCGTCGAGCGGGCGGATGTCCAGCCGCCGGACGAATGCTTCCAATGCCGGTGAGGGGCCGGTCAGCGGGCTTGGTCGCGTGTAGTCCCAGTCCGAGAACGTGTTCCGTCGAGCGCCGATGCTAGGCCAGGCGCCGGCCTCCAACGATTCGGGCACGGGGTCCGGCGGCAGCACCTCGATTAAGGACCTAGCCGTGATGGCGAGGCCGTGGTGCGGCTGATGCAGATTGAGCACGTGCCTGGTATTGCCGAAGGCGTCCGTCTCCGCGCTGGAGGCGGCCGGGGGGTCCGTGGACACGTCGAAGCTCAGCAGCCGCTGGCGCGCGCCGGCGCGCGGCTTGAGGCAGAGACGCATGACGGAGTAGTTCGCCGGCTGGGAGTAGGCGTAGCGCGAGACGTGTTCAATCTCGTAGCGGATTGGGCCCGCCATGGCGTCAGCGCAGCGGCGCGTCGTGGACGGGGTAGTGGAAGTAGGTTTCCGTGACCAGGTCGTGAAGTTCGCGTCCGTGCGCATTCAGCCTTCGTAGCAGCGACCTCGGGTCGTCCCGATCCAGCCAGGCGTAGTTGACGAGGGCGCTCATGCGACCCATGAGACGCTGGGCGGCGCCAGCGGCCTCGTCGTTTGGACTGGGCGCAGCCGCCGCGAGTTCCGCCGAGAGCATGTCGAGCGAGCGGCTGAGCGAGTCCGGCAAGCGCGCGTCGGTCGCGAGCAGGTCGAGGACCTGACGCGATTCGACCGCGAGGCTGTAGGTCCGGTTGTAGGCCTCCAACGCGTGGTAGAGGCGCAGGAGGCCGGTCCACGCGGCTTCGGAGACATCCTCGGTGCGTTCGGCGGCCGTGATCTGTGCGTGGAGGAGAGCGGACGAGAGTTGGACGCGCTCGATCGAACGACCGAGATTCAGGAATCTCCAGCCTTCGTCGCGATACATGGTGGCGGCGGTCACGCCGGCAAAGGTATCGATTTCGGCCACGGTTTCCGCGTAGAACCGTTCGGGCGACGAACCCCAGATGTCCTGGATCGTGAGTCCCTGGATGCGCAGGTAGGACCGATTGAGGCAGGTCCACATTTCGGCGCTGAGGCAGTGGCGGACGTGCCGGGCGTTCTCGCGGCCGGCGGCGACCCCGGACCAGACCGAGTCCGGATTGGTCGGCTCGAACGTGAGGTCATCGGCCAGGGTGTAGGAATCGGCCAGGCTGTAGTCGTCCTGGGCCTGGAGTTCGATGCTGCCGACCGGCGGTTGGCGGTTCAAACATCCGTAGAGGCGCAGCCAGCCGAAGTGAATCTCGTTGACCGGGCGGTCGACCAGGGCCTCGGTCTGGTGGCGCAGGAGGCGGCTGAGATGCTGGGCTCGCTCCAGGTAGCGGCCCAGCCAGTAGAGACCCTCGGCGCTGCGCGACAGCATGCGGCCTAGTTCTCCAGCACCCAGAGGTCCTTGCCGCCGCCGCCCTGGCTGGAGTTGACGACCAGGCTGCCCTTACGCAAGGCGACCCGGCAGAACGCTCCGGGAACTATTCGGGTCTTGCGGCCGTGCAGCACGAAGGGGCGAAGATCGACGTGTCGAGGCTCTATGCCGCCATCGATGAGACACGGGGCCCGCGACAAGGCAAGCGTGGGTTGCGAGATGAAGTCGGCGGGGTTTGCTCGCACCTGCTCGGCGTATTCCGCGCGCTCGGCGGGCGATGCATGGGGTCCGATGAGCATGCCGTAGCCGCCGGACTCGCCGACGCGCTTGACGACAAGGTTCGCCAGATTGTCGAGCGTGTATTCGAGTCCTTCAGGATTACGACACAGATAGGTTTCGACGTTAGCAATGACCGGTTCTTCAGCTAAGTAGTAGCGAATCATGTCGGGAACATACGCGTAGACGCTCTTGTCGTCGGCGACCCCGGTGCCCGGCGCATTGGCCAGGGTGACGTTGCCCTGCTGGTAGGCGTGCATGATTCCCGGGACACCAAGCAGGGAGTCCTCGCGGAATACGACGGGGTCGAGAAAGTCGTCATCGATGCGCCGGTACACCACGTCGACGCGCCGCAGCCCGGCGGTGGTGCGCATGTAGACCACGCCGTCATCCACGAGGAGGTCGCGTCCCTCGACAAGCTCCGCGCCGATCTCCCTGGCCAGAAACATGTGCTCGTAGAAGGCGGAGTTGTACACGCCGGGGGTCAGCAAGGCGATCGCCGGGTCGGAGGTTCCCTCCGGCGCCAGTTCCTGGAGGGTCGTCTGTAGGACTCGGCCGTAATGCTCGATGTCCTGAACGCGCGAGGAGCGGTAGAGACGGCGGAAGCTGGCCTTGACGGCCTTGCGGTTGGCGAGCATGTAGGCAACGCCGGAGGGTACGCGCAGATTGTCTTCGAGGACCTTGAACCCTTCGTTGGTGCGGACGAGGTCGGTTCCGCAGATGGCGACCCAGACGCCGTGGGGCGCCCGGAAGCCGCGCATTTCGATCCGGTACTGGGGACAGCCGCGCACCACATCGACCGGAATGACGCCGTCCTGGACGATTCGGGCCGGACCGTAGACGTCGGCCAGGAAGAGGTTGAGGGCCTTGAGGCGCTGGGTGAGGCCGGATTCGAGCTCCGACCATTCGCTGCCGGAGAGCACGCGCGGCAGGCAGTCGACCGGAATGATGCGCTCGTCGCCTTCTTCGTCGCCGTAGACCTTGAAGGAGATGCCTTCGCTGGAGAACGAGCCGGTGACCTGTTCCTGAATGTCTCCAAGGTCAGCCGCGGACGTCTCGGTTAAGGCCGTGTGGACTCCCTGGTAGTGCGATCGGGCGTTGCCATCCGCATGGAACATCTCGTCATAGATGCGCCCGTCCAGTTCATAGTTGTTGAAATCCATGCGCTCGCTATCCGATAAATCTCAGGCGTTTTTTCGCGAAATTAGCGTGTCGCGATACCTGCCCGGCCAATGGCCGACGGCCATTCGAGAACTCCTGGCGACGCCTTGATCGGCAGTTTATCGGATGGGGGATGCCGAGCGTGGCCAGCCCTATTCGGGTGCTTGTCCGACCGGCCCGGCGCATACCGTCGTGATCCGCTTCCGCGGCATTTTGGAAGATGAGCGCCTCTAGAAGGATGCTCTCGGGTCTCTAGTCAGGCGGGCGAGTGGATTTGCCGCCGTGGACGGTGGGTTCGGCACACCATTGGAGGCGGAGGAGGGCGAGGGGTTCGAGGATGGATTCGGGGAGGCCGAGGAGGTCGATGAGGACGGCGCGGTCAAGGGCTTGGCGAGCGGGGTCGTGGTAGGCCTCGTTGGCGGGAAGGAACTCGTGGTCGAGGAAGCCGGCGAAGATATGGCCAGAGCGGTCGATCTGCTCCTGACTGAGTTCTCGAGCGTCGAGGGTTAGGAGATCCGGCAGCTTCGTGATGGACATGACCGAACGGCCCTGCTGCTGGCGGCTTCCGACCCACCAATAGCCGATCAATCCGAGAGTCGTGTTTGCCCAGAGCGCAATAGCCTCTTCAGCCGCCGGGTTTTGAAGCCGAAAGTTCGGCCACGCTCTGCCGCCAATGGAGCGTTCGTGTGTCAAGCATGCAGCCAAACTTTGCGAATTGATACGGAAGTCGCGGTTCAGGTGGAGTCGAGTGGCTGTGTCCCACACGCGAACGGCCTTAGCGTCAGAGTCAGGTCGTACCCGGCCCTCCGTATCCGGATCGACCAACAGACGCCGCTCACGTCTTGCGTCATGTGACCACAAAACGGGATATGCGGACGCGGAGCTACGCCGGGGCACCACGTCAAATGGTCCTCGGGGTCCATGGCGGCTCATTTCCGGACCGTTGATATCTCTGTGATGAAGGCCACGAGTTCCGATTGCTCCGAAGGTCGTAACAGGTATCGGCATCGCAGCGGGCATGCGCGGGAGATCGAGTGTCCGACGCGCCAGGGCGCGTGCGGCTTCCACAACGTCCGGCTCGCTCACGGCAGCACAACCACTGTCTGCCAGCGTCGCGCGGATCGAGCAGCCGACTTCGTCGTCTCCCACGTAGACCAGGCTTCCGTATTCCTCTGGCGAGCGTCTGGCAATGCGCGCAATCTCGCTGGCCTCAACCAGGGACTGTGGTCTCCGCCGGAGGTTGACGTAGTGCACGCGGGTCGCTGATTCGTCCGCCTCGACCGGCCCTTCACGCTTGACTGCGACTATCAGCGCTTCGCCAATCCCGGTGTCCGAGGAGAATGACCGATTGGTCTCGCCGATGGCCGCAATCGTGACGACGGTCAAGTCGCAATAGTGGGATGCCAGCAGCCGACGGGCTGGGCGCCACGCTTCTCCCGATATAACAGCAATGGGCAGGACAAGCGCGAGGATGCCTCCGGCTCTGACTTTGGCATGCGCCAAGTCAATGAAGTTGGACGCCAGCCCGGCGTTGCCATGACCGGCCCGCGGATCCAACTGACCGCGGATTCGTCGCAGCGCGGCTGACATTGCCCGCTGTTCGTCGGCGCTCGTGTTGAATCCGGCGAATGAAGGCACCGGTACTCCAATGGCCGAGGCCTCCTGAGCATTCGGCCGTGTAAATGGCGGATTCATGATCGTGAGGTCGACCGAGCCCTGGGGCAGGTGGAGTTCATCGCCCTGCCGCTGCTGGGCGGGCGATAAATGGACGGGTAGAGGCTGTCCGCGACCGCGGATGGCGTGCTGACCGGTACCGAAGAGGGACGGCTGGGCGTCGCTCAGAATCAGGTCCAAGGAGCCGATGGCCGCAGCGCGTCCGCTTGCGTCCTCCGGCTCTGGGTCGCCGTAGGGCATGGTGTGGATTCGCGTGCGGTCGAATGGCAGGCCGGGATGCGCGCTCGAGAGCGTGGACGCGGTGAGATGCGTGGCGGCCGGCATGATGTCGGCGCCGATGAGGGCCTGCTCCATCATGGCGGCATGGAGAGGCGCGTCGTCGCCACCGGCCCGGCGATGGCGCGACGCCACGGCACGATAGGCTGCGGCCAGCAGCGCGCCGGTGCCGCAGGCCAGGTCAGCAATTCGCAAGTTTGTGAAGCCTTCGGGGTCGGACCAGTCCACATCCAGACGGGCGGCCGCGAGCTCGGCCAGCAGGGCGGCGGAGGCCGGCAGGGTGTAGAAGGTGGCCAGGAACTTCCGGTCCGCGATCAAGCGCCCGAACATCTGACCGGAAAGGTCGTGGGTGGTCGAGGTTCCGATCTCGTTGAGCGCATCGGCGACTTTGGCCAAGTGCTCAAGGATGGACGTGGCTTCGCGGGGTGAGACCGGCGACATGAGCTCGACGGCGATATGAAAGATTGGCCAGTAGTTGATCTCCCGAAGAATGCGGCGCCATTCCCGAATAACGATGGAGATGCTGAGATGCTCGAGCGGGGACTCCTTACGAAGATCAGCAAATGAGCGGACGCCGAGATTGGATGCGGCGAGCGTGGCATGGAACGTCATGGCGTTGGCCACGATGGCCATAGCCATGCGTTCGGTCTGCTCTCCCGGTTGCTGGTGAAGGACGGCGGCCCGGCGGCTCAAGATGCCGGCTGGTTGCAGGAGCATGGCCTCGAGGCGACCGGCAGCCTGCCTGACGCCGACTTCGAGGATCAAGGTGCCTCGAGCAATGCGGCGCTCGGATAGGGCTGTTTGCTCGATGAAGCCAGCTAGGTCGTCGACGCCGCCGGTGAGCCAGCCGCTGGTGGGCCAGCGGTCGGGTCCTTCCGCACCCTCGGTGAAGACGCAGTAGTCGAAGGCGGCCTGGGCCACACGGCGGGGCAGTACAGCCTGGTTGACACCGCGAAGCTCCACGGGAACGCGCAAGGCGACGGCCTGCTCGATTACCTCACCTGTAGACGCCACGGCTTCGCCCAGTCGGTCGATGGCGTCTTGCTCAACCTCGCGGGCGGGGTGGTATTCGGTCTCGATGACAACGGGCAGGCCGCCGGGATGCTGGATGAGGATGTCGGGGCGATCGCTCGGCGCGTCAGCCACCACTCCGGTCTGCTCGACGCTGATCCCCTGCCGCCAGCGCGGATGCTTGCCGCGGAGCAGTCGGGCAAGTTCGACGTTGACGGTGTGTTCGGCGGTGCGGGGCATTCGCGGCGAGGCGGAGGTGGACGAGACAGCTTACTTGGGGAGGAAGAGTCCCAGGCTGCAAGCAGCGTGGGTCACAAGCACACGGCGCCCCACCACGAGCGGGTAGTGGGCTGTTGGTGCGCGGAAGACGGGCGGGTCGGGGACCCGCCCCTTGTATGTTGCAGAACCCT